>CAKKRM010000293.1 GCA_919902735.1 Anaerolineales bacterium | reverse complement strand
AGGATGATGGTGGCGATGATGGCGGAGAGAACGTGCCAGTGACCCGTCAACTCGATGCGTTCTTCGCGGGCAGGCCACACGCGGAAGATTTCTTCGAGCTTGATCGCCATGAAGATGCCGATGCCGCTGGTGGTGAAGTTCATGAAAAGCATCTGCCAGGTGGGGCCGAATTTGAGCGGATCACGCAGGAGCGCTCCGATCTTTTGACCGAAAGTTGGTTTTTGCAGATGAGCCGTGCCGTCTTTGATGAGTTTTTTCCAATCCCAGATGAGCAAGAGCAGAGCCGCAAACATGGACGGAGTTGCGCCGACGTAGATAATCATGTGCGCCACAGGTTCCAGCGGCGTGACCACGCCCCACACACCGAGATTCAAAACGATGGTTCCGAGAATCATCAACGGCATGGCGAACTTATGCAGGCCGCCTTTGAAGTTCAGCCAACGCCCGATGATGAGCGTGATCATGATGCCGATCAAGGCCAGCATGATGTGCAGGTGGCCGATGACCGAATATTCCATCACCGTTTTTTCAGGGATGCGGATGATGTTCTCGGCAAGAAATGTCTCGAAGCCGTGCCCATAATAGGAGCCAGGTACCGCGCCGAACAATGCCGAAATGACGGTGGTGACAGCCGTGGCAAAAAATGCGGTGCGTTCGAGGTCGAGTCCGCTTTTGGTATGGGAATATTCTTTGTCGGTGATGTAATATTCCTTGTTCCACGGCCAGAGCGCAACGATCAACATCACGCCCGCGAAGAAAATCAAGGAAAGCCCAGTGATGTACAGCCCATGAAATGCCCAATTGCGCCCGAAGTAGGCGAAGCCCATACCGAAGACCATCGTCAAAAGATAACCGACTGTGATCGCGGCATTGATGGCGGTCTTGAAGAAGGCTTTCATCTTCAGCAAACCCGTCACCATGTAGGTCTCGATGGCAATGATTGCCATGGCAATCGAATGATACAAAATGATGATGCGCCCCTCGCGTTCCGCCTGCACGATCTTCATGCCTAGCAGTTTGATGACAACTTCGCGCACGCCCATCTCAGCCATCGGGCCGGAGAGCATTCCCCAAACCGCAGTGACAATGCCCACCATCGCAATCGCCATGAGGATCAATCCCTTGGTGGAATTGAATAAATAGTTGAAGCGGGTTTTGATAAATTGCATTTGAAAGCCTCTATATGACGATGGACGATAGACGATTGACCATCGTCCGTCGTCCATTGTCTATCGTCCATTATCCCTTCTTCGCAAACCCCAACACATACGCGCCCGCCATCAGGAAGAGCAGGGGAGTGAGAATCAGCGTCACGAACTCGGGGCTGAAGAACAGCAATTGTTTGCCGAGCGAAATGAAAGCCAGGGCAATGCCGCCCAGCCCGATCAACACGCCGCCAACGCTGACCCACCAAAATCCCTTCGGCGCGCCCTTGGCATAGAACGGGCCGACGAAGATCACCAGCCCCGCCACGCCATGGAAAAGCGGAACCGCAATCTTCTTGAGCGCGTCCATGCCGCCGATGCTGGTGATGGCAATCGCCAGAAAACCGATTGCCGCAAACCACTTGAAGTACGTTTTCCATTTCGGGAAATACTCCTCCGCCAACCCCATGGAAATGCCCAACGGGATCAGGCTGGCAACCGTCAGCACGTAGGGTGAGGCGAGGATGCCGAGGCCGAGAAATATCAGCAAAAGCCCCGAAACCAAAAGCACCGCAAAACCCATCAAGTAGTACAGGTTGTGCAGCGCTTTGTTCAGGCTGTAGCGCTGGTAAAAATACCAACACAAGTACGCCGACAGCAGGCCCGTCAACAGCAGGAAGATGATGTCTTTCATTGAAATTCTCCTTTTGATTTAAGAAATCAGAATTTTATACTTCACGCTATGTGAAGTATTGCACAAATCATGTCAAAAATACTGTAACTAATGTCACATTTTTTGATCAAGTTCCCCGCCTCTTTTCCTGACCTGTTACCTGCTTCTGTTTCGATGAAGAGCCCATACTTTGACAGGATTCACGAACGTACCGCAACATTCATGTTGCACGTGTTTTGAGGTAAAACCGCCACTCGCAAGATAAATCTTGCGGTACGTAAGAAACCCCCACTCCTGCCATTCTATAAAATATACTATTGCAAAAAGTTGCAATAAGGAAGTCCATGTTCTGCTCAGAAGCATACACCCCTCAACTCCGTGCCCGTGGATACCGCATGACGCCGCAAAGGCTGGCGATCCTGCATGTGTTGCGCCACTCCGCGAAACACCTTTCCCCCATCGAAGTCTATCGACAGGCGCGCGCAGACGTACCCAGCCTGACCGAAACCACTGTCTATCGCACCCTGGAATTTCTCGCGGAAAATGGGCTGGCACACCCCGCTCACCTGGGCAATGGACATCTCGTCTATGAAATTGCAGGCCATGAACATCACCATTTGAAATGCCGAAGCTGCGGAAGCGAAATGGAGGTCGAGCACGCGCTGCTGCAAAAACTTTATCGTCAATTAGAGTCTGAGAGCGGCTATCACCTGACCGATAGCCATATTACATTTTTTGGTCTATGCCCCGATTGTCAGAAAGGACAATGACATGCAATTTTCACCCACTCCACTTCACATTCCCGATGGATTTCTCAGCATCGCAATCTCTGCCATCTGCTGGGCGATCACCATCGTCACCCTCGGCCTTGCCATTTCCAAAACGAATAAGGCGCTCGGCGAAAAGCAGGTGCCGCTCATGGGCGTGATGGCTGCTTTTGTCTTCGCCGCGCAGATGATCAACTTCCCTGTGGCAGGTGGCACGTCTGGTCACTTGTTGGGCGGCGCGCTCGCATCCATTGTGCTAGGTCCCTGGGCGGGGATGCTGGTGATGACCGCCGTGATCGCCGTGCAAGCCCTGCTCTTTCAGGATGGTGGATTACTTGTCATGGGCGCGAACATCCTGAACATGGGGCTGGTCACTGCCGCCATCGGTTATGGACTATACCGTGGAGTTGCGAGTCAATCGAAGGCCGTAAAACTTGGCGTGGCTGGCGTAGCCGCATGGTTATCCGTGATGGCGGGCGCATTGCTGACCGCGCTTCAATTATGGTTAAGCGGCACATCCCAGTTGACGATTGTCATCCCTGCCATGCTTGGAGTTCACGTGTTGATCGGGTTGGGCGAAGCGTTCATCACGGTTGCCGCGCTTTCCTTTATTTTGCAAACCCGCCCCGACCTGCTTGGCGAAGACTCTGAATCTGCCAAAGGTGGGCGCGGATGGGTGCTCGCTGGCGGGGTTATTGCGCTTGCGGTTGTATTGCTTTCCCCTTTCGCTTCTACAAACCCCGATGGTTTAAATCGTGTTGCCATGGATCTTGGCTTCTTTCAAACAGCCCAATCTGGCGTTGGGCCTTTAGCTGGATATGCTGTCCCATTTCTGAATTCTGCAACCGCCTCCAAAATTGCCGCTGGCATCATTGGCGTGATCGTTGCAGGCGTTATTGCTTTGCTGATTGGCCGCGGCATGAAATCACAAATCTCCAATCGCAAATCTCCAATCTCCAGCCCCCAGTCTCCAATCTCTAATCGTAGATCGTAAATCCCCATGCACTTCGACGCCTTCGACCGCTACCACGATAAGCAGAGTTTCCTTCACCGCCTCGACCCGCGTGTGAAGGCGCTTGTCACCGTCATTTACATTGCCTCGAACGCGTTGCTCCCCGACGGCGCATGGCTGGCTTTTGTTGGCGCGTGGATATTTTTGCTCGCCGCAAACCTGCTTTCGCAGTTGGGAATTGGGTACACCTTCAAGCGTTCCATCATTGCCCTGCCTTTTGCGTTGATCGCGGTCACGGTTTTGTTTTCCATGCCGGGCAAACCTCTTTCCTCTTTCTTCTTTCTTGCATGGGATTTCACCATCACAGATATGGGACTTCTGCGCTTCGTGAGCATCCTCATCCGCTCCTGGCTTTCGGTGCAGATGGCGATCCTGCTCGTGGCGGCCACACGCTTCCCGGACCTGATCCATGCGCTGGAGCATTTGCGCGTCCCCGCTATTCTCACCACGATCATCGCTTTCCTTTATCGTTATCTCTTTGTGCTGACGGATGAAGTCTTCCGTCTGCTGAGGGCGAGGGAATCTCGTTCGGCGGCAGTGGCAGGTAACAGGTCGGGGGGAGGCGTTTTGTGGCGGGCGAAGGTGGCGGGCAATATGGCAGGTCAACTCTTTTTGCGAAGTTACGAGCGCAGTGACCGCATCTACAATGCGATGTTATCGCGCGGGTATTCGGGTCATCTTTACACGTTGAATCCGCATGAAATGAAGCCTGGCGATTATTACGTCACCGCGTTTGCGATTGCGGTCATTTTTATTGTTCAAGTACTTGGAAGGTTATGATGCCAGTTACTCATGTGGTGAATAATTTTGAAATGCCCGAATGTGACGGCGATGTGTTGACCGTGAAGGATTTACATTTTTCCTACCCCGATGGACATGCAGCTTTGCATGGCGTTTCGTTCAACTTATGCAGTGGCGACAAGGTTGCATTGGTGGGACCGAACGGCGCGGGCAAGTCCACATTGATGCTGCACCTGAATGGAATTTTGGGCGGGCATGGCGAAGTGGAAGTTGCCGGTAAATGCCTCACGCGTGACAATCTGCCCGCCATCCGCGCAATGGTCGGACTCGTGTTCCAGAATCCAGACGACCAGCTCTTCTCTCCAACCGTGTTTGAAGATGTAGCTTTTGGTCCGCTGCACATGGGCCTGCCCGAGACAGATGTCCGCGCGCGTGTGAATGCCGCGCTGGAAGCTGTGCGCATGTCTTCGTATCAAGATCGTTTGTCGCATCATTTGAGTGTTGGCGAAAAAAAACGCATTGCGATTGCAACCGTACTTTCGATGAACCCGAGTTTGTTGATTTTGGATGAACCCTCGGCAGGGCTGGACCCGCGCGCGCGCAGAACATTAATTAATTTACTGCGCGAACTGCCGATCACGATGCTGGTTTCCACGCATGATATGAAACTGGTGCAGGAATTATTTCCGCGCACCATCATCATGGATGAAGGCCAGATCGTTGCAGACGGCTTGACTCATGAAATTTTGGAAGACGAAAAACTATTGACCGCGCATGGGTTGGAGAAGCCGTAACCACCTACCCGAATGTCCAGCGCTAAACAACCCATTTCGGCGATACACTCCAGGCACGCCTCCGCTATACTGGCGACAAGGAGATAACCCATGAGCAAAAATATTTTTTCCGAACTTTCTGATGCAATGGCATCCGCCGCCGGGCACGCGGGCAAATCCACCGTGTTGGTGGATGCGCGCCGCCGCATCCCGGCCAGCGGAATTGCGTTTGCAAAAGATATGATTTTGACCGCCGACCATGTTGTGGAACGCGACGAAGATATCAAAGTGCTGTTTGGCGATGGGATAGAATTAACAGCCCGCCTCGCTGGTCGGGACCCGGGAACTGATCTGGCCGTTTTGAAATTATCCTCCGCCTCAGCCACTCCCGCTGAAGTTGCAAAGACTCCTGCGCGTGTGGGGGAGTTCGTTCTGGCAATTGGCCGCCCCTCTAAAAGAGGAATCGAATCCAGCTTTGGCACGGTGAACGCGATTGGCGGCCCCGTCCGCACGGGACGCGGCGGCATGTTGGAAAGCTACATCAAAACCGATGTGGTTTCCTACCCAGGCTTTTCCGGCGGCCCGCTTATTAATGGAGAAGGCCAGGTTTTTGGTATCAACACCTCTGGCTTTGGCCATGGCGGAGCCATCACCATCCCTGTCGATGTGGCGTGGAAAGTTGCCGAGACTCTCGCCAAGCATGGCAAGATCAAACGTGGCTATCTCGGCATTCGCAGTCAGACCGTGAACATTCCTGAAGATGGTCAAAAGCAATTGAACCGCAAACAGGAGACAGGTCTTTTGATTGTTGGCCTGGAAGCTGACAGCCCCGCAGGCAAAGGTGGCTTGATGGTGGGCGACATCCTTGCAGGTGTTGCAGGTGAAGCCATTGAACATCACGATGAGTTGTTCACACGCCTGAGCGGGGATGTGGTTGGCAAGCTTACTCCGCTGGATGTGCTGCGCGGCGGCAGGTTGGAAGTGGTGAATGTGGTTGTTGGAGAAAGATAATTGATCCGGGTTACGATTGTTTCGCCGAACCATGCCTTGCGGGTTGGCCTGCGTGAAATGCTGAACGGCCATTCCAAAATCAATGTGGTGGGTGAAGCCGTTAACCTTGAAAGCGTAGATGAAAATGAGACCGAGGTGGTGGTGCTTGCCTCGGTCTCTTCTGTTTCGTTGCAGAACGGCAAAAAAGAGTACGCGATTTTATTTTTGGCAGATGATGTTGATTCAGTGCGATCTTTATTGAATTCCAAAGTGCAGACGTGGGGCGTTCTCTCGGCTGAAGCCACGGAAGATGAATTGGTGGCGGGAGTCCTTGCAGTGGGGGAAGGGCTTTGGGTCGGCGCACCAGGCCTGGTCGGGGAATGGATGCGCTTTCCTCGAGCAGGAGAATCTTCGGGCGATGATTCTCTGATCGAGCCGTTGACTGCGCGGGAGAAGGAAGTCCTCCAATTAATGGCCCAGGGGCTGGCGAATAAACAGATCGCGCTGGCGCTGGGCATCAGCGAACATACGGTGAAATTTCATCTTTCGTCTTTGTATGCAAAGCTGGGGGTTTCGAGCAGAACCGAGGCGGTGCGGCGCGGCATCGAGCTTGGGTTGATTTCATTATAAAAAGCAGACGGGAACAACCCGTCTGCTTTTTTTTATTTATGTTTTTTGCGAAACAACAGCGGCAGGGCGATGATCAATACGATTACAATGCCCATGACGAGAATCCCATCGGTGGAGCCGATCACGGAGGTATCATCCACTGGGGGGGTGGGGATGGTTTGCAGGGTAAACCCGGCTATGCCTTGCGCTGAGACGGCGGGCTGGTTGAAATTTGCAAACGCCAGCGCGCCGGCAAGGATGATGAATAATAAAACGATGGCGGAAATATGGGATGTTTTCATCGATTATTAACTATGATTGTATCATGTGTTCAAATCGTATAATTTAACTCTTGTATGTACTTTTTTACACTTTCATTGTATAATGCGCCGAGTTATTTGCTGGCGGGGTTCAGCAATTAAGATATTATGGAGAGTGTCATGGAAGTATTCATGAAAGTTCTATATCCTATTCTCGTCCTGATGTTTTTCGGGACGGGTTTTATATACGTTCATGCCATGACGGATTCTTTAGCATCCTTTTGTTTTGATTGTATCGAGTAAGTAATTCAGCCTTTGCCGCCGCTTCCAAAACGGCGGCTTTGTGCTTACAAAGTGCCGCGTAAATTACTAAACCAGAATTGTGATTTTTTACTTGCAAATTCTGCAAATAAGTTTAGTAAATTATTAAACAAGCGGTAAGTTTATTTCAGGAGCATCCATGATCAAAAGAATATTTGACTGGCTGAAACAGCCTCTTGGTCTGATCGCGGTGGGAATCGCCGTGCTGGCGCTGTTCAGCCTTGCGGCCTACGGTTTGTATACGACCCAGCAGCCGCCTGCGCAGCCGATCCAGTTCCCGCATTGGAAGCATGCTGCCTTTGGCATTCAGTGTCTGTATTGCCATCCCGGCGCTGCCAAGGGACCCTCAGCGGGCATCCCCTCGCAAGCCAAATGTTGGGGTTGCCATAACCAGATTACGAAAACCACCGACCCAAATTCTGAATTGAGATTTTTGGTTAAACACGTCCAAGAGGGAACACCCATTGAATGGGTTCCCGTTGCGCAAGTGCCGGATTTCGTTCAATTCAATCATCGTGCGCATGTTGCGGCAGGGAAGAACTGCGAAGATTGTCATGGGGATATGGGCGATAAATCCCAAATAACCATCGCGCAAAACCCGCAGGTGTTCAACATGGGGTGGTGTTTGAACTGCCACATTGAAACTGCTGGCCAAGACCATGAAAAACTGGTCAAACTCAGCGACTGCGGCACGTGTCATTATTAACCGGGCGAAAGGAATCAATATGAGCAAACAATTTTCCCGGCGTGATTTTCTAAAACTGGCTGGTGTAGGCGCGGCAACCACTGCCATCCTCACCGGTTGCGGGCCTGCCTCGCGGTACGTCAAACGCGAGCCGTACATGCAGATGCCCGAATACACCTATAACGGCCAGAGTACCTATTACGCCACTACATGCCGCGAGTGCGCGGCAGGCTGCGGACTCATCGTCCGCACCAGCCAGGGACGCGCGATCAAGACCGAAGGTAATGCGAACAATCCGCTTAACCTCGGCAAGACTTGCGCGCGCGGCCAGGCAACTTTACAAGGTTTGTACAACCCAGACCGCGTCACCGACCCGATCAAACGTAGTTCGCGCGGCGGTGACTCCACTGCTGTAATGGATTGGGATGCCTCCATTCAAGTGGTGGCAGATGCTCTCAAGAATAACAAACCCGAAGAGATCGCCTTCTTAATGGGCATGGCTCCCGATCATATCTTTGACCTCGTGACTGATCTTGCAAATGCAACAGGCATGAACGCCCCGATGCGCTTTGGCGCATTGGGCATGTTCGAAGCCCGCGCCACCTTGAGCAAGGCCGCTGAGAATCTTTTCGGTCAGGCCAGCCTGCCTTTCTTTGATGTGGGTGGGGCGCAGGTGGTCTTCTCCTTTGGCGCGAACTTCCTCGAAACCTGGCTTTCCCCCGTTTCATACACTCGCGGGTTTGCCGGTCTGCGCGAAGCCAGGACAAAATTGCGCGGCAAATTCGTACAATTTGAATCACGCATGTCTTCAACTGGCGGCAAGGCGGATGAATGGATTCCGCTTCGCCCCGGGACCGAGGCGCTGGTTGCCCTTGCAATCGGCAGACTCGCCGCTGAGATTCGCGGCGGCGCCATGCCGCGCGCCTTTGCCAGTGTGGATCCAAAAGATGCGGCAACGAAGTCCGGAATCAAACTCGAAACGCTGGAACACCTCGCTGAGATGTTTGCAAATTCCACTGGCGCGCTTGCCATCCCCGGCGGCGCGGCGCTTGGTCAAAGCAATGGGCTTGCCGTTGCCGAAGCTGTGCTCGCTTTGAATGCCTTTTCCGACAATTTGGGCAAACCTGGCGGCGTGTACCTCTCAGCCCTTGCCCCAAACCAGACGGAATACAACCGTCCCGCTTCCGCCAGGGAGATGCAGGCGCTTGTTCAGAAGATGTTCGATGGCAAGATCAAGGTTTTGTTTGTGCATGGCGTCAACCCGCTCTTTGAATTGCCGAACTCGCTGGAATTTGGCGGCGCGAGCAAATACGTCAGCCAGATCATTTCCTTCGCGACCTTCCCAGATGAAACTGCGCGCGAAGCGGATTACGTCTTCCCTGACCACCACGGACTCGAATCCTGGGGTTATCAGCGTGTAGCCACTGGTTCGGCTCAACCTGTTTTGTCCGGCGCTCAACCAGTCGTTTCACCTTATTACAATACCCGCGCTACTGCGGATGTGTTGATCACCGCCGCTCAATTGGCCGGTGGCAAGTTTGCCGAAGCCCTTCCTTTCAAAGATGAAGTTGAATTTTTGCAGAGCAAAATCGCATCTTTGATGAGCGAAGCAGACGGCTCCATTTCTGCGTTGGATATCCCCACTTTTATGGCGTATTTTCAGCAGCACGGCGGCTATTGGAAGATGTCTGACGGGCGCGGCGTTCCCAGCGCAGAAGATATGCTTAATCGCACCATCGCCGCTGACGAGGCGGAGTTTGCCGGGGAAGGCGAGTTCTTCTTCGTTCCATTCGTCTCACCGACATTGGCTGAGGCGGGCGCGAACAAACCCTGGTTACAGGAATTGGCCGACCCCACCACTACAGTCATGTGGAATACATGGGTTGAGATGAATCCTGAAACTGCCCATGAGTTGGGAATTGAAAATGACGATGTGGTGAAGATCGTGAGCGAAGCCGGGGCGTTGGAAGCGCCTGTTTACGTGTACCCAGCCATCCGCCCCGACACGATCGCGATGCCTTTTGGTCAGGGTCATACTGCTTATGGCAGATATGCCACTGATGTAGATAAGGATGGAAATATTATTCCGCGCGGCGTCAATCCTGCCGACCTGTTTGGTCAACACTTTAATGAAGCTGGTGACCTTGCTTTTGCTGGTATGAAAGTCAAAATAGAAAAGACCGGTGTGAAGAAGCCGCTCTCACGCCTTGAAAGTTTGATGGGCGTGTACGGCATTGGTCTTGGTGAGGAGCATTAATTATGGCGACTTTAGCTGATTTGAAAATTTCTGAAGTTAAGCTGGCTGCCGAACAAACCGGCAAATGGGGCATGGTCATTGACCAGGATATTTGCACGGGCTGTCAGGCTTGCGTAGCTGCCTGCGCCATGGAAAATAATGTTACCTTCGTAGGCGAAGTGGATTCTGGTTATGGCCGTTCGATGCATTGGATCCGTATCGAGCGCTTCTGGGAGGGTGAATACCCTGAAGTGAAGATGACCCCCAACCAGCCGATGCTGTGTCAGCAATGCGGACACGCCACCTGCGAGCCGGTCTGCCCCGCATTCGCAACGGTACACTCACAGGCCGAACAATTGAATCTGCAAGTGTATAACCGCTGTGTCGGTACGCGTTATTGCGCGAATAACTGTCCGTACCAGGTGCGTTCCTTCAACTGGCGCGACTATCAACGTCCCGAACCTTTGCCCAATCAATTCAATCCTGATGTGACTGTACGCCGTGTGGGCGTGATGGAAAAATGCACGTTCTGCATCCAGCGCATTCATAAGGCACAAGATAAGGCGAAATCTGAGGGACGTGAAGTGGTGGATGGTGAATTCACCACTGCCTGCGCGCAGGCCTGCCCTGCGAATGCAATCGTCTTTGGGCGTGTGGACGATCCTGAAAGCCTTGTTTCCCAATTGGGGAAGCAAAGTCATGGCGTAAAACATCTTGAAGAGCTTGGCACGCTTCCCAACGTAACCTACTTCAAGGGAGGGTAATTATGGCATACGAGAAAAAACAAACGGAACATGCTCATGCTGACCATCAGGGTCATACCGCAGAGCATTTCCGCGAAAAACACCTGATGCTCGACCCGCTTCCACGCGGGCAAATGAACGATATGGTGATGGAATCCATGCTCGAAAAACCCACCTGGAAATATTGGGCGGTCATTGGCATCCTGAGCTTTATTGTTGTGTATTTCCTTTTTTATAAGTGGGGTGTCTTGATTGCAAAAGGTCAAGGTGTAGCGGGTGTGATGCGCCCGGATTATTGGGGCATCTTCCTCGTCAACACCGTGTTCTGGATCGGCATCAGCCATGCGGGTACATTCATCTCTGCGATTTTGCGTGTGTTCCGTGCAGAATTCCGCCGTCCGTTCACCCGCGCCGCAGAGTTGATGACCACCTTCGGCCTGGTGCAGGCTGGTTTTAGCATCTTTATGCACATGGGTCGTGTGTGGCTTGCTTACTGGCTTATGCCTTACCCGAACCAGCGCATGTTGTGGCCGAACCTGCATTCCCCGCTTACGTGGGACTTGCTCGCCATCACCACCTACCTGCTCTCCTCCACCATGTACCTTTTCCTGCCGCTCATCCCGGATGTAGCCATGGCGCGTGACCGCTCCACCGGCTGGCGCAAGACCTTCTATAAGACGCTTGCCCTGGGTTTCCGCGGTACCGAAGGGGAGTGGACCCACCTCCGCAATGCCATGAACATTTTTGCCTTCGCCATCATCCCCGTCATGTTCTCGGTGCATACCATCGTGTCCTGGGACTTTGCCGCCGCCACCCGCCCTGGTTGGTCTTCCACCATCTTCGGCCCGTACTTCATCGTTGGCGCGCTGCACTCAGGTATGGGGGCTGCTGTTGTTGTTATCGCGGTCATCCGTGCCACGATGAAACACATGAAATATTTCATCCGCTCGGAGCACTTCGATGCCATTGGAAAGCTCATGCTCATCATCTCCATGGCTTGGGCCTACTTCTTCTTCAACGATTACATGGTCCAGTGGTATGGCGGCGATAAGTGGACCCAGCAACTGCTGCATTTCCACGAGGCCGGTCCAATGGGTTGGATGTGGTTTACCATGCTCATTTGTAATATTGTCGTTCCCTGGGCTATATTGTGGAATCCCAAGTGGCGCGCCACCCCATGGCTCGTTGGAACGGTTGGCATCATCATCAACGTCGGCATGTGGTTCGAACGTTACATCATCATCCCGATCTCCGTCACCATCAACCGTATGCCATTCACCTGGCGCCTTTATAAGCCCGGTATCGAAATTCCCATGGGCATCGGCACACTTGCCTTATTCATCCTGCTTTACATGATCGCTTCAAAACTCATCCCCCTGATCCCGGTCTGGGAAGTGCAGGAAGGCCAGATGGCGCACGAACTCAAGAAATTTGGACGCGAAACCGTTGTAACGGTCAGCGAATTGGAATAGGAGGATTGAAATGACCGAATCTAAAATTGTAGATTTGCTGGCGGTCTTTCCGGACCTCGAGCCTGCCGCGAATGCCATTGAGCATCTCCGCTCCATCGGCATTCACGATGAATGCATGAACATCATTTCTGGCATCCCAGTCACCGAAGCCATGCTGGGCCGCCCCCACCAGTGGACAAACATTCCGCGCATTGCAATGGGCGGGGCCATCCTCGGGTTTGGCGCAGGGTTTTTCCTTGCCTACATCACGCCGTACATCTATCCCTACCCAATTCAGGTAAGCACGCAGTCATTTATTCCCGGGCCTCCCACCGTGGTGGTCCTGTTTGAATTGACCATGCTTGGCATGTTACTCTCCACCTTTCTTGGCGTGTTTCTCGATAGCTTCTTCCCAAACTACCGCCCCATGAAATACGTCCCTGAAGTCAGCGACGGCAAGATCGCCATCCTGGTGGAATGCTCGCATATGGAAGAAAAGAAAGTTACGGATGCTTTGACGAAAATGGGCGCTGAATCCGTAAAACCAGCGGAGGCGCAACACCTATGAGACTCTTTAAACAACTCGTTATCGTATTCGCAGTTCTTGGCGTGCTGGCCGGTGCATTGATGATCTTCGCCTACGATGTCATCAAAATCGACTGGGTCGTCTTCATGGAGATCCAGGACTCGTACACCACGCAGGAAAACCCCCTGCCTGTGCCAGCCCAATCCATTCCTGTCGAAGGCCCCGCCTATATCCCCGGTGAAGGCGCGCCAGCCAACCCCGTGCCTGCGGATGAAACATCCATTGCGCGCGGCGCGGAACTGTACGCCATTCACTGCCAGATGTGTCATGGCGGCGTAGGCAAGGGAAATGGAACCATATCCGCTTTCCTGGTCAAGAAGAAACCCGCCGACCTCACCAATGAACTGGTTCAGAGCAAGAGCGACGGCAGTTTATTCCTCACCATTTCCAACGGCATCTTTAACCCGAACAACACCCTCTTCCCAGAAGTGGAATTCTCCGGGCAAATGCCGCCCCTGAACGAAAACCTTACCGTGCGCGAGCGCTGGGACGTGGTAAATTACCTTCGCACCCTCGCAGCGCCGGAAGGACAATAGGGAGCTACCACTAATGAATGACGATGTAAAAAAAATTATCTACGGCACTGTGATCTTTTTCGTGATCGGCCTCCTTGTGTGGATCGGCTTTCTCTTCGCCAGCTCCTGCGGCGGTTCGTTGAATTGCAGCCGCGGTGAATTGGCCGTTGAACGCACATCCATCCCCACCCTTTTCCCCGCAAACCTGCCAGTTATGGAAAATACCGGTGGCGTCACTACCCAATGTCGTGTTGCGGCAGCGGATTTGATCGGCGCATGGGTGAATGCAGGCTTCCCCGAAACAGACACCTTCCAGTTTGCCGACATCAACGGACAGAATTGCGAAGCCACATTTGAAAACGTGAGACCCCTCTTCATCGAATCCAACCTCTGGTACTCCGGCTCGATGTCCTGCGTTTTCTGCCACTCAGCGGATGTGGCAACCTCATCCGCACAACTGGATTTGGGTACCTACGCGGGGATCAAGTCCGGTTCCCGCCGCGCCGACGCAGAATCCACCGGAACCGACATTCTCGCCGCTGGCAAATGGGACTCCTCCCTGCTGTACGATTTCATTACCGCCAGCAAGCCAGATGTCCCCGGACATACCCACGTCAAAGCAGACCTGCTGATTTTTGCAGGTAAGCCACTTCCAGAAACAGCAACCCCACCACCCTAAAGCAATTCGAAACAAAAAGACCCAATCCATGGATTGGGTCTTTTTGTTTGCCGGGCATCCTCCAATAAGAATAGAGTTCAGGACTTTCGCTCAACTTCGCTTTACCGTGTCGCCCTGAGCGACAGCGAAGAGTCTCTACTCCTGAAATCAGAAGTTCTTCGCTCCGCTCAGAACGACAAGCGAAAGTCCTAGTGCCCGAAAAACTTAAAATTGATGGGTAAAAGCGGCGAAATTCAGCCGCTTTTACCCTACATCTTCATGTTGTTCGGGTACTAGAGTTAAAAAGGTCTGCCAGATTTCGGAACGGACCTGGCAGGCCTGAACATTTATCAACCCCTGCCTGTGATCATGGAATGCAAACAGGCCAGCTAATGCCTTCGATATCGTTGTAAGGCAGGCCAGCGATGTTTTCCGCCGTGATTACTTTTTTGGTGAGAGGGTTATAGGCGAATAACGTGGTCTTGCCATGCACTCCCAGTACCAGCAATCCATCCGGACGCATTTCCAAGGCTTCGACATAGCCGGGCAGTTTATCGGCGACCTTAGTGATCTTGCCATTGGCCGGATTATAGACATACAACGTTCTTCCCTGTGCGAGATACAGCAGTGTGCCAGTGTTGTTCCAGGCCATTCCCTCGACATCTTTATCGTTTTTCTTGATAAGCGTGGCCGCGCCGGAAGTTTTATTGATGGTGACGAGACCTTTGTCTACGCCCCAGCCCCATAGAGTTCCGTCGGTGGGCCGAAACGCGAGCGCCACAATGGCGCGCTGGCCTGTTGCACCCACATGGAAGAGCGAGCCGTCTGTGCCATCCACCTTGAATAGGTGACCCCTCTTGCCGAAGGCATTGCTTGGGCCAGTTGCCGCATAGATCACGCCTGTGGTTGGGTCAATATCAAGCCCCTCCACATCCCAGCCCAAATAAAGTGGACCAAGGTTAGCGGTGATCGCCGTACTCGGGTCAAGCGTGAAGAACTGCGAGTCACGGTAGCCGGTATCCTGCACACCATACGCAAGGCAGGCCGCGGGCGCGGGGTTGCCGCAAAGTGTCACAATGTTGGGCTGGAAGCCGGTAGCGGGGGATGTGTCAATTCCATTACACAGCCACGGGTCGAAGTCCACGTTATCGCTTACCACGTCCCCTATGCCCGCAGGATTGCTGGCATGGGATGGTCCGCTTGCGTTGCCCCACCAGTTCTTCTCCGCGTTCACCTGAATTGCATCCGTATTTAGCAGGCCATAGTCAACGCTGCCTGTGATGCTATTTAAGTTGACATCAATGTTGCTGAACACACCGCTTGAGCAACTTCCTGTACATTGATAGATATCGAGACCGATGCCGAAGTTAAGCGCTTTGTTGTTCTTCACGGTCAGGTCAATATCCAGTGCGCCAAAGCCGCCATACGCGCCGATCCCATAGCCCGCGCTTGTGCCATCGCCGGTGAGTTCGTTATTCAGGATATCTACATCCTGCACTGCAACGAAAGACATCAATGAATTTGCCGAAGCGGCCGCAGATGGCGCGAGGCTTTCATCTTCAAACGGTACGGGGTTTAATCCGGGGGGCGGCGCATCTACAACAAAGCCATAGAAATATGGTGAAAGCGTTCCCGCAGTAGAAACATTCATAATGTTCGCTTCATGCACACCGGAACCTTCAATGTGGTAAATGCCGGATTGGTTTTCACTCATGGTGTTGCCGTAAGTATTTGCATCTGCCACGTAGAGCAAAATACCTGTGGATGTGTAAGAGCCGGGCGAGTAGGAATGATTCGAAATCGTATTCCCATTTATATCACCCGTCGCGCCTCCGCTGAATTGCACTCCATTTTGCGCGATGATGGTCGTCGCGCCCGCGCCGGTGATGACGTTATTGGCCACAGTAGCGGATGAACCGACATTGCTGACCGTCACGCCGTTCTTTTGATATCCGGCGATCACATTGTTGCTGATATCGGCTGAACCGCTGGTACTGAACGCAGCGCGCCCGACTAAAATCGCAACACCGTTCTGACATCCGCTGAAAGGATTATCGCGAATATCCAGAATCTCGTTATCGTGGATATTAGCATACGCATCGTCGCGGACAAAGATTCCACTGCCGATGCTCCCGCATCCACTCGGGCCCGGGCCTGTCACTGTGAAACCGCTGAAGTCCACGCTGACGCCTGATCCCGCGATCTTGACAATCGTCGAGTTTGGATCGGAAGCGATGGGAATTGTGGATGGCGCGACGATGAAGGTGGAGGCGGCCCCAGATTCCCCTAGCAGAGTAAGCGATTTATCAACCGCCACCTGCTCGACATACGTTCCAGCCTTGACCAAAACCGTATCACTCGCAACGGCTTTATCCACACTTCCTTGAATGTTCACCCCAATTCGGCGCACGTCGAAGGAGTATGCGCCACTGGTGTAGTTATACTCGCGCACGTCAAAAGGAGGATACGCGCCAGTCAAAATCACAACCGCCTTATTGAAGGTATTGTTGTTCCAATAGGCAGTCCAATCGAATTGGCTGTTATCGTAATCTCCGCGGATGCGGATGTGACCCGCGCGCACATCATTGCCATCGAATGTATTGGTGAAGGCGTTGTTTTCGATCACCGCGCCGCCAACTGACTGAACAAACCATGGCACGCCTGTGCCTGAGCCATTGAAACTGATGGACGGCCAGAATTCACTGTTTTCGAATTCATTGTTCACAATTTGCCGCCCACTCACAGGTCCCGAATAGCCCGCGCCACTGGTGATATCAATGCTGGTGCTTTGGTCAATCAGGTTGTGGTCAATCGTATAACTTTGAACGTGTGATGTATCTGTGCCGGTGTCAAACTGCCAGTCGTTGAAATAGACCGAACCTCCACCGGGCACATCCACGTGTGAATCTTTGAGAGTGAATCCATCGCCGATGATCTCGATGGTCTTGTTATCACCAGGCGTATTGGGACCAATGCGTAAGCCCGCGATCGTTACATTATCGCCTTCTACGAAGATGCCGCTGGCTCCAAAATTATTGGTTGCATTTGTGGTGACGTATGCGCCCGGCAAGTTGTAATCGGTAATAGGCACATCGCCTGCATCCACGCCTTGAATTGTGATTCCATCCTTGTCAATGAACAGGCCAAATTGATGCGGCCCGTTCGTTCCCAGTACCCAGCGATTGACCGCTGTCTCGCTGTAGTTACCGGGGAGTACGCGGACCTGCCCGCCGGGGTCTACAGCGTCAATTGCCGCTTGAATCGTTTTCTTGGCATTCCCTGCGCTCGCGCCGCCGTTCGCATCGTCCCCGCTGACCTCATCCACGTAGCAGACGGTGGTGCATTGTGGCGGCAGTACCGGCAGCGGGCCGGAAAAGAGCGACAGGTTGTCAATAAGGAAACCGTTGCCCATCGTTGCCGGCATGGCCGCGCCACCGGTGCGGAAAAGCATGGAGCGGATCACACGGCTTTCATGCACCGGGGCTGTCTCCTCAGGACCACCTAGACCTTGAACCCAGCGGAAGTAATCTTCCCAACTGGTTCCGGTATGCATAAGCAGGCCGTCAACATAAACCCTCACCACATCATTGCGTGGACCGTCAATCAATTCCAACTCAATGCGGATTGTGTGAGGGACCGTTCGGTCAAGGCCGCTGACGAGGTTGGTAAAGATGAAAGCATCTTCCGGGCCATAACCATCTGTTGGTATGGATACGCTTCCATACGGCGCCGCATCCTGATAGTCGAAGAAGTTAACTTCAAGGCCCGAAGGGGTATCCTTCATTTGCACCCAACTCATCCGGCCGCCATCTCCTCGGTCAGGGCTTGCTACTACCGAAAGACCAGCCTGTTCAGAACCGGGAACAGTTGAGGCAAAATCCCACTGAGACATAAAGTATGCCTGGCGCGTGCCGCTCGGAACGTCAACATATGCCGCCGTTTCTCCTGCCTCATCCACGAGCGGCTTTGAGAAAGTATGATCTCCGAAGGAACTACTGGTGACGGCATTTGAAATCCGTAAACTTTTGCCTCCAAATGAGCCGTAGCCATACGAATTCGTAGCTACGGCTACATCGTATGACCCGGTCATACCCCAGCCGTCCTGCCCATGGACAGTGCCGATGGAGTAACTCTCAAAGTCAATTGCCGCGCTACCGGCTAGAGCCGCAGGTGTGGTCAGAGTCAGTGCGAGAGCAAGAATCAACGCAGTGAATTTAATAGTTTTCATTTTCATCTCCCTATTCTTGTTGAAACATTTTTTGAAAACGACGATTTGAAACCAAATACCTTATGTATTTCTCCTTTCCTTGTGAAAACAAAAAACCGACTACGCCGAGTCGGTTTCGCTATTGGCTCGCCAGCGCCCCGCGTAATGTATGCGCAAGCGACCAATAAGGGCAGGCTGGTTCATCGCCACTTAAATACAAATATTTTGTTGATCCAATTCATTAAGAGGTGCTCATTACAAGATACGAATAAATATGTCCCTGTCTGTCAAAATTATTCGAAAATTTGACAGACATTACAAGTGACAAATGTCATGTGTCATACTTTTCCATTAAGGCTATCATTACTCCCCACTGATTTTGGAAGATACCTTGAGAACCTAAAAAGGAAAACGCCTCGACCCATGAGGCGTTTTTTTCTGTGGAGAGCGCGGAATTCGAACATCCTCCCCTTGTGGAATATCATCCCCTCAATGGGGGCGTGAACCTCAAACAAAAACGTCCCTCAGGGAGGGACGTGGCTGGCGGAGAGGGCGGGCATTTCTTCGTGAAATGGGCTAACTAAACGCCTCTCTATAAACGCGTTCCCTCACAAGGCGCATATGGGTAATCCATATGCGTTTTTTATTTTAACCCATTACAGGAGGTTCAAAATGCTCGAAACGAAAGACCCATTGAAAGACCGTCCGGAGACCTACGTCACCTTGAAGGAGGCTGCGAAATATTTGCGAGTTTCATATCGCACAGTCTATCGTTGGCTCTCCCAAGGAAGGCTGAAGTTCTTTCGGGCAGGAGCGGGATCGACCCGCATTCCGCTTTCCGAACTGGACAAGTTCATCGCTGAAAACACAAGTAAGACGCAAACGGAGGAATGAACCATGTTGTTATCCAACCTATTGGGACCGATCAAGAAGCCTATCTTTGAGATCCTGTATCGCTCTGCATTGCGCACGTTTATTCAAATGGAACAGACAGGAATTGAACTCCGCCCTTTTGCTACTCGTTTTTTGAAAATGGCGCGAGCGGAAAATCTCAAAATTGAGGTTGTTGAAAAGGACCGCAATCTGTACCTGGTGGAAAAAATAGCCTGGCTGATCGTGATTAATCCCGATCAGGATTTGCAAGAAGTCCGTATGGAATTTCTGGGACGGTTGCTTCACACCAATGAAATTGCCGGCACATTTGTCCTTGTTAATTCAATCCCTCCCCGCTGGGCATGGGCACAGGTATCTCAAGGAAAACGTATGAAAGCACAAGCTGGCAAAGAAAAGAATCTGATTGAGAAGGAAGTTGTCAATCAAGAGGCGGTGTTTGCATGAAGAACATTTCCTTTCTCATAATTCTCATCCTGCTTTCTCTGGCATGCTCGCTCACCACGCCACCATCACTGCCTCAGGACATGCCGGCACAGGTGTCCAACATTACACATTTAGCGACAGCAACGCAAGACCCTGATCCCATCCTCCATACAATGCCCGTCACCTGCACAGTATCGGCACAGTCACTGCATCTGCGCGAATGTGCCGGCTTGCATTGCACCGTGCTTGCATGGCTATCAACGGGCGATGTCCTGGATGTTCTGGATGCGGATCAGGACTGGCTCAATGTCACCACCCCAACCGGGCAAACCGGCTGGGTGCATTCCAAATACTGTGGAGGAACCCAATGAAAGCACTCTTCAAGTTCGTGGCGATGGTCGCCTTTCTTGTTATCGGCGGCGGTTTGCTGGTATATGCCGCCTCGCGTTCACTAGACTTCGTGCAGACCACCCTGCCATCGAATGATCAGGCGCTTGGGTATTTCGCTTTGCTTGCCACCTCGGGCGGCATGATCGGCTGGCTGCTGGTCTTCCTGTACCGTGCCGACGGCATCATCCAACGAGGCACGGCTCTACTCATGGTCCTGATCGACTTCCTCGGCGAAGCGGCACTCTTCACAATGGACACCTTGTATCGCTCTGGAGAGAACGGTTTGGTTGGACAGATGACCCAGGACGAGATCCGCATGGTCATCCTCGGCATGTCTGCCCTGATCGCCATCAACATCTTTGCCACCATCGTCTTCGAATTGGGACGGATGGAAGTGCTCAAAGAGATCGCTGAAGGTGCAGCACGTGACCTGGTCATGTTCAAAGCCCTGGCACGCATCGAGAAGGACTCCGAGACAGTAGCCGATGAAATGATGGAGGATATCTTCAACCAGTGGCGCGGCAACTTCCGTTCTGCATTTGGCTCGGCGGACAAACTGGGACTGGGTCAATACCAGACCAAACCACCTGCGGAGCCGGCAGCCAAACCCAAGATCAAGTTCTCTCTCCCGTCCCTGATCCGCCGCTGGAAGAAACCGCATACACCCATCACCGAACCTGAACTGGTTCCGGTGGAAACGCACGGCAATGGAAATAGCCCGACGCCACCCGAAGAAAACCCTACTTGAGCCGGTTTGACGAGTGGAACAACCTCCTGAATGCAGCGAAGCGCATTGTCTCGCCCGGGGCAATTCAGGTCGTCAAACGGAGCGCCACCCGCCTGCCCCACTCTGCTGAGGCGCTGGCGCTCACCGTAAGTGCCCTGGGCGCACTGAACCGACACACCGGCGTACACACACTCAATCTGGATCTGGACGGCAAGCCTGTCGCTCTGGCGATCATCCAAGATGCAACCTTCGCACAGGATGATCAAGGCGTGACGGAACTCGTTCAGATCGAACAAAGGAAATCATCATGAAGACCATCGTTTTTGCAAATCAAAAAGGCGGCACGGGCAAGACCACCACGGTCATCAGTGTTGGTGATGCCTTCGCCCGTTTGGGTAAACGCGTTCTGATCGCCGACCTGGATCCACAGGGGCATGCCGCTGTCTCTATGAACATGGATGCGGAACCCTGCGTGGCGAACTGGCTGATGTACCCGCTCTTCAACAACCAGCCCATCACCCCGGAGGTCATGAACCAGTGGATTCGCCCGACCCGGCAGGCAAATCTCTTTCTTCTTCCGGGCAACCAGATGACCGCCAAGGCGCAGCGCATGCTTACCATCGAGGATACACCGATTAACTACATCAATGATCATCAATTCGCCATTCGCAGACTTGGCTTCGATTACCTGCTCTTTGACACGCCTCCATCCACGGGCGGTTTGCAGGAAATGGCGTCCTGGGCGGCGGATCTGGCGGTGATCGTTTCGAGTCTTGACTACCTCTCTGCCGATGGTGTCTGGGGATTTGTGGAGATGCTCAAAGTCTTGCAGACAGAAAAGCGATGGCGCGGAAAACTCGCTGGCATCCTGCCAACCTTCTACGACGAACAAACCCGCACCACCCGCGAGCAGATGACGAATTTGCAGACAGCCTTTTCGACTCAGGTCTTCGCTCCCATCCACCGTGCGACCTTATTGCGTGAAGCCTCTGCCGAGGGGCTGACCATCTTCCAAAAAGATCCCACCAGTCGCCCTGCTCTGGAATACGAAAAATTTGCGGCCCAACTCGCGAAGTTGGACTAGGAGAACATCATGTCTGGAAGAAATGCATTTGGAACCCTGACCTCCACGGGCACGGTTGCCCATGACCTGAAAGTCGCCCAGGTCCATAAGCGCACGCGTGCCTGGGAGAAATCCAATCCAGCCCGTCGCTACCTGATCCCCATCGATGTGCGCGACGATGTGGCAGCACTTGCTGAAGCCTTGATGGAAAATGTTGATCCAGTGGCAGGTGTCCTGTTCGATTACGCCGAGACCTGTCACACACGAGGGACCTTGAAGTTCAAGCCGCGCCTCGATCCCAAGGGACGCAAGCATACGCTTGCCTGGGAGGAAGCCGACACAGAACCGATCCAGTTGCCGACACGCCGACCCAGAAAAACAAAGCCTGCCGACACACTCCTGTCGCGTTCGCTCAAAGGACAAACAGCCGCCTATCGCTTGGGAGCAGAACGCCATGAAAAACTCAAGACGATTGCCGAAGCATACAACCTGCGTTTGGCGGATGTCCTCGGGGCATTCTTCCGACACAGCCTCGATGCGTATCAAGCCGGCAAATTGAAGATCCGCCGCGAGCCGGTCGTGATGCAAATGCAGGTCAAAGGCTGGTCGGGATGAGCAGCGACCAAAAACGAACCTGGGGATTTCCGCCAAATGCGGATCAAATTTTGGATGGAAAAAAAGTGTGTAAGCGTCCAGTTTACAAACCTGCTTACTGCTTGTTTACCTGCGCTTATCTTGGCGCTTACCGTGCCGCTTACCTTCCATTGATAGGAAGGGCAGGGAAGGGCTTGCTAAAGCAAATACGGCTCGTACTCCGTGCAGAAAATATCGCCTCTCCCAGGGCTTCCTGACGGCTTTTCCAAAACCTAAAAAACAAGGGTATTTGACATGAACAAACTACTGACCAACTTCCAACATCACTTGGACGAACAAGATCTTTCCCCGCTCACGATCAAAGGTTATCTCTCGGACCTTGGACACTTCGAAGGCTGGTTCGAGCGAGTGAATTCGGAGACCCTCAAAGTCCAACGTATCACACCCACCGACGTTAAGAACTACAAACAATTCCTACTCAACATCGAACGCCGTAAAGCCGGCACGGTCAATCGTCGCCTGGCTGCCCTTGCCGCGCTATGCAAATGGGCACGCCAGACCAAACAGATCACCAGCGATCCCACCGAGAACATCAAGGGCGTTGCCAGTGTCCCACGCAGTCCGAAGTGGTTGGACAAACATGAACAGCATGCCTTGAAACGTGCGATTGAGAATGACCTGGAACTGGCAAAGAAGAATTATCCCAAGCGTTGGATCACAAGACGCCGCGATGCCTCCCTGACGCTCTTTTTGCTACATACGGGCTTGCGCCTGAGCGAAGCGATTGGACTGCGCATGACGGATCTCGAACTTTCCGAACGCAAAGGCAGCATCTCGGTCCAGAACGGCAAGGGTAACAAACAACGCAGCGTGCCGTTGAATGCAGATGCACGCAAAGCCCTACAGGAATGGATCGCAGTGCGACCAGGATGTGATCATCTCTGGATGACTGTCGAAGGCGAACACGAAAGCCTGAGCGGACGCACGGTCCAGCGCATCCTGCAGCGCTATGCCAAAGCAGCAAACATCAAAGAACTCACTCCGCACATCTGCCGACACACCTTTGCCAAGAACCTGGTGGATAGCGGTGTCGGCTTGGAAAAGGTAGCTGCCCTGCTTGGACATTCCAGCCTGAACACCACCCGCATCTACATCGCCCCCAGCGAACGCGATCTTGAACTTGCCGTCGAACATCTTAGTGAAGGATAACAAAGGAGCCCATCATGGAATTAAAACAGAACGCCGCCGGGCGGAAACCGGCGGCATCCCAACAAAGGTTGACTGCGTCAACAGACAAGGCGCATGATACCACAACTTCCAATCGCCTAAATTTACACGTCATATTATCCAAAGTAAGTCTGGAAGATCTTGCTCAGCAAGCCGGCGCGAAGCTTCAGAAAAGTGGGGGAGAGCTGCGGGGTACTTGTCCCTTGCACAAAGGCGATAATCCCACAGCCTTTATCGTCTATACCGACTCAAATGGTCATCCCCGTTGGCACTGCCATACCAAGTGTGATACCGGCGGCGACGTGATTGACTTTGTGCAACGCTGGCAGGGCTTGGACTTCATGGGCGCCGTGAAATATCTGGCGGAAACTCTTCATCTCGATCTGGCAGAGCTTGGATTTGATTCCGCATCTACTCAACGAGAAATGGAATACAGAAAACAAACCGACCTGCTCGATGATGCGGCAAAGTATTTTGCAACACAGTTATGGAGCAAAGCAGGTGAGGCGGCGCGGAAGTACCTGCTCGGTCGCGGCTTCACGGAAAAGACTCTACGCGAAGCCGGCTGGGGATTTTGCAAATCGGATCGCGGCTTGCATGTACATTTACAAAAGGTGAATGCCGACCTGGATATCGCGAAGAAACTTGGCGTGATCCGTGCCGACGGCTTGGACTTCACTGCCAATGGCGATGGCGCCAAGGCTTCACCGGAGGGATACATCATCCATCCTCATACCTGGAATGGCAAGACCACGTATTTCTCGGCACGTGCCTTGAAGCCAAAAGACCCCAATGACAAGTCACGCAACCTGCCAGGTGATCGTCAGGTGTATTGGGCATTAGTGCCCGGCGATCCACATCTCATCATCGTCGAAGGACAATCCGATGCGGAAAGTCTCAGGCAGTTGGGACGATCTGCCTTGGCTTTGTGTGGGGCGGGGAACCTGTCGGTGGGGGATATTGAGCGATTGCAAAAGAGGCGTGCCATTTACCTCGCCTTGGATAATGACTTGCACAAGACCAAACTGTCTCCAGCCGAGCAGGACAATATCCGCAAGCGCAAGGCGTTGGTGACACGTCGGTTATGTGAAGCCCTTGGCACCTTGACGATGATCGTGCCGGACCTGCCTGCCAAGGACATGAACGAATGGTTGCAGAACGGTTTGACCTTGCAAGTCCTGGAGAAACATCTTTCCAGTTCCAAACCCTGGTTGGACCTGATGATCGATCACAGCCGAACATTATCCCCATTGGAACTGGATGAAAATCTACAGGCAATTACCCGACACATTACGAACCTGCCCGATACACTGCGAGCTCGATATGCGTCCCTGATCGAGAAGAAACTCTTCATCTCCAAACGCGATCTCAAGAGCTTGATGAACCAGCACGAGGAGGAAAACGGAAATCTGTATTCCGAGATACGTGAACGCCGGCTGCATTTTATGGGTGACCCGCTGGGCAACTTTTGGGCACGCATCAGCCATGAGCTGATGGTGGACGACGGTCTCAATCCACCGACCGTGCGCTACAGCATCGAAGGCGGCTTGGCTTCGGGGCAAGTCTTTCAACCGGTCCAGGTGGAGGCGCGGGCTTTTGACAAACTGGATTGGATCCCAGATAGTTGGGGGATGCGTCCGATCATCACCCTGCCGCCTGGCAAATCCTATGTGTTGGTGCGTGCCATCAAGGAAGTCTCGATGGAGAGCGTCCAGCGCGAGAATCTGTATACCTTCACCGGCTGGCATGACTGTGACGGCGAACGCGGCTTTCTTACTGCATCCGGTTGGCTGAGTGAAGAAGGCTTGAATGACCAGGTGCGGGTGGATCTTGGCTCGAATAACCTGCGGCATTACGCTTTGCCGAAGGAAGAGATCGAGCCGGACGAAGCGGTGCGTGCCACTCTGGAATTCCTGCAGCTAGGTCCGCGCAAGGTCACCGCTCCGTTGTGGGCGGCGATGTTTGCTGCACCGCTCACCAGTCTGCGTCCGTTGAATGCCGTGTTAACTGTATACGGAATAACGCAGAGCGGTAAGTCCACCCTGGCACATCTGGCATTGACCCACTTCGGAACGGGCTTTGTGCAAGGACGTGATTACCATGCGCCGATTGACTGGACCTCGACCGTGACCGCCATCGAAGCAGCGATGTTTCTGGCGAAGGATGTCCCTTTGGTGATCGATGACTTTGCCCCGCAATTCTCCAGCCTGGCGGAAGCGCGTGCCATGCACAAGAAAGCACATCATGTGGTGCGCTCGGTGGGCAACCGCTCGGCAAGAGGACGTTCGCGCGCCGACCTTTCCCAGCAGAACACCCGTTTCCCGCGCGGGCTGGTGATCATGACCGCCGAGAACCCGTTGATCGGGCAGAGCATTGTGGGGCGCATGTTGTACGTGGGCGTGGAGCCCGGTGACATTTTGCCGATGCAAGGCTCAGAGAATAATGGTGAAAATAAATTGACGGCTCTTCAGGAGAAGGCGCAACAAGGTTTACTTGCGCATGCGATGAAACTGTACCTACAATATCTGATGGAGAATAGGGAGCGCACTTCCAAGGAGTTTCTCAAATTAGTTGACAAGGCAGCGCAGAGTGCCCGGCAGGCCGGCAATCTGCAAAATCGTTTGCCAGATGCGTATGCAGTGCTGGCAGCAGCTCAGGAGTTGGCAATCCATTGCTTCGAGGACATGCAATTGATTCCCTGGAAGGACGCGGAGGAGTTAATCCAGGAAAATAATATATCTTTGTTGGCGCTCATTCAGAATCAGTCTGAACAGATAGCCGCAGAGTCTCCCATCCGTAAATTCTTTACAGCGATTGCCAGTCTGTTGGTGGAGGAAAAGGTATACCTGGCTCCACGTACCCAATTGGATGGTTTCCAACCCCCGCTTCATGCTGACCAGATCGGATATTATGATCATGGCATGGAGCGGAAAACGATCTACCTGCGCACGGAGACCAGCCTGGCTCATGCCAAGGAATTCTGGCGTGGACTGGATGAAAACCTCGATATCATGCCCGATGCCCTGCGCCGGCAGCTGCGACAGGTGGATGGGCTGCTTGCACAGGTGGGGGAGCGGCAGGTGGAGGTGAGTAAGTTTTGTAATGGGTCTAATCAGCGGGTATTGATGGTGGACTTGAAGCGGATTGAGCAGTTATATGGGATTAGTTTGATTAAATCCGAGGAGTGAGTTCGAATGGCAGAGGCCTGGTTTCCACAACATGGAAGCCAGGCTTTTTTATTGTCTTTTTGGATTTAGTGTTTTTTTAATTAAACGGATATGGTTTTTCAGTAGTTCAGTAGTTCACTGAAAGAGTAGTGCCTATATATGGAATTAATTATTTATTTTTAAATATTTTTATCTATATATAGGGGTATTTGAGTGAACTACTGAGTGAACTGCAAGTGAACTACTGGTGAACTGACCCCTTTCCACTGAACTACATTGGATGGCAGTAGTTCAGAGAGTAGTACAACAAAAATACCACCATATCTGGTGATGATGCCCGCAAATCAATAGAGTTTTTCCAGATATACGGGGTGTTGAGTGTCAGTGAACTACTGAACTACAAAAATAACAACATACGGAAATATATTTAATTTTTCCACGATTTCCATTCAGGTAACGCCTAATAAATTCGTTTTGGCGACAGTGTATGACCTCCCTTGCTCTGGATTCAATATCATCCATCCAAAAAGGAGAACCATGTCACGAACCCCTCAATACGAAAAACTTCTGGCGGATCTTCAAGCCGGCAGACTGAAATGGATCGAGCAGAGAACTCTGAAGGCTTTGTTGAAATCGCCCGGTGGTTTTACTCGTCAGCAATTGATCCGCCGGGTTTTCCATAAACGCCCAAAGCCAAATTTGAATAACGACATCAATGACCGAATGATCCGCAAGGCGATTGAAAGCCTGCGTAATAAAGGGGTGCTTATTGTCTCCACATCGGGTGGTGTCGGCTATCAATTGGATGCCGACCCGGAAACGATCCAGTGTATGTTGCAAGAGCTAAAAAGCCGTATTGTACGTTTACAAGAGCGCGTGGACGCAATCGAGTATTACCATTCCAAGCCGACCAAAAAGCGATGAAAGATATCTTATCCAACTTGGCGTTGGAATGGACGCCAAGTTATCCGACGAACAGACAGGATGTGGTGCTTGATATTTTCTGGCACCACATTTCTTATAAAGACGGGCTGCCGCCCTATGCCCAGGCGCGGATCATTGACCTGATCGTCAATCAACTGATCAAGGCACGTCCGCATCCTGCTTTATGGATTTCGGTGGAAACACCTGGGAATTGGTTTTATGCCGAGCTCAAACGGTTGGTAAAGTTCAAGATACCGATGACCATCCAGCCGGCATGGAAGCCCGTCGTTTGGGAATGGCAGTTTTCCAGTCCGATCCAGCCGACACATATTCAGGAAGGGGATGCTCCTAGCCTGGCACCTTGTTTTGATCCGAAAGCATATGGCATTAAGGGACCGGCGTTGCGCATCCTGCAGATCCTGGCGAGATTGAAGACGGCATACCGACCCGAGATCGCTTCCCTGGCAGGATTCAGCGAGAGCCATGTCCGGAATCTGTTGAAGCAGCTTCAAGTTGCGGGCTTGATCGAACGCCGACAGATCGGCAAATACGAAGGCTGGGCGATTCGCGCAAATGGGCTGCGTCTGGCACATCGGTCATGGAACATCCCCAAAGGCGTTCACTTCACAAAATACAGGGGCGAATTCCGATACGCCGGAGAGCGTCACCGACGTAAGGCACGGATGTGGCGGGCGTGGCTGGAACAGGCATACCCGGATATCGACATCTGGGAAGCCTGGACAGAAGTTCCCATCCTGCGAGGCATTCCCGATGCGCTGGCTTGGGGAACGCATCAGGGAAAAGAGATGCTATTTTGGCTTGAAGTGGACAGCGGGAAAAGCTCCGGGAAAACGATGCAAAGGATCTATAGCGTACGAATTGCCCAGGCATGCCGGCATGCGGTTGCATGGGACCTGCCTATACTCTTTTGTATTATGGGACCGGGCTGGGTGGTGAGGCATTTCCGAAAATACGATTATTCCAAGTTCACTCCAATCGCTCTCATTGGGCACGACTGGCGGGACTTTGGAGGGCTGCCTCAGTATGCAATGGGTGAGTGGTGCGATGATCTTCTGTCAGACCGTGCGCTTGATGTTTCCACGAAAAAGCTGCCCTTTGACCCGAGCCAATATCCACCCAAGCCGAAAAAGGAAAAGAGTATCAAACCTCCAAAACCGAAATCCTCAAAACCCAGATTCTCCATAGGAGAAACAGACGACGACGCTTGGTCTGGAGACCGCTCGGAGGCAGAGGAGTGATGAACTAATGAAAGTGGCGTAACGGGGGTGCAATGTTTATTGTCGCAAAAAAGCGCACGCCAACTCTGTATTTTGGGAGATGGAACCCTGTATAATCAGCCTCATGGCAATCAAAAAATCAGAACTCTACTCCTCTCTCTGGGCAAGTTGTGACGAGCTGCGCGGCGGCATGGACGCCAGCCAGTACAAGGATTATGTCCTTGTATTGCTTTTTATCAAGTACATCAGCGATAAGTATGCAGATGTGCCATATGCGCCGATCACTGTCCCGCCAGGGGCGAGTTTCAAAGATATGGTTGCGCTGAAAGGCAAACCTGATATCGGCGATAAGATCAATAAGAAGATCATCGGTCCGCTTGCCAATGCAAATAAACTCTCCGATTTCCCCGATTTCAACGATGCCAACAAGCTTGGCAGCGGCAAGGAGATGGTGGATCGTCTGACGAACCTAATCGCCATCTTCGAGAACAAAGCGCTGGATTTTTCGAAGAACCGCGCCGAAGGTGATGACATTCTGGGCGATGCTTACGAATACCTGATGCGTCACTTTGCCACCGAGAGTGGAAAAAGCAAAGGACAGTTTTACACGCCTTCTGAGGTCAGCCAGATCATGGCGAAGATCATTGGAATTCGCGAAGCGAAAACGAGCGCAGAAACAACCGTCTACGACCCCACCTGCGGATCGGGGTCGCTGCTGCTCAAGGTGGGGGATGAAGCGGGTACTCCCGTCACGCTTTATGGTCAGGAAAAGGATGTTGCAACGGCAGGTCTCGCGCGCATGAACATGATCCTGCACAATAATCCCACCTCATTGATTCGAGGCGGTCACAGCACGTTGGCGACACCGCTTTTCTCAGAGGGCAATGACGCCCTCAAAACCTTTAACTATGTGGTTGCCAACCCGCCTTTTTCAGACAAGCGCTGGAGCACAGGCTTCGACCCACTTAACGATCCGTATGATCGTTTTCAATCTTTTGGCGTGCCGCCAACCAAGCAGGGTGATTATGCCTATCTCCTGCATATTGTGCGTTCACTCAAGAGCACGGGAAAAGGCGCATGTATTCTGCCGCATGGCGTACTCTTCCGTGGCAATGCCGAAGCGGATATCCGCCGCGCTCTTGTTCGTAAGGGGTACATCAAGGGCATCATCGGTTTGCCTGCCAACCTGTTTTATGGAACGGGCATTCCCGCCTGTATCGTGGTCATTGATAAGGAGGGTGCGCAAGCTCGAAAAGGTATCTTCATGATCGATGCCAGCCGCGGCTTCATGAAGGATGGTCCCAAGAACCGCCTGCGCGCCCAGGATATTCATAAGATCGTGGATGTCTTCAATAAGCAGATCAAGATCGACAAATACTCGAAAATGGTGTCGTTCGAGGAGATCGAGCGCAACGAGTTCAACCTCAACCTGCCGCGTTATATTGATAGTCAGGAACCTGAAGATATACAGGATATTGAAGGGCACTTGAAAGGTGGTATCCCTGCCGCAGATGTTGAAGCCCTGCGCAAGTATTGGGATGTTTGCCCGAGCCTTCGAAAAACATTGTTCAAGCCGAATCGCCCTGGTTATTTCGATCTTGCAATTGAAAAATCTTCCATCAAATCTGTGATCTATGAACATGCAGAATTCTCTGCCTTTATTGCGGATATGAATAAGCACTTTGAGAAATGGCGGAAGAAAAGCGCCGCCTCACTTCGTGGACTTGAGGCTGGTTGCCATCCTAAGGAAGAAATCTCCACTCTGGCAGAAGACTTGCTCAAACATTACACCGATAAACCGCTCGTGGACCGCTACGACATTTACCAGCATCTGATGGATTACTGGGCACAGACCATGCAAGACGATCTGTACCTGATCGCCGTTGATGGTTGGAAGGCGACCACGTATCGCGTGATCGAGACCAAAAAGGGAAAAAACGGCAAACCTGACAAGGAAGTAGATAAAGGCTGGATGTGTGATCTCATCCCCAAAGCGTTAATCGTTGCCCGTTATTATGTAAAGGAACAAGCCAAGGTTAACGCGTTGACTGCCGAGTTGGAAGGCGTGACTGCTCGTCTTGCTGAATTGGAAGATGAGTACGGTGGAGATGAAGGTGTGCTTCAAAGCATTAGTAGTAATACTGATGCGCAGGTCGCATGGGTTGAAACATTTGAATCAGCTTGGAAAGAATTGAATCCTGAAAGTTTTTCTCAATATCAAGATGCTGCCACTCTAAAAAATAGCCTGGAAACGACGATAGTTAAATTGGGCGAAAACCCCTATCTTGGAAATTTGAAGAACAATAAGGGAAAATTGACCAAGACCGAAATTAATCAGCAAGTTAGGGCAACCAAGGATGCCAAAGAGAAAAGAATCCTTGAAGAATATCTTGCATCTGAAGAGTTATTAAGAGCAATACCTTCGCCAACTATACGGTAGAAACTGGTTCAAAAAGTGGGTGAATCA
>CAKKRM010000292.1 GCA_919902735.1 Anaerolineales bacterium | reverse complement strand
GCAGAACGGAATCGCCGTGCATGATCTGTTAAGCGGCAAACGATTCGCGGTGGAGGGTCATTCAATCCGCTTAAACCTGTCGAAGCGTGCCGGTATGATTTTAAAAGCTCTGTAACATCTTCAATCAGCAAGCAACGATAAACGCACATTGAGTTTGCCGATAGTCATCTGCAAGGCTTCTTCCATTACATCGCTCAACTCTCGTGTCTTTCCCCTCTCCTCCGCCACGCGAACCATACCCTTGCCTAACCCCTCCGCTATTTCTGGCAGCAATTTTTCGATATTCTGAATCGATTCAGTGTCCGCTTTTGGATGATTGCGGATGAGACCAAATAATTCCAGCGCATTTTCCGTATTTCCGTTTCTGGCGCGGATCGCGGCGACCCAGACCAGTGCATCCAGCGCGATCAAATCCGAGTGAATGTCGCGCGCTTCACGGATGGATTGTTTCAAATAATACAGCGCTTCCTGTTCGTTGCCAAGATGATAATGCGCCGTGCCGACATTATCCAGCGCGATGGCCGTGCCAAAGCGATAGCCTGAGTTGCGATGGATTTCCAATCCCTGTTGGAACAACTTGAGCGCCTCTTCGTATTGCCCCTCCTTCAATAAAATTCCTCCCAGGTTGCCAAGCGATCCAGCCTGCTGGCGGGTTTGATTCAATTGGCGGGAAATTTCAATGGCTTCATAATAAAGGGATTTTGCTTCGTCGTACCTGTTCTGATTAAATATAACAACGCCCAAATTGATCAGGCTGGAGGAGATGCCTGGGTAATCATCCATCCCGCGGCGCAGAGCCAGGCATTCCCTGTGCAGGCGTTCGGCTTCCTCGAATTGTCCCATTGAATTTATGGAAATTGCGAGATTGTTCAGCGCGGTGGCTTCTTCCTTCCTGTTGTTTATCGAACGGGCAATCTCCAATTCCTCCCGATAATAAGCGGCGGCCTCCTTTTCCTGCCCGCGAAAACGATGTGCGCTCCCAAGCCCGTTCAGGCAGATGGCAATTTGCTCCTGGTCCCCAGTGCGGCGGAGGTACGTCAGGCACGAATCAAGGATTATTGCTGAAGCATCGGGTTCACCAGCATCCGCGATGAATACGGCTTTGTACATCAGCAGGCGCGCGATTAAATGTCCACGCTCATCGAGCGTCAGGTCATCCGCGTTCTCGGGAGAGTTGAAACCATCCAGCGCATGTTGATATAGCGCGATGCCTTCGCGGTAACGTCCCTGCAAATCCATGTAGCGTTTTGTGAACGGCGCAATATCCGCAAGTGTGGCAACGTGTTTTTGTTCGACTGCCCATGCCCACGCAGCGCGCACATTTTCCAATTCCTTGTTCATCGCGGGAAACGACTCGCGCTCATCCACCTTGCTGAATTTTCTTGCCCACTCTGCAAAGTACGCGGCGTGAGCGGTGCGCGCCTTTTTCTTCGCACTTAATTTTTCCTGCGCGAATTGCCGCATCACTTCATGTAACTCGAAACGCTCGCCATTTCTTTGTACGAGCGATTTATCAACCAGCGCCGTGATCGAACCGCCCGTCACCTGTTCTGCCGCTTCACGTGTAAACCCGCCGCGAAAAACAGACAAGGCCGCGAA
>CAKKRM010000291.1 GCA_919902735.1 Anaerolineales bacterium | reverse complement strand
CGCTATCGCTCAGGGCGACATGACCCTAAAATACGCAAAACTGCGTAAGGTGAGTTAACAAGTGACTAACGCAGTAATGGGATGTCGTTCCCGAATGGGGAACGACATCACTTTTTCTCAAAATCGCGTAAGGCGGGTTATTCAAGCCCAAGTTCTGGAATAGGCGGGAGTTGTTCTTCGTAGAGCCAGGCCTCGAAGAAACTGCCCAGGTCTTTGCCGCTGATTTCTTCCGTCACCTGAATAAAATCTGCAGTGGAGGCGTTGCCGAATTTGTAGCGGTCATAATAGACGCTCAGGATTTCAAAGAAGGCTTCATCACCAACGGCAAGCCGCAGGGCGTGGAGGGTAAGCCCGCCGCGCAGATAAACGCCGCCGTTGAAAAGATTGTTGGCGGCAGGGCTGCCGGGCGGGGGATAATATTCGGGATAGGCGCGCACTTCTTCGTACAGGCCCACCGCCCATTTATCCAGCCCTTCGCTTCCATGAAGATGTTCGACCCACAAGCCCTCGCCGTAGGTGGCAAAGCCTTCATTGAGCCAGATGTCTCCCCAATCAGCCACGCTGACGCTGTCGCCAAACCATTGATGCATGAGTTCATGCGCCACCACCGCCTCGGTGCCTTCGATGTCCCTGGTGTCCACCATGTCTATGCCAAAGATGGACATGGTCTGGTTTTCGAGCGCGGCGCCAAATTCCGTGTCCATCACGAGAGAGCCATACACCTCGAAGGGATACTCGCCAAATAGCCCGCTGAAGTAGTCGATCATCTCGCCCTGCCGTGCGAACGGCTTGCTGACAGCATCTGGCAGGCTGGCGGCATAATAATTGCGGATGGGCACGCCGCCTTCCGATTCCATCGTTTCCAGATCGAAATCATTGATGTTGATGGTGGTCAGGTAGCTTGCCATGGGGTCGCGCACCTCAAAGTGGTAGGTGGTTGTATCGCCATTATCCTTCGTTTCCTCGAGCGCTCCGTTGGCGGCAACTTCGTAGGGTTTTGGAACCGTCACGATGATCGTGTAGATTGCCTTGTCGAGCGGGTGGTCGTTGACGGGGAAAAAGCTGGCAGAACCATCTGGCTCGCTCAAAACGAAGATGCCGCCATCGTACGCGATCCACCCGGTGGGGAAGGGCAGCGCCTGGGATTCCATGCTGTCGGGAATGCCTTGATATTCCACAGCGATGGTGAACTCTGCGCCATTTTTCAACGGCTGGGATGGGATGACGGTCAGCTCCTGTCCCTTGCGCTCGAACTGTGCCGCTTCTTCATTGACCGTCAGGCTGGTCACTTCGAACCCGGCAAAATCCAGGTTGAAGCGACTCAAATCCTGCGTGGCGACGGCCTCGATGGTGGTGACAGCTTCGAGGTTGCTGGAAGCAACATCAGTGACGGTGATGTTCAGGGTGTAGGTTTTGGTGTCGTAGCCGCCGTTGCCAAATTCGGGGTAGAGCGAGTCGCCCAGTCCGGGGGAACCAGCCTGATCATCCTCCGCGGTCGGGGGTTCGGTGGCAACGGGAGGCTCTGTCGGCGCCTGGGTTGGCTCTTCGGTTGGGGCATTCGGCGGGCTGATGACATTGCACGCCAGGATCAAGACCAGAATAAGGATCAGGCTGAATCCCATTTGCGTAATTTTCATTTTTTTCATGGTTACTCCTTGATATCTTTCAGGATGTCCCTGCCATCCCATTCATCCATAAACTGATCTAAAAATTTCAACATCACATCATGCCGCTGTTCCGCAATTCGTTTGGCGGTTTTTGTATTCATCATGTCTTTTAGCAAAAGCAGCTTTTCGTAAAAGTGATTGATGGTGGCGCTTTTGCTGTTTTTGTATTCTTCAAAGGATGCGTGCATTTGCGGCGGGGAATCGGGGTCGTACATTATTCGGTTTTTGTAACCGCCATAGGCGAAGGCGCGGCCAATGCCAATGGCGCCGATGGCGTCGAGCCGGTCGGCATCCTGCACGATGAAGCCTGCAAGGCTTTTCATTTTATTTTCCACGCCCGCGCCTTTGTAGGAGATGTGCGTGATGATCCCGCAGACTGCGTCAGCGGTGGGGATGTCTACGGAGCAGGAGTCAAGCCAGGCGCGGGCGCGAAGCGGGGTTTCATCGCCTGATTCGTTGAACTTCCAATCATCGAGATCGTGAAGCAGGGCGGCAAGTTCCACGATGAATCGATCCGCCTTTTCATGCTCGCAGATGGCGAGGGCGTTCTTCCACACGCGGTAGACGTGCCACCAATCGTGGCCGGAGGAATCGCCTGAAAATTCCCCTTTGATATATTCGGCTGTTTTTTGGATGAGGTCATTTTTGTTCATGGCTCTATTTTGCCATATATCATGCCCGTAATGAGTATAAAAAGAAAACCGGGCGAAATGTACGGCATGGTCTTGACGCTTCCTCTCTTTCCCCGTAAGATAAGCTCCGCAATAGAACATATATTCAAAAATACTTAAATACAAAGGACACGAAGTACACAAAGGTCTTTTTTTAATTCCTTCGTGACCTTAGTGTCCTTCGTGTTTGAAAAAAGATTTTGGGAGTAGCTATGGAACTTGGCATTGTTCGAAAAATAGACATCGACACAGAGATGCAGCAGTCGTATCTCGATTACGCCATGAGCGTTATCGTCTCACGCGCCCTGCCTGATGCCCGTGATGGACTCAAGCCTGTACAGCGCCGTATTTTGTACGCGATGTACGACATGGGCATTCGCGCAGATTCGGCTTATAAGAAGTCCGCGCGTATTGTCGGTGAAGTGCTCGGTAAATATCACCCGCATGGAGATTCGTCAGTGTATGAAGCCATGGCGCGTATGGCGCAGGATTTTTCCATGCGCACCCTGCTCGTGGATGGTCAGGGGAACTTCGGTTCCGTGGACGGCGACCCGCCTGCGGCCATGCGTTATACCGAGGCGCGACTCACACCCGCCGCGCTCGATATTCTTTTTGACCTGAACAAGGAAACCGTTGACTTCATCGCCAACTTTGACGATACGCTGGAAGAGCCGCGTGTATTACCGTCTGCGATTCCGAATCTTTTGGTGAACGGCGCAACGGGTATTGCCGTGGGTATGGCAACTTCCATTCCGCCGCACA
>CAKKRM010000290.1 GCA_919902735.1 Anaerolineales bacterium | reverse complement strand
AATCAAAAAGGTATTTACTAATCTTCTCATAACTCTTCTTCTCATCCTCAACATCATTCACAAACCTCACATACTCATCCGTATTCTCAAAATGATCCTGCACAAAAACCTTATCCACCAACGCGCCATCCCGCACCCCAATCCACTCCCGATAATTCGAATATGCCCAATCTTCGGGTCTTAACACCAACCCCGCCTTGACAGGGTTTCGATGAATATACCTGCAAAGCGCCATCAGGTATTCCCATTGATCCACGCACTTATGCTTGAACCGCCCCTCGAACAAAGTGCCTGTGCGTCCCTGCTGCAAATTCAACGCCTGCACATACGCATTAAACAACACTTGCATAAACTTTGACAAGAGAGTTTCGGTTTCCTGCCGAAAGAGAAAGTGATAGTGGTTGGGCATCAGGCAATAGGCAATCACCGTCACGCCGAACTTTGGAGCATACTCCTTCACCAACCGCAGGAGATACAGGTAATTTCCTTCATTGAAGAATATCTTCGCCTTCCCCGCCCCACGATTGTAGAGATGATAATACTGCCCTTGCACAAAAGCATCACCGCGATATGGCATGGTTACCTGCTAACGCAAAAACGTCCCGAAGGCTCGCGTGGAAAAATCGAGTCGCCTGAAAAAAGCCTTCGGGACGGTGTTTCCCAGAGGGCATCTACTTGTGAGCGGAGTTTAGGGTCGGTGAGCATTTAGAGTAATCTCATAAACAATTCAAGTGCAGTATTAATTTCCATTTAGTTCCTCAAAACATTTTGGTCCGAGCTTCCACTCATGGTTTTCCAGCTTTCTATCGAGAATATAGCTCAAGCAAAAATCAAAGAACTTTCCTTTAGACTGTTTTTTTGCAAACAAAAGTACCAAATCGTCCATTTTATATGATGAAGAATCTAGCTGAATTAATTTTGCGCAAACCAAGTCGTTTAGCAAGGATTCTATTTCTTGTTTCATTTCACTAATAGTTGGAGGTCGCAGAGACTTAAATGCTTTCATTCCGATAATACATATCGAATTAACTATTGCGGCTAAAACAAATAATATTATGCCTATGATTATCAGCAATATTGCTGCTAGGAAATATATATATTTTTTGATGTTTTTATAGTCACAGCCTACAGCAGATATAAACAAGATCCATGGTGTCGCATTTCCAAAAACCACTCCATTCATAAAACCTGTAAACAGAAAATAAAAGAAAAGTTTGATGTCAGAACTTCCCCATCGCCAAGCAGTGATTAGCTCGTCCTTGGCAAGTTTTTGTGACCGAGTTATTGCTGTTGCTATATAAAATTGCCTGAATCGCTTTCTTGTCTTTTTGTCCAAAGCTTCGTAGCTCAAAGTCAGCGCACTTTCGACTGGTTCAAATTTTGCGATATTATCAGCAAATTTCTTTATTAGTTCAGAAGGAGTCCAGTCTGGTCGAAAATTTAAAACACTCACCGCAACCTTAATTGCCAGAGGTGAATAGTGACATTGCTCTGCTAGAATATAAGCATCACTATCATTCATTTTAGGCGAAAGTTCTTGCACCAAACTTCGCGCTTGTGCGGGAGTCATTGTATCTGACGTTCTCGCATCCTGCGCGGGTAATTGCTTAGATAATTCTGGCGTTTTGGAATCTGTGTTTTTTTGTGTAGCCGAATCTTTTGTGGGGGCTTGTGTGTGAGATTTGTCGGTGGGGGCACTAACCAAATTTCGCGAACTTTCGTTGTCGTCGGTGGATTGCGTAATTGGCAATTTAATCATAAATTTAGCTCCCACACCAAGTTCACTTTCCACAGAAATGGATCCTCCAATTCCTTCGATATAATCTTTTGTCCAAAACAAACCAAATCCTAGTCCAGACTCACCACCTGATACCTTGGTAGTCCACCGCAGGTCAAAGATCCTTTCCAAGTTCTCAGGTTTAATACCAATTCCGTTGTCTGCAATTGTTATTGTTATATATGATTTTGTGTCATCTAAATTGGTAGTCAATAACAGCAAGCCAGATTTCCCCTTTTCTGCTATTGCATCATACGCATTCTTTATAACAACTCTGAATGCTTCGGTTAGCATTTCAGGTGTTGCCTTAAAAGGAGGTATTTCTTTGTCGACGTTAACAGTTGCTTCGCCATTATTAGATTGCCAGTTTGGAAACACTCTATCAAGAGCGCGATACAAACAAGCATTCACATCTACATCAATGGAGCTTTGGATTTGCCAAGGTGTGCGTAGATTGTCTAAAATCTCACGAATCTTATTTAATCTGTCCATAACAGGCGGTATCAAATTTCCTACTACCTCGCGTCGCTTTTCCTCTGTGTCACCTAAAGCATCTACTTGATTAAGTATTTGTAAATTTCCTCTGATAACCCCAAGGTGATTCCTAAATGCATGTATGTTGGTCGTTGCACTAAAAGCCATTCTGCCGAATATCTCTGCGCTTTCTCGGCGAGAATTAGAGCGCTGAACTTCATTTTCCAACCTAGCATTTTCAAGCATTATTGCGACCTGCGCTGTTAGGGTTGAAAGCAAAATTTGATCGTCCTCTCCAAAAGAAAGTCCATCATGTTTATTGATAATTTCAATAAAACCAACAATAGTACGATCCTTAATTCTTATTAGCGAAACTATAGAGCTGTTAAAAACAAATTCTTTATGTTCCCCCAAATTACCCAATTGCGAGATGATTCCTTGAGAAAGATTTTCTTCAATGTGTGAGAGGTCGATTCGCCTGCCCAGTAAACCTGCAGGTAATGTCCCGACTATATCACTCAGAAAAAAATTGCCCGTCTGTTTGTCAATCCAAAATAATCCGCCAGCGTCTGCATCTAGAATCGATATTGCGTTTTCAAGCACAAAGCCACCAGATGATTCAATATTCATTGTCGAAGAAACAGCGGAAAATGTGTCTAAAAACGCAGACAACATTCGTCCACGTTTCTGTTCGATAGCTAATTTTTTAGTGCTAATTCGAAGAAAATCTTGAGCGGTTTTACTAAGCACCTCTCCTAACTGTTCTAGCTCTTGTGCTTCTGCAACTTGTCCTTTTGAGAGCAAATAGTCTTCAGAACGATTGGAAGATATCCACATTTGATGTTGAGTCTCAAACCGAACTCTCTTTTGAAGTTGCAACCGTTTTTCACCTATACGTTTTCGCAACACATCCCAGTTTTGAATCAAAGTTTCATGAATAAGGCTTACGATTTCTGTGCCAGTCTCAACTTCAATACTAACTAAACGAGCTTTACTTAAGTCGCGCAGCAAAATTATTTCTTTGCCAGTAAATTCACTTAATTTTCGATTTATACGAACATCATGTTTTATATCATCATCTGGCGATGGGCTTACTAACCTTAGTAATATTCCTAAAATTTCCTCTCGTTCAATGTTAGATCGTTTTATGTCTGGGTTTGCTTTGTCAAAATCTTGATACGCCAGTACAGCATCAGCTCTTTCTTTGATGGCATCAGTTAATGAGTTGTAGGCACTTAACTTTAATTGACCTTTATTCCACAATTGTTCAAGTGTCACCTGTAATAGAGGCAGGTAAGTTACGCTTCCACTAGTGTCATCCGCCAGTTTTTCTACCAGCTCGATTTCAAATCGCTTTCTTCCATCTGGATACTTTGCTTGCAAAGGGCGAATAATTGCATCTTTTAGTTCCTGTTTTCTCATTTCTCGGAGCTCAATACCTTGCTTGGCTATATCCCAAAGCCATTTCACGCCAAACATCTCGCCAAGATAATCAGATCTTAATGTCGCGATCACATGGCGATGGCTTTTTCCAAACGGCTCTAACTTCCTCAAAAAGTCAAGTAACATAATTCGTTCATTGGGGTCTGATTGGGTAAACAACTCCTCAAACTGGTCAATAATAATAATATTAGTGTTGCGCGAGCCAAGCCGTTTTAAAGCTTCATTCAAGCGAGACTTCGGGTTTTTAGATGGTCGAAAAACCTCGAATTTTATAACCTCTCCCTTGCTTTTGTAATAATTAATCAATACTGGCAATAAACTTGCTTGTACAAAAGATGACTTGCCACTTCCGCTTGCGCCAGTTACAAAAAGTAAATTTCGCTGCTCGGCTGTAGAAACAAGTAATTGCAAAGCTTCTTCTGCGAGCTTTTCGCGACCAGCGTATCTGTCACGTTCAATGTATGTAAAAGCTTGAAGACCTAAATATGGATTAGATAAGCCTTCAACATTATAGGGACTATCTTCAGAAATTATATTTGTTGTGATGATTTGATCTCGACCAACAACATCCTTACCTATAGAGTCAACCTTCCCGTTGATAATAACTCCACCATCTGTATTACTTTGAGTAGGTGGCGATAGCGATTCCTTTTTTACTAAATCCATCCAACCTTTGATACTGACGCCAAGCCCTGCAACAAGTATTATCCAATCACGTAACGACTGCCCAAAATTCTGCGGTTGAGCAGAGTTCTTTGAATCAATCCAAAATACAACAGCAGTTATCAATAACGCTGCACCAAGAAGAACAAGTGTCAAAGGCAAGGCTTTTTTCATAGTCGATATTTATACCGCCATTTTGTTTGCAAACTCAACCACTTCTTTCACTTCCTTCTCCGTAAACCACCGCTCCACCGCATCGGCGCCAAACATATCCAGCGGCGGTTCATACAAATCAGCGGTTTCGAGATGGCGCTTCTGCAAAAACACACTTTGCACGGCGCGCAAAAAGCGAATCTGGTCGGCGTTGTAGTTGTGTTGGGTTACGTAAGTTTCAAACTGCCGCGCCACCAAATCCTTGTAATCGGGCAGGTATGCCATATCCAACACCTGGCGCACCAAACCGAGAAAACTATCGGCGGTGTGGGCGAAAACCTTTTTCAAGTTCTCAGGCGTCACTTCCAAATCGCCTTCGCCAAGTTCTTTGGTCAACGTGCGCTCCAGTTCGAGCAGTTGCCAGTCGTCAATTTTTTGTACGTTTTGAATGGCTTTGATCGTTGGGTGGTTTATAACCAATTCCAAAATGCGCTCTTCCACCAAACGGCGATATTCCGCCACGTACATTTTCTCTCCGCTCTTGGTGAGCAAAATGTAGCCGCTGATGGCGATGGAATCCACCAGGTCAAGTTCAAGGAAGGTATCGTAACGCGCCTTGTTTTTCATGCGCGGCGCAAGCACATCACGGATTAAGTTCAATTCGTTGCTTCCAAACTCAATCAGCTTTTCGGGGACACACACACTTTTTGCCTTGAGTTCACCGTCAGACAAAATTGTGTCTCGTAAACTCTGCGCATCTTCAACAATGGATTGAATGGTTCCGCTGGCTTCCTTGCCTGTGCGCTTGAGCAGTTTCAACCGTTCCACTTTGCTGATGAAGGTCGCGGCGGCGACATCCACGCCAGGCACGAGTCTCAGGTACGGGGCGACTTTCAACTTCAGAAATTCGATCTTGTTGGGAATGAGATAGTCCCAGAAGGCATCTGTCCATGCTTCTTCGATCTCTGGCATGTGCTTGCGGATGGTGAACGAGTCGGTTGGGATTTGCTGGATCTGCTCGCGCAGGTCGGCGATCACTGTTTTGCAATCGGGGTCTTTCTGGTCTTTGATATAGGTCTCCAGCAATTTCAAGCGCGTATTGAAGATCGTCACTAACACAGGCGTGGACTGGTCAACGACTTCCTTCGCATCGCGGCTGAAATTATTCTCCCAGAAATCAATGATGAGAAAATCCTTCTTCTCGAAGTTTGGCAGCAATGCCAGATTACGACACGCCGCCTGCACCCGTGTCCCACGCCCGATCATCTGCTGCAACTTGATCGGCGATTGCACAGGCTTCATGAACACTAGATTGACGGCTTCGGGAACATCAATGCCCGTATCAAGCATGTCCACGGAGATGGCAATACGAGGCTCGTCCTTCTTCTTGAACGCATCCACCAACGTGCCGCGATATTCCGATTTATGCGTGATGACCTTGGTCAGATTCGGGAATTGTGGATACATTTCATCAAAAACATCCTGCAAGCGCAGGGCGTGGTCTTGCGTCATTGCAAAGATGATCGTCTTGCCTGGCAATTGCCCCGAAGAGTCTTTCTTGCAAATGTCCCAAATCTCTTCCCACTGCTTGCGGATCGTTCCGCGGTTGCTAACCGTTTTTTCCAGTTCCGTGCCTTCATAGTTGATATCGTCAGGGTCGAGTCCCTTTTCGATCAGGGCGTTGCGCTCTTCCTCTGTCAAGTCCACGCCGTGAATGCCCTGCCGCTGGAACTTGGTCCGTGCTGAATACAAGTTGTAATCTACCAGCCATCTACCATCTATGGCTTGCTCGTAGATGTAGAGATAAGTCGGCTTGCCGTCCGTGCAATCGAAGGCAAGGAAGGTATCGCGGTTGATGTAATTGGCGGGCGTGGCGGTTAGTCCCACCTGACGGGCATCGAAATATTCGAGCACTTCATTGAACTTGTTGTAGATTGAGCGATGGACTTCATCGAAAACGATCAAGTCAAAGAAGGCGGGCGAGAACTGCTCGAAGATGTTGCTCAGGGTTTGGAGTGTTACCGCATACAGGCGTTGCGTGCGTGCATTCGGATCATCCCAGCTATGCAGGCGGGTACAGGGTTCATTGGGAATGAATTTCTCAAAGCCATCATCCTTTGCCTGTTCCACAAGCGCATCACGATCCGCCACGAACAAAATCCGCCGCGCCTGATTGGAACGCATGAACACGTCAATCAATCCCATTGTCGTGCGCGTCTTGCCTGTCCCTGTTGCCATGACAATCAAGGCATTACGCTTGCCGTTTGCAAAAGCCTCTCCCACGCGGCGGATGGCTTCGTGCTGATAAGAACGGTCAACGATTGAGTTGTTGATTTCTATTGAACTGAGTGGCTTGGCATTCTGGCGAATATAGAGCAGGTTTTCCAGATCTTCGCGTGTGAAGAATCCGAACACTTCACGCTTGTGTGCAATCCCCACATCTACAAAATGGATTTCTAGTCCGTTGGCTAAAAATCCAAACGGACGAAATGATTGGTGTTTCTCAATTTCAGTGACGTAATGCGTGAGTTGCGCTTCTGCGAGACGAACATCCACCGCTGTTTTCTTGGCTTCGACCACCGCCAACACTTCCCCATTTTCGCGGTACAACGTGTAATCAGAAACCCCGTTCCACGGTTCGGCATCGTACCCATCCACGGGAATTTCAGTCTTCACCTTGGAATGGTCGCGCAAATACCAACCCGCGCTTTCAAGTTGCGGGTCAATCATTTCCTTGCGGGTGCGTTCTTCGGATATTTTGCGGGGCATGTGTCCCCTTGCGATTGATGAATGAGGGATATGCGTCTAGGATACAGGAAAAAGCATATCCATGCAAGAGCCTGCAAAAACAAAGAACAGGCCAAGGGAACAGATACCTGCCTTTCAGAATTCTTATCTCCCCCTTTACAAACTCCTCACAGCTTTGCACACTTCAATCCGATTCGCACTATGATGTTAATAACTGATGTTACGCACCCAACCGTGTCACCCTGAGCGACAGCGAAGGGTCTCTGAGACAATCGTAGAGGTTCTTCGCTCCGCTTACATCGTCCCGATGTCCTTCGCGAGAACGACGCTGCGTAAGGTGAATTGATAAATGAAAGAGAGGAAAAATGCGAAAAATATTTGCCTCTATTTTCAACTT
>CAKKRM010000289.1 GCA_919902735.1 Anaerolineales bacterium | reverse complement strand
CAAAAGTCTCGGTAGAAAAGGAGCAAAAAGGGTAAACTGTGGTAACAGGAGAAAACAGAGATGAGCCGCTTACAATCCCGCACGCGCCGCCAAGCGGCATTTATGGAAGAAGCCCAACATATGTACAAGCAATTGGAAAACTGGTATGACGAGCATCCGCAAGCCAGTTTCGGAGAGATTGAAACGGAAGCGCGAAAACGTCGTCGGGTGTTGATGGGCAAAGCGTTGGAACAATTAGTGAATGGGCGCGATACCGGCGTGCAAGTGGAAGCGCCCAAGTGTAAGGAATGTGGGGAAGTCATGGAGTTTGAAGGCTATTGCCCTTGGGGAATTCATGGACTGGAAGGCGACAGTCGCTTGGAAAGAGCCTATTACGCCTGCCCGAATTGCAAAGGGCAGACGCTTTTTCCCCCTGGATGAGAAACTGAAATTACGCGCCGATCATTGGAGTGAAGGCGCGGCGCGCGTAGCAGCGCGACAAGGCTTGCAAGCCAAATCGTTTGACAAGGCAGCCGAGTCGTACAGCGACGCCACTGGCGGCAGCATATCCAGCGATAGCGTGCGGCGCATCACGGAAGGCTTCGGACAACAATTGGAAGAAAAGCGCGTAAGTGAAGCGCAGCGAGTGTATGCTCCCCAAACGCCACAATTAGCAGAGCAAGTGGTGACCGTGACAGCCCCGATTAAGGAACAAGCCAACATTTCGACCGACGGCGGCATGGTTTTGTTGCGTGAGGAAGGCTGGAAAGAGTTCAAAATGAGCGTCTTTTCCGAAGTGCAGGTAAAAGCGGTGAAACCTAGCCCGGCAGAAGCGCATCCTGATCCACTGATTCACCTGACGCGGCATAGTTACCAAGCCGGACTATGGACGGCCGACCAAATGGGACAGCATCAATATTTGGAAGGAGCGCGGCGGCAGGTGGAACATTGCGCGCGCCTCGGTTCGGCGAACGATGGCGCAGTCTGGATTAACCGGATCACTATCACAAACTACCTGCGCATTATTTACTCGATTGATTGGGCGCATGCGCACGGACGTTTAAGTAATGTTGCAAAAGCCGCTTTTGGCGACGGAACGCAACCAGCGCAACAGTGGGTACAAAAGCAGGTTGAACACTTGTGGCATGGGCGCGTTGAAGATGTCGTAACCGCTTTGCAGGTTCTGGACTGGGATCAGATCACTTGCGTGGAGGATATTCGGAATTCACCGGCTTACTTTGAAACGCGCAAACACAACATGGATTATGCGCGCCTCCGACGAGAAGGGTATCCCATCGGCAGCGGCACAGTCGAAAGCGGCATCAACACTGTTATCCATCACCGCATGAAACGACAGGGACGCGGATGGAAACGTGAACACGCACAAGCCATGATGGCTGCCTTGGGCGAACTACATAGTGACCGCTTTCAACTGGCTTGGCAAGTAACCTGCTGACTTGAATTCATCCCGCCGAGACTTTTGCGCTGTACCCCCCCGGTCTTTCAACGTATCCGCTTATTAAAGTTCTGGTACACTTCGTTTCGGAACTGCTTCAGTTGGTTTGTTTTCACAGACACTAATTGTATGCAGTTCCCATTTTTATGTAAATTTTGTCAAAAAATTCTCTACCGTACATGCAAACCCTAAAGGTCTGTCTGGCGTTCGTACAAACCCGATTAACGAAAAAGACCCTTAGGGTTTCTTACGAAGGATATGTGCAGTAGAGAATCAAAAAAACAATTAACAAAGAACATTGCAAAAAAGGACCAGTTCATAAACTTATGAATCTATCTCTGCGGGCAATTCTCTCGCTTTCCTGGCAATCCCTGGCTTACGGTGTTGGGGTTTTGGGGTCACAGTT
>CAKKRM010000288.1 GCA_919902735.1 Anaerolineales bacterium | reverse complement strand
ATGAAGGATGGTCCCAAGAACCGCCTGCGCGACCAGGATATTCACAAGATCGTGGATGTGTTCAACAAGCGGCTGGAGCTTGCCAAATATTCGCGCATGGTTTCCTTCGAGGAGATCGAGCGCAACGAGTTCAACCTGAATCTGCCGCGCTATATCGACAGCCAAACGCCCGAAGATGTGCAGGATATTGCGGGTCATTTGCAGGGCGGCATTCCCGAGGTAGATGTTGAGGCGTTGAGAAGCTATTGGGATGTCTGCCCCAGCCTAAAGTCCAGTTTGATGCGCCCACTTCGTCCAGGCTACCTGCAACTTTCAACGTCCAACGTTCAACTCAAACAAGCCATCTACGAACATCCAGAATTCAGCGCCTTCATTGCGGATATGAACTCGCACTTTTCCATTTGGAGGAGGAAGAGCGCCGCTTCGCTTTCTACGCTGAAAGTTGGTTGCCAGCCGAAGAGCATTATCTCGGCTTTGACAGAAGACCTGCTGACGCATTATCGGGTTGAAGGTGAAAAGTTGAAGGGTAAAGGGAAAAGCGAAACCTTCAACCTGCGACTTTCAACTTTGGATGCGTATGCCATTTACCAGCATCTGATGGATTACTGGGCGCAGACCATGCAGGATGATTGCTACCTGATCGCCGCGGACGGTTGGAAGGCTGAGACGGCGCGCGTCATCGAGACGGATAAGAAGGGCAAGGAAAAGGACAAAGGCTGGACGTGTGACCTGATCCCCAAACCGATGATCGTGGCGCGTTATTTTGCAGAAGAACAGGCAGAGATTGATACCCTCACCACTGAATTGGAAGCCGTGACCGCACGTCTCGCCGAATTGGAAGAAGAAAACGGCGGAGAAGATGGCGCATTCTCTGAACTCGACAAAGTAAACAAAGCCAATGTTTCGGCGCGGATCAAAGAGTTGAAGTTGGAAGGTCATTGCGAGGAGGGCGCTCTGCTCTACTCAAATTTGAAGCCAGATTTTTTTTCAGCCAGGATAACTGGGCGCTCAGTCGCCCAATCTCGGCATACAGTTCGTTAATCTGTTTTTCATGCTCGACTTCACGAGCGCGTTCACCTTTGCGGTCATCTTCAAACAGTTGCGCAAAGTCTTCCAGAGCTTGTCTTTTCCATTTATGGATTTGATTTGGATGGATGCTGTTTTCGGTGGCAATCTGAGCCACGCTCTTGACTTCTTGGATTGCCTCCAAGACGACCTGAGCTTTTTGAATAGCAGATAGGCGTTTTCTTTTGGGCATGGTTTTTCTCCAGAAAGTACACCTTAATTATGCCCGTTTTTGTGTCTAAATTTCCTTATCCACTATATTTACAGAAATATTGACACATGCGCATGTGGGTGTGTATAATGACGTTACGAAAGGAGTTCGCATGGAAAATCTACAACGAGTTAATCTATTACTGGAACGCCGTCAGCGTCAAGCGTTGGAGCGTCTTGCACGCCAACGTAATCGTAGCGTCAGCGATTTGGTGCGTGAATATATTACCGCTGGATTGAGGGAGGATAATAGTCAACAGCGGGAAAGACTGCTTGCCTTGGAACATGCCCGTACCCTCAGGGCTCGAATCATGAAACGGCGAAAGGGTAAACCCCTTCCTGATGTAGTAAAAGTCATCGAGAAAATACGGGAGGAGCGGGTTAATGAGTTACTTGGTCATTGACGCCAATGTTGCTGTTAAAAGCATTTTAAGTGCGACGGACAGCCTGAGTGCATTTTGGGAAAAGGTTGACCGGGAGAATATCACTCCGTGCGCGCCTCGTTTATGGTTGAGCGAAACTGCGTCTGCAATTCAATCCCTGGTTTCTCAAAAGGCGCTTTCTCCTGACGATGCAGAAGATGTCTTGCGGACAATCCATGGCTTGCGCATTGAAATCATCAATGAAGACGAAGAGCTAAGTCTGCGCGCGCTTGAACTGGCTGGCAAACTTGGTCAATCCAAAGCCTACGATGCTTTTTATCTGACGCTGGCTGAAAAATTGGTTGTAGAATTCTGGACAGCAGATGAACGTCTCTTCAATCGCTGTCGAAAAGATTTGAAGTTAAGTTGGGTTCATTGGATTGGGGAATTATAAGAAATCGTTCACTCATCCGCTCGAGGGCATGTCTGCGCCAGAAAATTTTTCTCTGGTTAATGGATTGGCGAATTTTGTTGGTATCAAATGTTTCTGTCACTGTTTGATTTTACCAGATGGAAAGAGATGAAAAACGGTCTCGGGTGTAATGTCCACGAGACGTTTTCGTTTTTAGTCCTACGGCAAGTCAGGAATTTTATCCAGGTCCCACATCTTCAGGTTGTCAAAATTCACAACCACGGCGCGTGCATTATCTCGAAACAGGCGGAAAGTCACTGTCCATTCTTGTGATTGAGCAGTTGGGTTGATTCGGCAATCACTCGAATAGGCAAGCGGATCATCATTTAGAAACACAGCACACTGGGTACCTTGCATAATGAACGTCACAGGGAGGTGTTCAGGTGGAAATTGTTCGAATATACCTCTCATGGATTGCAAGTTATTTTGAACGCCCCATTGAAATCTCCACTTGTTATTATTGGTTAGATCAAGGGTAACGCTCTGATCAGGGGATTGATCGAATTGGAAGCGCACCATATCCTCTGGCTGGTCATGAGCGAATCTCAAGTCCAGGGTCAGAACAAAATTCCTGCGATCCAGCTTTGGGTTATAGAGGAACGAATCCGCTGTTCGTTCGGGTAATCGTAGAAACAACACTCCATCGGAGCGTTCGGCAGTAACATACCCCTCAACTTCAGATGTAACACTCCGCCACCCCCGATAAATGGAGAAGTCATCCTGAAAATAGGGCTTTCGATCTGCCACCGCCGCAAGAATGGGATCAGCAAACTCTGTGACCCACTCTGGAACAGGCGTCTCTTTCGGATACTCTGGAACAAGGGTGGAAAACGCGGTTCGAGTTGGGCGCAGAGTCAGGGTCCGCGTGACGGTTGGCATGGTTGTTGACTGCGTCGGCAGCGGCAGATCAACCACCATACAAGCAATGGTAAGCAAGGTCGTAGTTATAAGAAATAATAAAACTTTTCTCGTTCTCATATTGTTCAATATAAGTTTATCTTATTTCAGCATTCAGCTTACAAAGCAGGCTAGCCGACTTCTACCCTTTCGGGCACAAGCAGTCGGCTTCGTATTTGTAGCCATGGATTGAAATCCACGGCGGGGCGTGCATGTGCGCAAATCGCAGGGATGAAAAACGGCCTCGGACATAATGTCAACGAGGCCGTTTTATGTTTTATTTCTTTCGCTGGTCTATCATTCTTTCTGCAACCCCGCGGATCTGACCAAATTTATTTAACAATTGGCTATAGGGGCCAGACTGAAAGACACTCAACTTGTCGACTGTAACAAATACTCCCGAGGTGGTTAGGAAGTAAAACGCCACCTGCCCAACCGCAGGGAGTGGATACTCTTTTGCTGGCTGGGCTTTTGCCAGAAATATCTGCCCCATCGTCACAATAGACTTCGCCACTTCCGCCACCCGTGGGTCACCGCCCAAGCCAAAAAAACCTCCGCCTGGAGTCGGCACAAAGGAGGCCTCTCCGCTTGCAAATACAGTTGTCGAAAGCGCAAACGATTCATTGCCTCTTTGATCGATCATGCCAATATCCATGACCATGCCGTAAACTTTTTTTGGTCCGCCGCTGGAAACCCCAACCTTTTCAGCATTTGTGGAAAAAATGACATCCCGCCAGTTCTTGTAATTTTCACTCAAAACCATTTTTGGCTCTTTATTGAACATGGCTATATTCCTTTGTAATTTTTTGATGACCCAATTATTTTACAATACTAGCCATTAATTTTCAATTATCAGTTCTTCGCGAAAAGGTTTCGTAGTAGCGACTTCAGTCGCTTTTTAGCTGAACGACCAAAAAATCTTCTCCTACAAAATAGACTTTATCGGAAATAACACACAGGCACCGTCCCGAAGGTTTTTTTCGAGGAATTTGAACGTCTGGCGGCAACCTTCGGGACGTTTTTTCTAATTACCGATAAAGTCTAATACAAAACCTTAACGCAAAGACGCCAGGACGCAAAGAAAAATAAAATTTTGGCGCAAAAAATGCAGCTTTGTATTGGTCAGATAACGGTTGAACAAAAACCTTTTACCACTGAGCCACGGAGTTTCGCCCTTATTTTTCTATCCTATTCGGGCACGCGTCAGTGTCTTCGTTACTCCGTGGTTCAAAAAATATTCAGCTTATTTCTGACCAATACACTTTTGCCCCAAAAGCGCGAAAAAGTGAGCTCGGATGTGGAGCGGGACTGGCAATGGGATTTTTCTGCAAATCGTAAAACAAAAAGCTGGCCATCACGAGGCCGCCAGCTTTTTACTTACTCACTGACCTTACGCAGTAATGGTATGTCGTTGCGAGGACGCTCTTGTTCTTTGTCCGAAGCAATCTCCTAACCGTCTCGGAGATTGCTTCGCCGCTAAAACCAAGTGCGCGGCTCGCACATCGTCCCCGAATGGGGAACGACATCACTTTTTCTCAAAACTGCGTAAGGTGAGTTACTCACCTTACGCGAAACGTCCCGAAGGTTCTCGTAAATCAAGCTGGTTTGTAGCCCAAACCTTCGGGACGGTGCGTAACATCAGTTACTTATTACTTGCTGCTTCCCCCTACGGATTCACCTGCTGGCCCGCACCCCAGCCGTTCATCATTCCGCGGCCAGCGCCATTGCCCATCATGCCGTTGCCATAGTTGCCTTGTGGGCCTGTGCCAGCGCCAGTGCAATCGCCATATCCCATGTTGTGGGAGAGCATCCAATCTGCCTGCTCCTGGGTGATGACATTGGCCTTCACAGCCTCTGCCAAAGCCACAGCGCGGACTTCCGTCATAATGGCGGGGAATTCGTCAGCGGTGACACCTGCCGAGAGAGCGATGCTGTACATGGTCTCGCCAGATGCGAGGCGGGTGTTGATGTCGTCCACGTTCAGGCCAAGCTTCCTCGCGAACTCGACGGTCATGAAGGTGTGCATGGGGCCTGTCGCGCCGTTCTGCATCATGGATCCATGCCCATAGGGAACGGGAGGGTTGTTATCCTGTGCGAAAGCCGCCCCCACGCCAGCCACAGCCAGAGCCGCCAAAACCAAAGCTACGATCAAAATTGTCTTTTTCATTTCATACTCCTTTTGAGTGAATATTCAGGGTTATTCCTGAGTACGCCCAAAGGATACAACCGCAATGTAAAGGTACTATAAAGAAAGCGAAAAGAGTACAATAAGATGGCGTGGGAAAACTGCAAAATATCGCAAAGTCACCCAACCGCTGAATAAAATATAATTTGCCGATATTCAGGAGCCTCACATGTACAACCCAAAACGCCTGGAATGGGAAAACGCCCTCAGCACTGGCGATGAAACGCTGGATAACCAGCACAAATACCTCGTTGATACTCTCAACAAACTTGGGGATGCGATCGACGAAGGCTACGGCAACAAAAATATCGCCAGAATTCTGGGCATTCTCAGGTTTTATTCAGGCTGGCATTTTGGAAAGGAGGAAGACTGCATGGAAACCTATCGCTGTCCTGCGGCCGGGAAAAACAAAAAGGCTCATGCCGTCTTCATCGAGAAGTTCGATAAATTTCACGATGAATTCACCAGCTCAGGCGGCTCCACCGAACTGGCGTTGAAAATCCATGAAGAGATCGCAGACTGGATCATCAATCACATCCTTGTCGTGGACGGCGAACTTTATACCTGCATTCATCACAGGCCAAAACCAACCACAGGAAAATCAGGTTAAACAAAAAATCTCAAGAGAAAAACTCTTGAGATTTTTTTTACACGCATCGTTCTGCGGGCTGATCATTCATCCCCCGTCATCAACTTGATCCGTTCCCAGGGTTTCAAACTTTCATCCTCGGCCAGCAAGGTCTTCAAATCATACAACTCGTCACGCAGGGCGGCGGCCCTTTCAAACTCAAGATTCTTCGCCGCCTCCTTCATCCGCGCTTCTACTTCGGCAACGATCTTGCGCAGTTCGCCACGCGGCATTTCATTCGTGCCCTTCACTTTATATTCGCCCCGCATTTCACTCACCGCCTTCGCAGTCATACCCTCGGTGAGATCATGGATCTCCTTGTGAATGCTGATCGGCGTGATGCCATTCTCTTCGTTGAACTTAACCTGCTTGGCGCGGCGGCGTGTGGTCTCGTCAATGGCGCGCTTCATTGAATCCGTCATGCGGTCTGCATACATGATCACACGCCCATTCACATTACGCGCCGCGCGTCCAATGGTCTGGATCAACGCCGTGCCTGAGCGCAGGAAACCTTCCTTGTCCGCATCCAAAATCGCCACCAGTGAAACCTCTGGCAAATCCAACCCCTCGCGCAGCAGGTTGATTCCCACCAGTACATCGAAAGTACCCAAACGCAAATCCCGCAGGATGCTGACGCGCTCCAGCGTCTCCACTTCCGAATGCAAATAGTTGACTTTAATTCCAAGCTCTTTCATGTACTTCGTCAGTTCTTCGGACATACGCTTGGTGAGAGTCGTGACCAAAACGCGCTCGCCTCTTCCTACCCGTTGGCTGATCTCTCCGACCAGATCATCCACCTGGCCTTTGGTGGGACGCACGATCACCTCAGGGTCCACCAGCCCTGTTGGGCGAATGATCTGCTCCACCACCTGCTCGGCATGTTCCATTTCATAAGTGGACGGAGTCGCAGACGTGTAGATCGTCGAACCCATCACCTGCTCGAACTCCTCAAATTTCAGCGGACGGTTGTCCATTGCAGAAGGCAGGCGAAAGCCATATTCAACCAGCGTCTCTTTTCGCGCGCGGTCGCCGTTGTACATGCCGCGAATCTGCGGCACGGTCATGTGACTCTCGTCTATGATCATCAGATAATCGCTCGGCAAAAAGTCGATCATCGTCCACGGGTGGGAACCGGGCGGACGACCATCCAACTGACGCGAGTAGTTTTCGATGCCAGAGCAGTAGCCCACTTCTTTCAGCATCTCAAGATCATAGCGTGTGCGCTGTTCAATGCGCTGTGCTTCCAAAAATTTTCCTTGACTCTTGTAAAACGCAAGCCGCTCTTCCAACTCCGATTCGATATTTTTGATCGAATCTTTCAACCTATCCGCGTCAGTCAGAAATTGCTTGGCAGGGTAAATGGATACTTCATTCGGCTCCTCGAATATCTCGCCCGTCAGCGGGCTGAACTGCATGATGCGCTCCACCTCGTCACCGAAAAAGGTAATTCGATATCCAAGCTTGGATTCGTACGCGGGCACGATCTCCAGTGTATCGCCGCGGATGCGGAAGGTGCCCGGGCGCAGTTCCATGTCGTTGCGCTGGTACTGGCTCTCGATCAACTGCCTCAGCAGGGCGTTGCGGCGATAAATCTCGCCTACTTTCATGGTCACTGTCCCTTTGCCGAATTCCTCTGGCGAACCCAGCCCATAAATGCAGGAGACCGAAGCGACGATGATCACATCCCGACGCGAGATCAAGGCCGTGGTCGCCGCCAGCCGCAGGCGTTCGATCTCTTCGTTGATCTGCGTTTCCTTCTCGATGAAAAGGTCATGGCGCGGCACATAGGCTTCGGGTTGGTAATAATCGTAATAAGATACAAAGTATGAAACTGCATTTTCAGGAAAGAACTCTTTGAACTCTGCATATAACTGCGCCGCCAGCGTTTTGTTGTGCGCCATGATGAGTGCGGGCTTCTGCACCTGCTGGATCACGGAGGCAATCGTGAAGGTCTTGCCTGTGCCAGTGGCTCCGAGCAACACCTGATGCTTGAGTCCTTTGTTAACGCCATCCACAAGTCCGCGGATGGCTTCGGGCTGGTCGCCCATGGGAATGAAAGGTGCTTGAAGTTTGAAATCCATGATTTTTTCTGTTGGTTGATTTGGGGAACGTGTGTTCTATTTTACTCGAAAGACGGGCGAATCACCAGTTCAATGCCGCAGCGTGAAAAAAAACTGAATAAGCAGAATCAAGCCGCGGATTAAGTGCGAAGCGGGGGTTTATGTCGAGGGTATAATCACGGGCGATATGAACAAAGTCAGGTCATTTTTTCGGCAAATAGTTTTTTCAGAAAAAAGCGCGCCGCTCGCGTTTTTAGTCATATGCGTTTTTGGTTTTGGGTTGCTCATCCCGCGACTCGGTTTTTACATGGATGACTGGCCGTATGTTTTTTACGCAAAACTAAAAGGGATCGACAGCCTGCGCGAAATGCTCGTGTTTGACAGCAGGCCGAATGCGGCATGGCTGTACATGCTTGGGTTTAATATTCTGGGATTCAAACCGATGGCATGGCATGTTTCGGCTTTGCTCATGCGGTTCGGGACCGTCATAACATTTTGGATATTTCTGCGAGTCCTGTGGGCTGAACGAAGAAAGGAAGCGATTGCCGTTTCGCTTTTGTTTGCGATCTTCCCATTTTTCATGCTGCAACCGTTTGCTGTTGGTTCCACGCATCATTGGTTTGGGTTTCTTGCTTTCAACATTTCGCTTATTCTGATGACGCTTGCCATGCAGGATGCTTCGTACAAAAAGTGGGGATATGCGGCCATTGCTCTTGGACTGGAAGCGGCTCATCTTTTCACGAGCGAATATTTTGCGGGGCTTGAATTGATCCGCGCCGCCATCTTGTGGATTTTGATCTCGCGCATCGAAACGAGATTTACAAAAAAAGCCTGGCTTGTTTTTCTCAACTGGATTCCCTATCTCGTCGTGCTTGGCTTCTTCTTTTATTGGCGGGTGGTTCTGTATCAAAACCCCGAAGGCGTAACGCGCAACGAGCCAATCATCCTGATGCAATTGTTCACAGAACCATTCAAAGCAGTCGTCTTTCTCTTAAGCGCTTTCCTCACCGATGCCATTTCTGTGCTGACGATTGGCTGGGGAAAGGCGGTGGACGCCAGCACGTTGAATATTGCGTCGCCATTCGTGCAGTTCAAAATTGCGGTTTGCATGTTTGGGTTTGTACTGGCGTATTTTTATTTCAATAGACTGCTCCCCCATTCTAACGAAGCCAATGAAACCAACTGGCGGAAGGATTCAGTCACCCTCGCCATCGCCGCATTGATGACAGGCGGGCTGCCGATCTGGTTCATCGGGCGTTCGATTGTGGAAAGCAAAAACCTGCTTTCCGCGTCGCGCTTCGGCATCCCCGCCATGTTCGGCGCGTCACTGCTGACCTTCCTGCTGGTTGATTATTTCATCAGCGATAAAAATAAAAAAAATCTTTTTCTGGCGTTTGCGCTGGCGCTGGCAATTAACTTTCATTTGGATAACACGAAGGAATTTCAGTATTCGTGGGAAAAGCAAGAGCGCTTCGCACAACAACTGATCTGGCGCGCGCCAGGCATCGAAGCGGGAACTTCGTTGCTGACGGATCAGGAAGTGTTGGGCGTGATGGGCGAATATGCGGTTTCATTTTCCATCAACACAACCTATCAGGTTGAAAATTTTGGAAGCTCGCCACCCTATTGGTATTTCCCTTTCTATTACACCAACCCAAATGTGAGCGACCTGCTGCAAGGCGCGCCGCTCGAATATGAAAAACTAAGCATGGTGTTTTCAAGCAACAGCAATCAAATGATCCTGCTGGATTTCAACCCCGAACTTAATCGCTGTCTGTGGATTTTACAGCCACAGGATGCGAACCTGCGCCTTGTCAGCGACGATGTGCGCCAGCTTGCGGCAGGCTCGGATGTCAGCCTCATAAAACAAACTGAAAAAGAGTCATCCCTGCCCGAAGATATTTATGGAAAACAAAATACGCAAACGTGGTGTTACTATTTCGAGAAAGCCGATCTTGCCCGCCAGCGCCGTCAATGGAACGAAGTTGTGCGGCTTTGGGATGAATCTCAATCCGTTGGAGAGCGGGCGGATAACGGTTTCGAGTACATTCCCTTTATCGAGGGATTTGGTCAGACGGGAGATTGGGAGCAGGTTAAGTCGCTGACGAAGTTCTCGAAAAAAATCACAGCGGGACTGGAGCCGAGTCTGTGCGGCGCGTTGGATAGGCTCGCCGCAGATGCGCCCGCATCGCAAGAGCGGGATGAGGCGATCTTCAATTTGAAGGATGAGTTGAAGTGTAGTAATTATCAGTAAATAAGTCATTCAGCAAGCTGAATGACTTCAGAGTTTACGAAGCGGGGGCGGTCATCAATTGATTCAAAACGTCAAGCAGTTTCGCAGTCCAGACTTCGTCCTTCGAGAGGGTGATCCAATAAGCGGATTTTCCGCCGCGAATGCCGTTCGGAAGATCAGGCAGACGCTTCGCTTCCGCGCTTTCGGCTGGTTGCGCGTACTTGAGCAGAATCTGCCCTGACGATTCCATGCCCACCGAAGTTAGCCCCGCTTTTTCAGCGCGCAGTTTCACCCGCATTTGATACAGCAAATTTTGAGTCATCTCGGGCATTTGACCAAAGCGGTCGCGGAATTCAGAGCCCAATGCATCGAGTTCGGTTTCGTCGCGCAAGTCCGCAATGCGGCGGTAGAGACGCAGGCGCAAATCCTGATCGGAGATGTATTCGGCGGGGATGCCAACCGCGAGGGGTAAATCCACGTTGACGGGCAGGCTCAAAGGCAGGTTGAAGGTTGAAGGCTGAAGGTCAAAAGTTGAAGGTTGAAGGTCAAAAGTTGAAGGCTGAAGGTTGTCACCTAAACCTGCAACCTTCAACCTTGAACTTTCAACTCGGCGAAGGCGTCGCACCGAATCAGCCAGCATTCTTGTATAAAGATGAAAACCGACGGATTGGATATATCCATGCTGGCGTGTGCCAAGCAATTCTCCTGCGCCGCGGATTTCAAGGTCGCGCATGGCAATGGAATAGCCCGCGCCAAGCTGGGTATTCTCCGCGATGACTTCGAGGCGTTGCTGGCCATCCTGCGTGGGTGACATTTTATTGTGACGGAAGAAATACGCATACGCGCGCATGGCGCCGCGCCCGACACGTCCGCGCAGTTGATAGAGTTGGGCAAGGCCAAAGGTATCGGCGCGGTCAACGATGAGCGTGTTGGCGTTGGGGATATCCAAACCAGATTCGATGATGGTGGTACAAAGCAAAATATCGATCTCGCCCATATTGAAACGATGCATGACGCTCGCCAATTGGGTTTCGTGCATTTGCCCGTGACCAATATCCACCCGCGCTTCAGGGACAAGTTTGTTGAGGTGCGCCTTCATCGCCTCGATAGTCTGCACACGGTTGTGGACGAAGAATATCTGTCCGCCGCGCTCCAATTCGCGCAGGATGGATTGCCGCACCAAACGCGGCGAGTACGGCCCAACGTGGGTGATGATCGGCAAGCGTTCTTCGGGCGGCGTGTTCAGGTTGGAAATATCGCGCACACCCGTCAACGCCATGTACAACGTGCGGGGAATCGGTGTGGCGGTCAGGGTCAACACATCCACTTCGGTGCGGAGTTTTTTGAGATGCTCCTTGTGGGTGACACCGAAACGCTGCTCTTCATCAATGACGACCAGGCCGAGGTCTTTGAAGGCCACATCTGCCGAGATCAAGCGATGCGTGCCGATGACGATGTCCACTTCGCCAACAGCGAGTTTGTATAAAATTTCAGTCTGCTCGCGGGGCGTGCGGAAACGCGAAAGCATTTCCACTTTCACAGGGAAGGCTGCAAGGCGCTGTGAGAAGGTCTCAAAATGCTGTTGGGCTAACACTGTCGTCGGGACCAGCACAGCGGCCTGCCTGCCGCTCATCACGGCTTTGAAGGCGGCGCGTAAAGCTACTTCTGTTTTTCCATACCCCACGTCACCGCACAACAACCGATCCATCGGACGCGCCCGTTCCATATCGCGTTTGATATCGGTGATGGCGCGTTTTTGATCGTCGGTTTCCACGTAGGGGAAACTATCTTCCAATTCTTTTTGCCATTGGGTGTCTTCGGCAAACGCAAATCCCCGCACTACCTGACGGCGCGCATACAGATCAAGCAAATCCTCTGCCACTTTTTGCACGGCTTCTTTAACGCGGGACTTCGTCTCAGCCCATGCCTGCCCGCCAAGGTTATCAAGGGATGGCTTGCCGCCATCCGCGCCAACGTAGCGCGTGAGCCTGTCCGCTTGATGGACGGGGACGTAGAGAGTATCACTGCGGTCGTATTCAACAGCGAGATACTCTCTTTCGTGGCCGTCCAACTGTCGCTGAATCAGACCCGCGAAGCGTCCAATGCCGTGATCCACATGGACAACATAATCCCCTGCTTGCAAATCCGCGTACAGCATTTCAGGCGTATCCGCAATTTTGCGCTGGCGCGCGCGCGGCTGTGGGCGCTCCCAGCCGAAGATTTCTGAATCAGTTATTAAGTGAACAGTGAACAGTGGATCAGTTTTTAGTGTGAAGCCTTCTGAAAGTGAAGCTTCAATGAATTCAAGGTTTGGGTGATTCGAGTCTGGATAATGCTCGTTCCACATTTCATGCAGGCGCGGCGATTGGCGCGAAACAATAAAAACCTGCTCGCCGCTTTCAACCACCGGAGCGAGGTAATCAATGAAAGGCTTGAGCCTGCCGCCAAATCGCTCATCGTGTCCAAACTGATCACTGAGCACTGATGACTGCGAAGTCCCCGTAGGGGAATCACTGCTCACGATCTCAGTGGAGTGACCCAGCTCAAGAAATAAAAACTCACTCAAACTGTCGTTCAACTCAGACCACGGAAGATACGGCACGGGAAAATCTGCGGAAAGCGTTTGCTCTTCAATACTCTCGCGCCTGAACTTGACGGCCTGCTCCTCGATCTCATTTGCCATCACTTCAATCAAGCTGACATCATCCATCATAACAACTGTTTTCTGCGGAAGATAGTCAAGCAGCGATGCAGGCTGTAGGTGAAGCAGCGGAATGTGAAACTCGGAAAGCTGAATTTCATCATCCATCGTCTCGGCCAAAAATTCGCGCGCAGGCGTGATGAGAATGTTCTCAAGTTTTTCAAGCGTGCGCTGCGTGGCTGGGTCAAAGCTGCGGATGGTTTCGATCTCGTCGCCGAAGAAATCCAAGCGAACTGGATTCATTTCGATGGAAGGCCAGACATCGAGGAGACCTCCGCGATGGGAGAATTGACCTGGCTCGAGGACTGTGTTCACACGCTGGTAGCCGATCCTCGCCCATTCACGGATCAGACTATCGGGTTGAATGCTCTGGTTTACTGACAGTTTCTTACAGGCTTTGAGAAAGTCCCGCCGCGGCAGGGTGCGCGTCATCAACGCACGAGCTGATGCAACAATGATCGGCGGGGATTCGGGCTTTTTGGCAAATGGTAAATGGTAATTGGAGAGCGCGGTCAGCACCAGCAAACGTTCGCGGCGGGTTGTAATTCCCCAGGCCGCTTCTTCATAGAAAAGCGGATTCGGTTCCGCAAATAAATAGCGCGGAGATTTTGTCCAGAAGCCAAGTTCATCGAACAATGCCAGCGCATGGTCGGCACGGTCTGTGATGAGCAGAATAGGCTGATTCAAGTCAGTATGAAGTGAAGCAAGAACAGGTAAACGAGCAGAACGCGGCAAGCCAAATCCCGAGGCAGGTTTGCCGGCGTTGAGTTGAGTCAGCAGTTTTTTATACTCTGCAAGATCGTGGATCGAAGAAAGTAGGTGCATGGGTGGCAAGCGAGTCTTTCAGGGTGTATCGCACCGTCCCGAAGGTTTGGATGAAAAACAGGCTTGATTTACGAGAACCTTCGGGACGTTTCGCGTAAGGTGAGTTACGTAATACGAATTACGCATTACGGTTCGCCTGTTCCATTAAATTGATTCATGGCTTTGTTCAGGCCGTGAGTGACAAAGGTCAAGGCGGCATCCACTCCGCGCTCTAGAATTTCGGGGAGGAGTTTCATATCGTCTTTGGAGAAATCCTGTAGCACATAATCTTTTGCATCCATGCGGCCTGGGGGGCGGCCAATGCCGAGGCGCAGACGCGGGAAGTCTTTTGTGCCAAGTTGTTCGATGGTGGATGCCATGCCGCGTTGTCCGCCTGGCCCGCCAGTGGGACGGATACGGATGACGCCGAAAGGCAAGTCAAGGTCATCGTGAGCGACAAGCAGGTTTTCAAATGGAATCTTGTAGAAGTGCAACAGTCCCTGTACCGATTGACCCGAGAGATTCATAAAGGTCTGCGGCTTGGCGAGGATGATCTTCCGCTCTTCGTACAGCGCAGAGATGACAATGGCCTTGGATTGCAGCCTCATCCCGCGCGCATTCAAGCGGACAGCAATGTGGTCGATGAGCATGAAGCCAATATTGTGGCGGGTGTCTTTGTATTCGCGGCCGGGGTTGCCGAGGCCAATGATGAGGTAGGGGTCGGTCATGGGGTGTTGGGTTCCAGTTATCAGTAATCAGTGGTCAGTGGTCAGTGGTCAGTTTTTGCGGAGGCGGAGGATGAGGGAGAAGAAGATGAATAAAACGAGGACGATTAATGCGGCGCGGGCAAAGGTGGAGTAGATGGATGAGGTTGTGACCGATGCGGGGTTTGCGGGCAAAGGCGTAGGCGATGGATAGGTGATGGCGGCTGTGGCGGGCGGTTTGGTCAATGCAGGGAGGGCAGTTGCGGCGTTGAATTGTGGTAGCGCGGTTTCGGTTGGAATAACTTCGGTTGGGTCGGGGGTGTCGTTGCGGATTTTCAAATCGGAAACAATGGCATCTTGAAATGAGCCATCTTGCAGGAAGACTCGCAAGCGCAGGGTGTAGTCACCGTCGGTCAGGATGGTTGTATCCCATACGGCAAGGGCGGGGCTAGGCACGGGCTGGGGAAATGTCTGGATGGCGAACCAATTGTCGGCGGAGTCGGAAGCGTATTTGAAAGCCAGTTCCGCAGAGGCAAAATTCGGCACGGCCATGTTGCCAGCGATCTGCACCTGTCCGCGAATCACGTCCCCTGTTTGAGGCGAGGAAATGCCGACAGGCGTATCCTGAATCAAAAAAAGCATGAAGGCGAAAAATAACTTTAACATGGCAACCATTGAGTCTAACATGAAGGAAAAGGGCGGTCAAATAATTCAATGAACCATGTCATTGCGGGCGGTTTTCACGAAGCAATCTCCACTTCAAAACAGGAGATTGCTTCGTCGGGCTGGGTTTCGATACGCCGCAAAAAGCATGAGCGCGGCTACTCAACCACCAGCCATCCTCGCAATGACATAATAAGAACGAAACCCGAAGGCAATTCTCGAATGTTTCTTTTTCTGGTAAACTCTAGCCGTTCAATCACATTTAATGGCGGGGAAACCCGCTTCCCTAGGAGACTGAGTTATGGCACAATCCCGCTCTGACCAAATGGTGGAACGCCTTCGCAATATGCAGGCCGCCGCACCAGACATTGAAGCCTCGGCCGTTGTTTCGGTGGACGGTTTGATCATGGCCTCTGCCCTGCAACAGGGCGTGGAAGAGGATCGTGTTTCCGCCATGTCTGCGGCGATGCTCAGCCTCGGCGAGCGCATTTCAGGTGAACTCGGGCGCGGCGGTTTAGAGCAGGTGTATATCAAAGGTAATAAAGGCGCGATTGTGCTGACCGCCATTGGCGAAGAAGCGGTGTTGACCGCGATGTCTCGTCAGGATGGCAAACTTGGCATGATCTTTCTTGAAATGAGACGCGCCGCTGAAGACCTGGTGAAACTGGTTGGATGAACAAGATACGACATTCGCCACTAAAAAGTACGCAACCCCAAATGGGGAGGGCTTAAAGCCCTCCCCATTCTCTTTGTCAATTTATACCGTCATTGTGAGACGTGCTATTCGGCGACACCGTACCCGTATGGGTAAGCAATCTCAGACACAGTTGGAGATTGCTTCGGGCAAAACCAAGAGCGCCCTCGCAATGACATGGAGAAAATTATATGACCACAAAATATTTATTTTTCACTGGCGGCGTTGTTTCATCCGTAGGCAAGGGTGTGACCGCCGCGGCGATGGGGCTGTTGCTCAAGGAGCGCGGCTTCAAGGTTGCCGTGCAGAAACTTGACCCGTACATTAATGTAGACCCTGGCACGATGTCGCCCTACCAGCATGGTGAAGTGTATGTGCTGGATGACGGCGCAGAAACGGACCTGGATCTTGGTCACTACGAAAGATTCATCGACAACCGCCTGAGCCGAGTCAGCAACTTCACCACGGGGCAGGTCTATGCGGAGATCATTGCAAACGAACGGCGCGGCGATTATCTCGGTGGGACGATTCAAGTCATTCCGCACATCACCAACGAGATCAAACGCAGGATCGGCTTAGTTGGAAAAGAAACAGGTGCGGAGATTGTCATTCTCGAAGTGGGCGGTACAGTTGGCGATATTGAATCACAGCCATTTCTCGAAGCGCTGCGTCAACTCCGCAATGAGGTGGGACGGGAGAATTGTCTCTTCGTGCATGTGACCTGGCTGCCCACCATTGGCGCGACAGGTGAGATCAAGACCAAGCCCACGCAACATTCCGTGGCGGCATTGCGTTCCATCGGTATTTCACCGAACATCATCATCGCCCGCGCAGACCAGGATGTGGACAAAAGTCTGTGTGAAAAAATCGCGCTCTTCTGCGACGTAGAAAAAGACTCCGTCATCCCCATGAAAACCGCGGACGTGTTGTACGAAGTGCCATTGCTGTTGGAAAAACTTGGTGTGGGCGAATTGATGCTCGACAAGCTCGGGTTGAAATCCACCCGCAAGCCAAACATGCGTCCATGGAAAAAATTGGTGGAGGAAGTTCGCAAGCCAAAGCCGTCGGTAAAAATTGCGCTCGTTGGAAAATATGTTGAATTACAGGATGCGTATATGTCCGTCCGCGAGGCGCTCAAACACGCGGGGCTTGCAAACGGTGTCGAAGTTGAAATCAACTGGGTGCATTCTGTAGACCTCGAAAAAGACAAAAGCTGGGATGTCATCAAAACAGCGGATGCGATTCTCGTGCCTGGCGGTTTTGGTTCGCGCGGCATCGAAGGCAAAGTGCTTGCAGCGCGTTACGCCCGTGAAAATAAAGTTCCATATCTCGGCCTGTGTTTGGGAATGCAGGTCATGTGCATCGACTTTGCCCGCCACGTTCTGGATTTGGAAGATGCCAACTCCTCCGAATTTGACCGCGGCACCGAACACCCCGTCATTGACTTGATGCTTGACCAGCGCACCATCACTGACCTGGGCGGAACCATGCGCCTCGGACTGTACCCGTGCCTGCTTCAAAAGGGGACGAAGGCTGCCGCCGCCTATGCAGTTCCCAAAGTGGACGAGAGGCATCGTCACCGCTTTGAGTTCAACAACGCCTACCGCGCCGAATTCGAAAAACACGGCATGGTCTTCTCCGGCCTCTCCCCCGATGGACGCCTGGTGGAGATCGTCGAGCTGGCAGACCATCCCTACATGGTCGCGAGTCAATTTCACCCGGAGTTTTTGTCACGGCCTATGAAACCGCATCCCTTGTTTGTGGGGTTAACCAAAGCCGCGAAGGAACGAGCAAAGAAGTAATTGACATGGGCTGTTAAGAAATCGCCTGCCAATGAACAAGTATAGATTTGACAGTTGCTGTCGGGTGTGGTCTAAAGTTTCGGAAAAATAGGAGTAAGATGGGGAAAAGGAAGAAG
>CAKKRM010000287.1 GCA_919902735.1 Anaerolineales bacterium | reverse complement strand
CTTCTTCCTTTTCCCCATCTTACTCCTATTTTTCCGAAACTTTAGACCACACCCCAAATTACAAAAGTGGTTGAAAATGGCTTCACCAAAGCGTATACTGATAATACTTATCGTATTGTCTTTAAAAAGGAGAAGCCATGCACACCCATCATTCTGTATTCTGTATCACCCCCCCGCACATGCTCCAGGAGATCATCCGTAACGGTTCCTCCACCCAGCGCGATATTGCGCTGCGGACCCTGATCACCTCCGAACAGATACGCGGTCAGCGGCGCGTGATAAAGTCTGTGGCCGCCTTCATGGGCACAGCCATGGCAACGGGGAACAAACAGCGCTCCGTCTACGATGCAAAAAATGGTTCCCAATTGCCCGGCACACTGGTGCGAAACGAAGGCGACCCCGCCTCCGCCGACCCCGCTGTCAATGAGGCGTACGATGGATCGGGAGTGACCTACGATCTTTACTACGATATTTTTGGACGCAACTCGATCAACAACAACGGGTTGAAACTCGAATCCACCGTTCATTACCAGAAGGGCTACGATAACGCCTTCTGGGACGGCAAACAAATGGTCTATGGCGACGGCGATGAAGACCTGTCCCCCGCCGAGCGCTTATTCAACCGCTTCACCATCGCGCTGGATATCATCGGGCATGAACTCACTCATGGCGTCACCCAGCACGAAGCCAACCTCGCCTACTGGGACCAGCCCGGCGCGCTCAACGAATCCCTTTCCGACGTATTCGGCTCGCTGGTGAAACAATACCAGCGAAAACAAACCGCCAGCGAAGCGGATTGGATCATCGGCGAAGGCCTGTTCACACCCAATGTCAACGGAGTCGGCATCCGCACAATGAAGGCCCCAGGCACCGCCTACAACGATCCCGTTCTCGGCAAAGACCCCCAGCCCGGGCACATGAGAGATTACGTCCGCACCGTTGAAGATAACGGCGGCGTGCATATCAACTCAGGCATCCCCAACCACGCATTTTATATCACCGCGCTCGAGTTAGGCGGCAACGCCTGGGAAAAGGCCGGGCGCATCTGGTACAAAACCCTCACCGACAAACTTCAAGAACGCTCCACCTTTCAACAGGCATGTGACCTGACCTACGAAGCCGCGGGCGAACTCTTCGGCGCAAACAGCCTTGAACAGCAAGCCGTCAAAAAAGGCTGGGGCGAGGTCGGCATCACCGTCGGCGGCGACGCGCCCACAGGCTGCTTGAGTACCATCCTCGGCGTCTTCGGGATTTCAGCTCGCGCGGAGAAATAATGCAAATCATATACGAACGTTCAGGCGGCATCATGGGATTGAAATCCAGCCTGACCATAGACTTGAACGAACTGCCCCTCGATCAAGCCGGGACCTTACGCAGGCTCCTCGACGAGGCAAATTTTTTTTCGCTGACGGAACAACCCCCGCCCACCCGCCCCAGCCCGGATGGTTTTCAATACACAATCACCGTCAAAACTGAAACCATCTCACACACCGTCCGCACCAGTGACACAACCGCGCCGCATGAATTACATCCCCTTCTTCAGGAGCTTTCCCAAAGGGCAGGAACCCAGCGCAGGCTGAAGGCGTAGTTTCCTGCAACTGGGCAGGGCTTAAAATACGCAGTCCCGAATGCCGGATAAATTACCCGGCATTCGGGACTGATTCCATTCCGTACGTATTTTCCCAATCAATCCATATATGCTGTAATGCGCTGATGGGCAGTTTCCACATCCATATCCAGCACCGAAATCAACTTATCCCTGCCATTCTCGCCAGCCACGATCTCCACGCGGGATTTGGGCACGCCAAGCACCTCCGCGAGAAAAGCCACCAACTCAACATTGATCTGCTCCTCGGATGCATCGGCAGCAAGATGCACTTTGATTGTGCCGTCATCCAGCACCGCCACAACCTGGCTGTTGCTCGCGCGCGGCGTCACACGCACCGCCAAAGCAGACCCGCGCTGGCCATCATGAAGGTTAAATTTTCTAGTCATGGTTCACCTCGTTTATAAAGAAAGAAGGATTTTTATCAAAATCTGCGACAACAACTCAACAGCCAAAATCAGGATCATCGGACTGAAATCCACCATCCCAGTCCGCGGCATCAAATTGCGGATCGGACCCAGGAACGGCTCGATAATGCGGCCCAACGCTTCGCGCACCGGATGATACGGCGGCAGGAAGAACGAAAGCAAGGCAGATGCAATCACCACATAAATAAACAGCCGCGCAATCGACAAAACAACCAAAGCCAAAAACTCAAAATTCATTCAATCCATCTCCGTATTATATTTTCTGGCTCCCACAATCGCCGTACCCACCCGCACCAACGTCGCGCCCTCTTCCACTGCCGCCTCGTAATCCAGGCTGGTTCCCATCGAAAGCTCCGAAAAATCCACCAGCGGGAATTGCCCCGAAAGATACTCCTGCAAACGCTTCACCTTCTGAAAGAACGGGCGCGAGAATTCCGCCGTTCCACCCAGCGGAGGCATCGCCATCAACCCGCGCACCTTCAAATGCGGCAGGGAAAAAACATCCGCAAGCTCGGCGGATAATTCCTGCCAGCGGGTTTCATCCCACGCGGGCCAGCCGCCTTTGCTTTCCTCGCCGCCAACATTGAACTCCAGCAAAACGGGCAAAGTTCGATTCGCTTCGCCGCAAAACCGATCCAGCTTTTTGGCAAGTTTCAAGCCGTCCAGCGAATGTAAAAAGTTAAAGTTCGCGGCCACAAGCTGCGCCTTGCGACTCTGCACATGACCGATCATGTGCCATTCTACCGCAGAAAATTCCTGGAGAAGTTGAATTTTCATAACACCTTCTTCAGGGTAATTCTCTCCCAAAATCTGCGCGCCCGCCTCGATGGCCGCGCGCGCAATTTCCACAGGCTGTGATTTTGTCACCACCACCAGCTTCACAGACCCAGCCTCGCGCCCCGCCTTCTTTGCCGCAACAGCAATTCTATCCAGCGTCGCCAGATATCTTTCACGAATGGATTCGACTACTTCGCTCATGGGTTTATTTTAACAGGACTTTCCCACGGATTCCAAAATCTCCTGATTTTAGATTTAACTCAAACCGCGCTTCTTTCCTAACCCAAACCTGCTCAACCAACCCAAACATTCGCCACGCTGGTTTTACCTCTGGACTCCATCAGCAAGCTGATGGAGTCCAGAGGTTTAGATAAGCGCCATCAACACGCCAAAGCGACCCGTCTTCCCTTTTTCAGCGCGGTGCGAGAACCAGTCATCCAAATGACAGGCGGTGCATACGCCTGAGACCTGCACCTGTTCCACGCCCGCGTTTTGCAGTTGAATCAAGTTGGCTGTCCACAGATCAAGATAGGTTATTCCATCCCTGGTTTGAATAATACGCTCCGTATCTTTGCCATATTTTTCGTGAAACTGTGAGACTACCTCTTCGCCCACTTCGTAATGATCCACCCCGATGGACGGGCCAATGCCAGCGACAATATCTTTTGGGTTACATCCATATCGTGATTGCATCCCTTCGATGGTTGTCGTTGCCACCCCTTTCACGGTTCCCATCCAACCCGCGTGAGAGATGCCGATTACTTTTTTCTGCGGGTCGTGGAAGAGCAGCGGAACACAATCTGCGAAGCGCATGAAGAGCGAGACTTCGGGGTTGTCCGTCAGGATGATGTCGGCGCGTTCGGGATGATTTTCAAGCGGCCGCGCCGCGTCAGCGTGGACAATGTCTGTGCCGTGAACCAGCCATACGTCATGGAAAGAGGCGCGGTCACGTTCAAGCGCATCAAATATGCGAATGCGATTCTCCGCCACGTTGGCAGGGTCATCGCCCACCGATCCTCCAAGATTAAGAGAATGCCAGGGCGCAGGGCTTACGCCGCCGCGACGGGTGAAGACAGCTTGTATTACAGAATTCGAAAAGATGTTGAAGCTGTAATAACGCAAACTATTATGTTCATGAAACGGCATTATTCAGAAGCCTGGTTTACTGCAAATTTTTTGACATAATACTGGCGGGTTTCGCTCATCGACTCTTCGATGTTGGGATAAGCGAACCAGGCGGTCGCCAGACCGAAGAGCGCACCAGTAAACGCGCGCAGGAAGGGTGTGCTTTCGCGGTACGGTACGAGGGCGGCAAGCCATTCCCAATTGAACTGGCTGAAGAGTTGTGAGAATCCATCCAGGCCAATGGGCGCAATGCCGATGAGCAGCCACAACATCCAATGCAAAGATTTGAAGCGGCGGCCTGTTAACCCGAACACGATGCCAAACCCCAAAATAGCAAGATAGATGGCGATGTCGCGTTCGCACAAAGCGACCTTGTAGCCGACCGCATCATCGCCGATGTAATTGCGGGCTTCAAAGCGTGTAAAGCTGTAGGGGTCGCTTAGGTTCGCAATGCCTGTTGCTTCTTCGAATGTTTTTACGCCTTGCAGCCTCGCTTCTGCCAGGGGATAGTAGAGCTGCTCGCCGTAAAGGAAGAAGGAGCGAAAGCCGAATTGATGGCACAAAGGCTTGTACATGCGGTAGATGACCTGCGCGGGCAGGTCTGCATTTAATTTCATCAGGGTTGGCGCGAGGAAAGGCAGGCCGACGTAAAAAAGCATGAAAAGATTCAAAATGAGCAAATAGCGCTTGGATATCCAAAAGGAAAAACGGTCGCCGGTGGTGACGCTTTTTCCTTTTTGGATACGCTGTTTGTATTCAGGGTCTTCCAATTGTTCCAACTGGTTTTTTCTGTCGAAGGCGGCGCCGATGGTCACTTGCAATTTCTGGCGGGTAATGGGAGCCTGTAATGTATACGGACCAACTTCCACAACAGGGATTTCCATACTAAATTTTTCGAGCAATGCAGAGTCGGAATCGATATCCACTTCGACGAGTCTGTGCGGATATTTAGATTGAAGTTCAACCAGTTCGGCTTTGACTTCGTCGCACAGCTTGCAGTCTTTGCGGGTGTAGAGAGTTACAATGAGCATGAGGGAATCCTATTAAAATATCCGAATAACGGAGTGCAGACTTGAGTCTGCCAGGGCAAGCAGACTCAAGTCTGCACTCCGAATACAAATCTAAGAATCACAATGTTGTTTTTTGGCTAAATCCCAAAATTAAAATAGAAGAACTGGCCTTGCTGGGCGATCAGTTCAAATATTCCTGTGAAGAGCATCACGCCGACGATCACTAAAATCACACCCATGGCAATTTCAACATAACGCATCACCTTGTTGTATTTTTTCAGAGTGGCGGTCACCCAGCCAATGCCCAGGGCAGCAACCAAGAATGGGATGGCCAGTCCCGCCGAATAAAATGTAAGCAGGGTTGCGCCAAGTGAAACCGAGCCGCCATTGACCGCAAGCGTGAGAATCGTGCCGAGGACAGGTCCTACGCAGGGAGACCAGCCCGCCGAGAAGAACACGCCCATCAATGCCGAGGAGAGGTATCCCAACTTTGGGTCTGGAGCTTGCTGCACGCGTGTATCATACGCAAGGAATGGGATGTGAAATACGCCGATCATGTGCAAACCAAAAATGACAACCACAATGCCGCCAATCTTCGCCAGCCAGTAGCGCAGGTCATAGAGCAGGCCGCCCGCAAAGGAAGCCGCCACACCCAGCAAGATAAACACCGTGCTGAAACCAAGCACAAAAGCAAGGCCGTGGCTGAAAGTCAGCCAGCGGTTGGGCTGGTCACCTGCGCCTGCTGCGCGCCCGCCAAGGTAACCTACATAAGCTGGCACAAGCGAAAAGACACAGGGGGAAAGGAAGGAGGCCAACCCTGCCAGAAAAGCAAGCCAGACGCTAATTTGGGAAATTTCCATAATTATTTAGAACCTCGGGAATATAGTTATCTCTTCTGGAGTGCAAAATCTCCCGATTTTGCACCGAAGTCAGGGGACTTCGGACTCCGTCAAAAACTGCTGGGATTAGAATGTTCTCTCTGTGGTCTGCACGATTGTGCCATGATCCGGGAGACTCACGCGCATCTCACTCTGAGCAAGGGAGACATACGGCGTCGTCCAGCGGAAGATCCACTTTGCATTCTCCGGTGAGACGTTGATACAGCCATGCGAACGCTTCTCGCCAAAGGCATTGTGCCAGAACGCGCCGTGAATGGCGATGCCATCGCCGCTGATGAAGGTAGACCAGGGAACCGCGGGAGTGGAATACCCAGCCTGAGCGGAACCAACGGTCATATTCTTGGAAATGATTTTCCAGTGGGTGATCAAGTTCCCCGCGGGGGTGGCAAATTGATCCGAGATTTGGCCTGTGATCGGGTCGTAGGCTTTTCCGCTGGAGATGCGGCAAAAGAAAACTTCATTGGGGCCTTCAAAGCAGGAAAGGGACTGGTAATCCAAATCCACAGAGATTGTTTTCTCATCGGGGTTATAGTCTGGGCTGATGGGCGCCACTTCCGCTTCGGTGAGAATCTTGAACCCCGCGCCATCGCCCCAGAAGAATTCGCCATATCCGCCGCCATATCCATAGCCGCGGCCATAAGCATCTTCGTTCCAGCGATATTCCACAAAGCCGTTGTTCTGGCGGATCTGGTCGATCCACACCACTTGCCCGTAATACAAACGCGGCGGAAAATTATAAGTAATATGATCCTGGAGCCAGGGAGAGGCGACGATCCCTTCATGAGTTAACTCAATATAGGGAACGGTCACTTCCGCCCAAAAGCCAGGCTGCCCTGCGGGAATTTCCGTAATGGGTGTGTTCGGAAGGTTGCGGGTTGGTTGAACAACGGAAGCATAGACATATCCCTGCGGTGTTTCAACATAACGCTGGTTGGACAAACCGCCGATCACATTCCCGATCACTTCGCGGCCCCACTCTACAAGGGTATCTGCGCCCAATTTGCCGATGGATGTGTTCAAGCCCGGGTCATTGGTGGGACGGCTGCGAATATCCACATCAGGGTCGGTTACGCGTCCAATGATTTCGCTGGTTGGGAATGGCGGCAATCGTTTTGGTATATACAAGGGTTCAAGGTCGGGATAATAATAAGGTTTGAACGCCATTGCGCCCAAACCAACTCCGGCCAATTTTAGAAAGTCACGTCTTGAAATCGGTCTTTGCATGATACACCTTTGACTCATGAAAAAAAATGGTGCGGCAAGATTTATGTTGCCCTACCGGGGAATTTGCGTTGCGACATAAATACCGCGCTACAACATCTTTGCAAGCATACCTGCAAATAAAATGAGCGTCAACGGCACAGTGAGAATACATTAATCTTGCCCTTTCCCATTGGAAGAGGAAAGGTAACTTTCCAACGCGCGCAAACAGTTTGCGCTCAATTTGTGGCCCACTTCGTCTTCGCAATAGGTAATTTGCGCGCCAGCCTGTTCGAGCAAAGCCATGGATGCGCGGGCGCGATCGACCGGAACCAGTCGATCCTGCGTGCCGTGCGCCACGAAAATATTTTTCCCGGCAAGCGGCTTTTTCGCAATGACGTCTTCCAACCCAGACGGGAGAAACCCCGCCAGCACACCCATCTTGTGAACACGCTGCGGATACAACATCCCCATCAAATTGACCATTGCCCCGCCCTGGCTGAATCCCATTAAATCGAATTGCCGCGCTTCCAACTTAACCGAAGCTGAGTACTCGTCTATGAACTGGATCAGCGCCTCAGCGGCCGGCAAAAGCATTTCGAGACTGGGCCTGCCGTCGGTTAAGGGGTGAAGCGGGCGCCATGAAAAGCCGCTGGATTCGGCGGGGTGAGGCGCGCGCGGCGCGATCATCCAATAATCGGAGGGAAGTCCACGCGTGAAAACCCACATGGAATTTTCATCGCCCGTCCAGCCGTGGATCATAACCAGCAGGCGCGGGTTTTCAGCGGACGAGGGACGAACGCGCAAGGTCCAATCGTTGAAGGAGATGAGTTCGGTGTTAATCGCGGTTTGCACGTTTGACGATCCAATCCAACCCAAAGAGGGAAAGAAAAATTAATCCAATCGGGATGGCCGCGCCAAGCAGGCACAGGAAGGCGGTTACGGCTGCGCCAAAACCATAAATGGCCCAGATCAAACCGATGCCGATGATAAACAGCAAAAGAAATGCGCCGATCAATATGCGCGTGTTGGTGTCTTTCATATATTTGCGAAGGTCACGGCTCATCGATTTACTCCAAATATTTTTTTGCCAAGCCGCGCCTGCCAGGAGACTGCTTTTTTAAGTTGAGGCAGCATTTCCTCAACCGCTTGCTCACCCAACTGTGCCAGATCGGCGACTATAACTTTATCGAGCAGGTTGAAATCATGCACAGCAGGTCGAATAATGACATCGGGCTTTTCGAATTCCAGACGGTAATGAGACAATGCGCGGCTGCTGATATCCACAGAGCGCAGGAAGATATCCAGGGATTGGGCAAGGGACATGCGCGCGATACGCTCTACAATGGGGCGCGGAAAAATACCGGGCACAGGTATGGTATAGGAGCGCAGGGGTTTATCCATTGGGTCGTTCAGTACCACGGCAACAACAGGCAGGTTTGGGGACAACATCCGCGCCACGGAAACAGGAACAGGGTTGAGCACGCCGCCATCGGTCAATTCCCAGTTGTCCAAATGTTGGATCGGAAAAATCCCCGGCAAGGCAATGGTGGCGAGGATTGCATCCTTCAAGCGCCCGCTGGAGAGGATGACCTCACTGCCGGCATTAATATCCACGGCGGTTACAGCGCAGGGAATGCGCAGATCGTCAAAGGTTTTCTCGCCAAGCATCTGATCGATCAGTTTTCGGACTCCGCCCAGCCCAAGCAGGGAGGGTCCGTCCAGAACATCACGGTTATATAAATGGTTTTGGTCCACAGCCTCAAAAGCGGTTTGTATTTCCTGCGGCGAATGGCCCATGGCATACAACACGCCGACAAGCCCGCCATAGCTTGTGCCAGCGACCGAACGAATTCTGTATCCTTCCTTTTCAAGGCGGCGTAAAACGCCAATGTGTGAGTTACCCTTGGCGCCACCCCCGCCTAATGCCAGTGTGATATCCATTTTTATTGAAATTGCCTTTCTTATTACTTCTTGTTAGACAGTGTGAACGAAAAAGATTATACCTTTTCGAGATTTTCAGTAAATCACGATTTTGGAGTCCATCAGCTCGTGTGCTATGGTTGTTGCAAAGTCGCTTGACGTGGTTCTGAATTCATGGCGTCGTTTTAACGCGAACGCCGCGAAAAAAGCGAAAGAGCGCGAATTTTTCCTTTTTCGCGTCCATTCGCCAATTTCGCGTATTTCGCGCTAAGATTTTCCTGACTTTGCTACAGCCATGCTCGTGTGCCCGATAGGGTATGCTGATGCCAATTCCAGAGTTATACCTGTGATTTACATTAATCCGGGTCGCGGATCAGCCAGACGGCCATCCCCCCGATGACACAGGCCGCGATGATCAACACGCTGAACAACAGCCCGGAAGACGTGCTGTTGGATCGCGGTTCTTCCGTCAACGGAGTTGCTGTAGGAATAAACGTGGGGGTATTCTGCAATGGGGTGGCAGGGGGCACAAGCGGAAGCGCTGTATCCAATGCAATTGCTTGCGTAAGTGTCGGATAAAAGATAATAGGCGTGGATACATCAAGCGGAGGAGGCGTAGCACCTTTCAGCACCAGCAGCTCCTGGCCCTGAAACACAACCAGGTCTTCGCCAAGGTTATTCAACGCCTGAATGTTCTTGATCGTCGTTTCATATTCGATGGCAATGCTCCACAGACTTTGGCCGTACTGAACCGCGTGGATCACATCCCCATCCGGGCGGGCGGTGCTTTTTGCAACCGGCACCATGTACTGGCTGACCCCTGCCGCCTCTCCTGAGCCGCCATTTTGCAATGCGTTCGGCTGCATCTGTCCATTGCTGGTTGTGGCGGCGGTGTCTACGGCATAATAATAGCCATTGCCCCCCTGTGAAACTCCCGCGCCGATGTGGGTGTAGTTTTGTGAAAGCATGGTATTCATGTGTTGTTCATCCTGCCAGGCCGGCGGAACTCCATCCCACACGAGCGGGCCGCTGCTCATCAAAATATTCTCGGCGCGAAACCCGCCCAGCAACAGGTCGCCTGCCAGCGGAAAGCCAAGCGAGAGCAATTGCTGGGTGTAGGTGATTCCGCCGGGGCGGGAGTGGGTCACCTGCCCGGTGGCCGCCATGTAATCCGCCTGCGATTGGGCGGTCTGTATCAGGATGGGATGCGAGGTTAAAGCAGGCAGTCCATAGGAAAGGCGCAAACTATTAACGGCATCGATCAATTGTCCCACGCTGGTAATTTGATGCCGCGAAGCGGTATGCGGGCTGGCAAGAACCTTCTCTCTCGCCTGCAAATTCACAGCCAGCAAAAGAAATATTATCAAAACGATGAAATTGATTTTTTTCATAAACAAGCCTGGCCTTCAATTCCGAGCAAGCAAAACCTGCAAGGCATTCAGCAATTTATTCATATCGCGCTTTGAATTATATCCCTGCACAGAGAGGCGGATTAATTTGATTCCATGCCAGTCTATCAACGGGATTTCGATGCGATGCGCATCATAAAGTTTTTTCTTGAGTTCGATGATGTCGGTCTGTGGCGGGAGCGGAGAAACTGTCATTTGGGCGAACCAGTTATCGGCGGAGTGGTGAAGCGGAGCAAGCCCTGTTAATGCGTTGATCCGCTGCCACGTCTCCACTGTCAGTTGATGACATGCGCTTCGCACCTCCGCCCAGGCATGATCCTGTTGAAATTCAATCGCCTTCGGGACGGATAAAAACGCGGCGATGTCGCGCGTGCCCCAGAATTCGTGATGGTCGACGAAGGTGGAGCCGCTCGGCGTTTCGGATTCGTAACCCCATGAAACAACCAACGGTTTGAGCAAGCGCTGAACTTCGGACCGCGCATACAAAAAGCCCGCGCCCTTCGGAGCACAGAGCCATTTGTGTAAATTTCCAGCATAAAAATCTGCGCCGAGAGAATCAAGATGAAGCGGCCATTGACCCGCCACATGCGCGCCGTCAATAACGGTAAGGATGCCTTTCGCGCGCGCGCGTTCGATGATTTCTTGAATGGGAAAGATCGTGGCCGTTGGAGAAGTGATGTGACTGAGAAATACAACGCGAGTGCGGGGTGTGACGCCGCGCCAAAATGACTCGACAAAATGCTCCTGTGAAGTTAAATCCACGGGCTGGTTGATGTAGGCAAAGCCGCGCTCTTTCGAGAGAAAGCGCCAGGTGCGATCGAGCGCGCCGTATTCATGATTCGTGGATAACACTTCGTCACCGGCGCCCAGTTCCAACGAACGCGCCACGATGTTCAAGGCAATGGTCACATTCTGGGCATAGACCAGATTCTCGGCGCTTGTGCCGAGATATTTCCCCAGCGCCTCGCGGGAGGTTCGCATTAAGTCGTTGTGCCGCCTGCCTAAAAATTCGACAGGTTGATTCTCCAACTCACGCTGCCAGCGCTGGTATTCCCTGAAAACAGGTTTTGGCGTGGCGCCGAAAGAGCCGTGGTTAAGGAAGGTGACGGAGGGGTCGAGCAGGAAGTGTTGTTTGAGATTGAACATGGAAGGAATTATAAGAGATAACGCTTAATTATTCATCTTACGCAGTAGGGGCGACCCTTAGAAGCTGTTTAATAACTCGATTTTACCAACTCTCCTTACGCACCCTAC
>CAKKRM010000286.1:2527-10272 GCA_919902735.1 Anaerolineales bacterium | reverse complement strand
GATGTTGAGGATGAGAAGAAGAGTTATGAGAAGATTAGTAAATACCTTTTTGATTGATACCCAAGACCGTCCCAAAGGTTTTATTCAACCGACCTGGTTCTGCAAGTCTACCCTTTGGGACGTTGGGTGGTAGATAATGCTCACCGACCCTAAACTTCGCGCACAAGTAGATGCCCTCTGGGATAAGTTCTGGACGGGGGGACTGTCCAATCCGCTCGATGCTATCGAGCAGTTTTCGTATTTGTTGTTTTTGAAGCGACTCGATGACCGCGAGAATGCGGCTGAGAGGCAGGCAAAACGCAAGGGGACAACGTATCAGCCGTCGGTTAAGAGGGAGGTGCGTTGGGGGTATTGGACGCAGATGAAGGCGGAGGAGGCGTTGAGTCATCTTAAGAATGTCGTCTTCCCAGGGTTGGTCGAGTTGGCTGATGTGAAGTCGTCGTTTGGGGAGTATATGAAGGGGGCGCAGTGCAAGATCAATAAGGCGGGGTTGTTGATCGAGGCGTGTAATTTGATCGATCAGATGAAGATCGCGGAGCAGAATCAGGATGTGTAGGGCGACACTTCGGCAGGCTCAGTACAAGTCTGTATGAGTATATGCTGGGTCACATGCAGTTTGCGGGGCGCGGTGGCGCGGGCGGTCACTGAGCCTGTCTAAGTGTCGAGTCGCTGCGGGGGCGGATACTCGGCGTTGAGCCTCGGAGTCTACGCGGCAGGTAGAGGGGTTGTTTGAGAGTCTGCTGGCGGAGGCGTTCAATTAGCCCATCCCCCTCCGCCTTCGGCACCTCCCCCAAATGCGACGATAGTGCTGTCGAATTTGGGGGAGAACTTGGCATTGAGATTTTTTATGAAAACTGAGAGTGTTTCCAAAATTTCAACTTCAGACGCAACCGTCCCCTCCCCAAATTCGAGCCGCCGCTCTTCGCGGGTCGCATTTGGGGAGGGCTAGGGAGGGGAAGAAATGCCGCGTCCACCCAGAAGTAACCCAAAAACCAGAACCCACGCCATCGAACTCCGCAAAGAACTTACACCCGCCGAACGCAAACTTTGGGCACTCATCCGCAACGACCAGTTGGGAGTCAACTTTAGAAGGCAACATGCAGTTGGTAATTACATTCCCGACTTTGTCTGCATCGAAAAGAAACTCATCATCGAATTGGATGGAAGTCAGCATTTGGAACAGGAAGAGTATGACGAAGAAAGAACAAAATATCTGAACTCGCTTGGCTACAAAGTCATCCGCTTTTAGAATAATGATGTGACGAATAATATTGATGGCGTTATACTCGCCATTATTTATGCGATGGAAAATGAAACCACCAAGGAATGAATTTTACGTTGACCTGCAAGAAGAGTTTGCGGGCGTGGCGGCGCGGGCGGTCACTTAGCCTGTCGAAGTGTCGAGTCGTTGCGGGGGCGGACCTCGGCGTTTGAGCCTCGCGAGTCCACGCGGGGGTGGAGGGGCTGTTTGAAAGTCTGCTTGTCCTGAGCTTTGTCGAAGGGCTGGCGGAGGCGTTTTCGTGAAGAACCGTCCCGAAGGTTTTATTCAAGCGACAAGGTTTATCCACACAAACCTTCGGGACGTTGCCCTTGCGCGGGTCGAGTCGCTGCGGGGGAGAATCTCCGAGAGCGAGAGGCAGGTGGAGGGGTTGTTTGAGAGTCTGCTGGCGGAGGCGTTCAGTTAGCCCAGCCCCCTCTGTCCTTCGGACATCTCCCCCAAATACGACGGTAGTGCTGTCGGATTTGGGGGAGAACTTGGCATTGAGATTTTTTATGAAAGCTGAGAGTGTTTCCAAAATTTTGATTTCAAAAGCAACCGTCAACTTACAGGCAGGCATTCCCGTCTCTTTCGCCTGCCCGCAGGCACATACAATGACCTGAGTCTGCAAGTGATCGCCGAACATGGCTTGTATACCATTCAATGGGACTCCGTCTCTGGCGACCCCGATCCAGCCTTTGACGCCGCCACCATCCTCGCCGAAGTCCAGCGCACCGCGCGAAAAGGTTCCATTGTCATCATGCACGCCAACGGACGCGGCTGGCATACCGCCGAAGCATTACCATCCATTATTGAATACCTGCAAAACAAGGGGCTTACCCTGGTTACTGTTTCACAGTTGATCGGGTTGGAGCCCAAACCATAACCTCATGACAAACCAACAACCTCAAAATTCCTTGCACGGCATTACGCTTGAAATGATCCTTGTCCATCTCGTAGAGCAATACGGCTGGGAGGAATTAGGCAGGCGCATCACGATCAAATGCTTTACCGACAACCCCAGCATCAAGTCCAGTCTGAAGTTTTTGCGCAGGACTCCCTGGGCCAGAAAAAAAGTCGAGGGGCTATATCAGCAGTCGGCTGGGAAGGCTGCGTAATAATCGCATCCATACTTCGCGTATCTACCGATTTGTGGCAGGGTTGTCATTCTTACAGGTATCCAATCGATCAATTGGATTAATGCATCAAGGAGGATCACCATGTCGTTCAAGAGAAGCGCCCAGATCGTTGTCTTGCTTGCAATAGTGTTTTCGTCCCTTGGCTTTACTGGTACAGCCAGCGCCTATACATGCAGCGCCTACATCACCGTGCAGTGGGGGGATACCCTGAGCGGCATTGCCGCGCTTTGCGGAACAACTGCCTACGCCATACAAGCCGCAAACCCGGGGCTTGGTTCATGGGTTTACGCCGGGCAGGTGTTGTATATTCCAACAGGATACTCGTATGCTCCCACCTATTATGCCCCCGTCTACTATGCTCCATCCGGCGGAACGTATATAGTGCAGTGGGGGGATACCCTCGGCATGATCGCCGCACGGATGGGCGTCAGTTATTACGATATCCTTGCCGTCAACCCGCAAATCTGGGACCCAAGCCTGATCTACGGCGGACAAGTGATCAACCTGCCTGCCGCGGCCCCCACCTACCACACTGTACAGAGCGGCGAAACACTTCGCATCATTGCCGGCTATTACGGCACATCTGTCTATAGCCTCCAATTGCTCAATCCGCAGATCTATGACCCCAATTGGATTTATGCGGGCCAGGTCGTTCGTGTGCGATAAAAAATAAGTACAAATCAAAACAGACCCTCGCAGGAGGGTCTGTTTTGATTTTGAGCGGGTGGAATTTATTCCGATGGAATCATGATCATTGCCGCCAGATAGATCAAAATTCCCGGGGCGCCGCCTGGAATGAAAGCGATGAACATGGCAAGGCGGAACCAGAACGCGCTGATGCCGAAGAATTCGCCAAGTCCGCCGCACACGCCAGCGATGATGCGGTCATTTTTTGATCTGCGTAATGCCTGTCTTTGTATCGTCATTTTTCAACTCCTCTTTTTACAAAACTGTATACGCCGCGTATTTCAAAAAGTAGCGAAACCCATCCGCATGGAGTAAACTTGCCCAAATGGAAATACCATGCAAAAATTTTGAATAATGGAATTTTGTAAAATGAAACGTGTCCTGATCCTCTCTGCGCTATTTCTTTCCGCCTGCCTGCAGGAAATCCCCAACGGCTGGACACCCCAGCCCACAGTGGAAATCAAGCCAACTGAAACGGAAATTCCGCAGCAGACTGTAACTTCCATCCCGTCGACTCCCACTGCTTACGTGGAATTTCCACCCGCCTCCCCGCTTCTCGCTGGACCGATTGACATGATTGCCCTCGGCGACAGCCTTACCCTCGGTGACGGTGACGAAACCGCGCGCGGCTATTCGGGGCGGGTGTTGCAAATGGTCAGCGTTCTTCGCCCCAATTCATCGCTGACCAACTTCGGCCAGTCCGGCTGGAGTTCCGACGCATTGATCAACGGAGATCAGGGATTGCCCGGTCAACTCCAGCGCGCGATTCCAGAAATCGAATTCTCCAGCAAACAGGGGCGCAATCCCGTTGCCTTTGTGTGGATTGGCAGTAACGATCTTTGGTATTTGTATGAATATGGCGGGGATATAAATGATGAGGCCGAGCAACTTGACGCCCAGCATTTTGCCGCAAACCTCGATGTCATTCTCATCGGGTTGCGCGGCAAGGGAGCGCAAGTGATTATTGCCCTGCTGGACGATCAATCCAGGCGCCCGGTGGCCTTGAAAGGGGAGGCCTTTACTTCGATTACGCCAGATGAACTGAATCGCATGTCTGTGCAGGTGCAGCGTTATAACGAGATCATCATGCAGAAAGCCGAGAGATACGGCGCATTGACCGTGGATTTTTACTCCACCGATATTTTCACCAACCCTGCCACCCTGTATGATGACGGCAACCATCCAAACCAGGCAGGCTACGATCTCATTGCTGCGAAGTGGTTCGAGGCTTTGTCTCTGCTTTTGAAGTAGATTTTTTGCGCCTGTTTTTTTTTCTGAAATTCAAGGCATATGCCGCCACCGCAAAAGCGACCGAAACATTGAACGAACGTTTTCCGCCGCGCATGGGGATGTAAATAATTTCATCCGCCAGTTTGAGCAGGCTGGGGTCCACGCCGGTCACTTCATTGCCAAGCGCCAGCACGGCTTTCTCCATTCGCAATGTGGATGCCAGCCCAATGTCAACCGCTTGTTTGCCTTCCTCGAGTGCGTAAATTTTCCACCCTTCCCCTTTTAGCTTTTTGATTAATTCGACAGCATCCTTGTGATAAGACCAGGCGATAAATTCCTCTGCGCCGAGTGAGGTTTTCGTCACCGCTTCTTTCTGCGGAGTGGGTGTGATGCCGCAGAAATAGGCATGGTCAAACCCGAAGCCGTCTGCGCTGCGCAGGATCGAGCCGACATTCCATGCCGAACGGATGTTATCCAACAGCACGGCAACCTGCTCATGCTCTTCGTCTTCGCCTTGTTTTGCAGAAATCTTTTCGGTGTGGATGCGCCTGGTGAGGGCGACTCGCGTTTCTCCAAGGCAATGCGGGCAGCGCGCTCCGAAGGCATTTCCTTCGGTAAGCGGGTAGCGGAGTCCGCAGGATGTGCAGACGCGAATTTCAAAGGAAGAGATAGGCATGGGTTGTGCCGGCAGGCTTGGGCGCGGATGGAGGCGCGAGTCGTTATTCGACTTTGTTGATTTCAAAATAGTCAAACAAGGCGGCAGGGGGGGTATTACCCTCCACGTTTTGACCCGCGACCAGCCCCACCTGAAGCGCCTTCATAGCCACTTCCTGCCTGGTGACGAGATACCAAACCTTGCCGTCGGGGCTGGTGAAAAAACTAAAGAGATTGCCTTGCCGCGTAACACGCAAGGATAGGCTGACGAGTTCCACTTTATTTATCACGCGCGGAAGGGTGAGATTCCCATCGAGATAGATATCGAAATATAATCCCTGCCCCTCGCATCCGTTGACGGGGTCGCAATAGGAGTTGCCCGCCTGGATGAAATTTTCATTTGATTCATAAAGGATAAGCCCGGCAAATTGATTGTTATCTTTCGGGTCGAACAACAGGCTGGTTTCGATCATGAAATCTTCATCGGGCGCGGGGCGCAGCAGCAGGTTCGGCATGTTGCCGAGGTTTACGTACCCGCCATCCACCTTGATTTGCAGTGAGCCGGGCACAGTTTGAAGACTCCAGTTTTTGCTGTTCTCGTTTTTCCACGTCCACCCTGCTCGCAAGGTGGAGTTGAAATCATCGCGGAATGTGGGGTCGCTTTCGCCGGCCTGTATGCTTGCGGTTGGCGTTATTGTTGGCGTGAGAGTTTGTGTAGCCTGGTTGATTAATATCTGTGTTGCCTGGGCGGCGATCTGATCCAGTTCGCCTGCATCGAATGCGGGCGTTCGGGTGGGCGGCGCCATCAGACAGGCGCTGAGTGTGACGCAAATCATCATCATCATTGCTAAGAGTCGCTTCATGGATAAATCCTTTATAAGGGAATTTGGAGGCGGGGTTAAATAAATGACGATTTAGTGTAGTAACAACTTTAGGGTTCGTAAAAATATAATTTTCCCTCACCCGCCGCCGAATGGGGAAAGACATTGCGGGAAGTTAATTATTTACAGACCCTTCGTCGTGGGTTTATTAGGTGAAAGCGACTGAAGTTGCTACTACGAAAAAACATCACTCGTACTGGGAGAGTTATAAATATACTTCATTTTATGCGTCTGAGCGATTTTTTCCCCGTCTCTTTTGAAGCGACGCCCCTGAATCATGCTGCCCGCTGTCTACCGCCCCAATCCCTCTTTTACAATGCGCGGCACAATTTCCTCCCAGCCTACCGTCATCAAGTGGATTCCGCTCACGCCCTGTTTGGTTTTGATCTTTTCGATCAATTCCAGCGCGATCTGCACGCCTTCCTCCTGCTCGTTGCCTTTTGCTTTGGCGGCTTCCATGCGCTTCATGATTTTTTCAGGCACGAATATGCCTGGTATTTTATTGTTCATGTATGCGGCGGTTTTGTAACTTTTTAGCGGAGTGAGGCCGATCAAAATATAAACCTTGTCCAAAACGTCTCGTTTGGCGAGTTCATTCAGCCATTCATCGATGGCATCGGCGTCAAAAACGACATTGGTTTGAAAGAATTGCGCCCCAGCATTAACCTTCTTCTGCTCGCGCAACGCCTGGAATTTCATATTGGATGCGAAGGGTGAAGCTGCCGCGCCAAGGAAATATCGAGGGGGAGCTTTGATCTCGCGCCCATCCAGGTATTTGCCTTCGTCACGCATCCGTCGCAGGATCCACAACATTTGAATGCCGTCCAGGTCGACGATGTCCATGCGCCCATGCGGAGCGGGACCCAGTACCATGCTGTCTCCCGTCAGGCAGAGGATGTTTCGCACACCCAAAGCCGCCGCGCCCATCACATTGGATTGCAAACCGATTCTGGTATTCTCCCGCCCTGTGACCTGCATCACGGGTTCTGCGCCCATCTCCAGCGCCAGCGCACTGCATGCCCAGGATGACATGCGCGGGATGGCGGATGGACTGTCTGTAAAATTAAGTGCGGCTACGTGTGGTTTGAGCAATTCGATATTCTGTTTCAGCTTATCGGTGTTGGTTGAGGCGGGGGGCGTTATTTCAGCGGCAACCACAAACTCACCAGCTTTGAGTCTGCGTTCCAGTTCGGAGGCGGGTTCTGTATATTTTGGCGCATGGTACAGCGAGTCGCCTTGCCACCACTCGGGCTGGCGGACGGGCTGAAAGATGGAATCCAATGTTCTCGAAACGGAACCAACTTCACCCGAAGAAAGATGCGTTACGATATTTTTCATGCCGATTTTTTTCGCCTGGTCAAACACAGCGCCCCACGATTCCGTCCCCGCTTTTTCCCAATCCATGGGCGGCAGTACTTCCAGCAGTAATGCCTCGCGGCCCAGTTTGAATGAGCGCTCGTAAATTTTATACCAAATGCACGGGCGCGATTCGTCCACGTAACATTTTTCGGGGGTCGAGCCGCCGCAAGGCCCGTTGCGCAAACCCTTTGGGCATTCCATCGGGCAGATGAAGGCGGTCTCTTGCAGGAGGCAGTTGCCGCACATGCGGCACCCGAACAGCGGGCCTTTTATTGCGAGTTCAATTTTCGCAAGCGCGCGTTTTTTGAACGGCTGGCGTTTGAAAGGCATGAAGGGCGGTTGATAGCGGCGGCCTGGGGTAAAAACGGACATGAGACCATCTCCTGAAAATTATATATAATATATAATTCTACCCAGACTCCAATTTTTTGGAAAGGTACAAAGTGCCCGAAGGGTAAAGTGCCCAAAGGGTAAAGTGCCCAAAGGGTAAAGTGCCCGAAGGGTAAAGTGCCCGAAGGGTAAAGTGCCCGAAGGGTA
>CAKKRM010000286.1:0-2427 GCA_919902735.1 Anaerolineales bacterium | reverse complement strand
AAGGGTAAAGTGCCCGAAGGGTAAAGTGCCCGAAGGGTAAAGTGCCCGAAGGGTATAATTTTGACATGATGAAACGATGTGACTTTTGGAAATTGATTTCGCTTCTTGCCTTAATCTTTGGCTTGTTTCCGTTCGAGCGGGCATTTGCCCAGCCTGAGCATTTCTTCCCCAGCCTCCTGGCCCAGGAACTCGTTGACGAGGTCAATGATTTGCGCGCTTCCAACGATCTTCCGCTGTACGAAGTGAATTCGGTTCTGATGGAGATTGCCCAATCCCACGCCGAATACCTTGCGGATAAAGGCCTCATCACGCATTTCAGCGAAAACGGAAACCGTCCCTACCAGCGCGCATTGGCGGCTGGCTATTCGGTTGCGGGTGATCTTTCAGTGGGTGGCACCTTTGCCGAGAATCTTCATTCTGGCTCGAATTTATCCCCCGCCGGGATAGTGACCTTTTGGCAGGGCGATGCAGCCAATGGAGAAACCCTGCTCTCTCCATTATATGAAGATGTGGGTGTTGGTGTTGCCGCTTCCAATGGAATTACGGTTTACGTTCTTGACGCTGGCCTTGAAGGGGATGCATCCATTCCCACCGCCACTGCAACTTTATCGCCCTCTGAGTTTGTGATCGCCACGGCTGGCGGTTTTGGGACGCCTGCCATTGTCGTTTCGCTCAGCACACCGTCAGAAAATGGCGAAATATTCCACGTTGTAAAAAAGAACGAAGGATTGTGGAGCATTGCGCTGGCATACAACACCACCGTGGAGCAATTGAAATTGCTGAACGGCCTCGCCACCGATGAAATCTTTGAAGGCCAAACCCTGTTGGTTTTTCGGCCCATTCCAGATACGGCAACCCCAACGCAGGAAATAACCGCTACATTGGGCATCCCAACTTCCACACCTACAAAACCCATCACGCCCACTGCCACCTCCACATCCACGCCTGTGCCAACGCCGCCCGCATCCGCTCAGAGCGGGGGATTGGTGGTGGGGATGATCGTGGCATCCGCCTTGTTTGCGGCTGGCATCGGCGCCTGGCTCGGACGGAAAAAGAAAAACATGGCAGCGGAGTAATATCACCCGCTTTTGATTACATCCAAACTTCTCACTTTTGATTCTCTTTGATATACTTATGTTGTGAAAAAAATCACAAATAAATAAGAACCTATCCAAACATATCTGGAGCGCGGACTTGAGTCCGCTTGCCCAAGCAAACTCAAGTCTGCGATCCATTATTCGGGTAGGCGCTAACACGGAAAGGTTATTTTATGAGTGAACTACGAATCGATTCTCTTTTGCCTGCCGAGATGGCAACCCGCGCCGAATACCTCGGCGTTCGCAAAGCGGAGATGCCAGCCTTTACCATGCTCATGCTATCAATCCTGGCAGGCGCGTTCATTTCATTGGGCGCGATCTTCGCCACCACGGTTGCGGCGGGTGGCATGTCGGTCACTGCGGCGGACGGGACAGTTGCCTTTGCAACAGGTTTGCCCTACGGCGTGACTCGCCTGTTGACGGGGTTTGTCTTTTGCCTGGGCTTGATTCTGGTGGTTGTGGGCGGGGCCGAATTATTTACAGGCAACAACATGATCGTGATGGCCTGGGCCAGCGGCAAGGTGACCGGGCGCGCGCTTCTGCGAAATTGGGGAATCGTCTACGCGGGAAACTTCATCGGCTCCATTGCCACAGCCGTATTAATGTTTTTTAGCAAACAATATACATTTGGCTCGGATGCCGTTGGCATCACTGCCTTGAAGATCGCGGTTGGAAAGTGTGACCTTGAATTTACACAAGCCATAGCGCTTGGCATCCTCTGTAACGCATTGGTTTGCCTCGCGGTCTGGCTTACCTACAGCGCGCGGACAACTCTCGATAAGATCGTTTCCATTATCTTTCCCATTACCGCCTTTGTGGCGGCGGGCTTCGAGCACAGCATTGCCAACATGTACTTTATTCCCTATGCCTTGCTGGTGAAAGGATTTGACCCCGAATACATGGCGAAGGTCGCAGAGAAAATCCCAAACCTGGAATCGCTCACCTGGAAAGCCTTTTTCATAAACAACTTAATTCCTGTTACCATTGGCAATATCATCGGCGGAGCCGTTCTCGTAGCCGCCATCTATTGGGTCGTTTTCCTTCGTAACAAGAGAGATCAATAAAAAGGAGAAGCTATGAAAGCATATATCATGATCAAGATCCATGCGGGGGGTGTGAAAGAGGTCGTTGGCAATCTCCGTAAAATCAAGGGTGTCCTCGAAGCTCACATGACCTTCGGCCCCTATGATGCGGTGGCTGTCGTGGAAGCGCCCGACATCGCCGACCTTGGGGCGATCACGGCGCTGGAGATTCAGCCCATCCCCGGCGTGGAGCAAACCCTCACCTGCCTTGCAGTGGACGTGTAACCTCACATTTTTTGTTTCATTAA
>CAKKRM010000285.1 GCA_919902735.1 Anaerolineales bacterium | reverse complement strand
AGCGGCTGAATTTCGCCGCTTTTACCCTACATCTTCATGTTGTTCGGGTACTAGTCATCCTCATCCTGCGGACCGTACGCCCGCACAACCGCCGCTTTCACTTCTGCATCCGTGTGTTTTTCACAAGCCACCAGCGGACGGTGCGGATTGGGGACATGCCTTCCGCCCGCCGTCATCACTTTGCAGGCTATAAATTTCCCCTGCGCATCGCTGACAACGTATAACTGATACAACGTGCCACAGACAATGCACCCATGCATTTCACCTTTGGTATGCTTCTCATCCATAATTCTGCCTCCTGTGGTTGGTCAACTATAAATTTTAGACTTACCTTAAACGATAGCTTTGCTGGTTAATTTTTTAATCAAGATATCGTACTTGCACGTGCGGCATAAATATCGCGCTATGGGCGCTGTCTCTGGCAGGGCGAGTGAGCAACTTCAGGCCAATGACTATGCCCAATGGGTGGAATCAATTTTCGGCGTCGTGCGAGGCGTTTTAGGCATGTTAAAAGCTATCATAACATTTTTGCAGTCAAATTGGTTGCGCAGGTTATTTTATGAATTGCAAGGGGAAATTCAGTAACAAATCATTAATAAAAAAAGTACATTTCGCATGACTTAAAACCTTTACACGCAGAATATTTAATGTATTATTGCCTGCATCAATGGCGTTTTTCGCGGCTCGACCACCGCGGAGGGCGCTGTTCATCTTTAATCCATAAATCGAAAGGAAGTTATATGAATGTCCAAGCAACCAAGTTCCTATCTGTCTTCTAGGTTGGAAGGCCGCCTGAAAGCCGATAAAAGCGGAAACAGCATTTTCGCTCTTGAACCCATTAAGAAGGGCGAGTTGATTGCTGTTTTCGGCGGCGTTGTATATGAATGGGAGACCTTTATCCACCTACCCGAACGTGAGCGCAGTTTGTGCCTCCAGGTTGAAGACCGGCTTTTCCTGGTGCCGCGCCCCATTGGTGAGGGAGATTATGTCAATCACTCGTGCAATCCGAATGCAGGTCTTTCGGGCCAGATTGGACTCGTTGCCATGCGAGACATCAAAATCGGCGAGGAAGTTTGTTTCGACTATGCCATGTGCGATACCATGCCCTACGATGAATTCAATTGTTTATGCGGCGCACCCACCTGCCGCGGCAAAGTAGGCGGCAGTGACTGGCAGAGACCGGAACTCCAGAAACGTTATGCGGGTTATTTTTCGCCGCACGTTCAGCGTAAAATCGATGCGCGGCGCGCAGAGAAAAGCGCGTTCGAGCGCGGGATGAGCAAAGCCCCAAAGTTCATTTCACCCATTACCGCCCCCGTGTACGAATAATTCACCTTACGCAGTGTCTTGCTGAGCGTAGCGAAGCATCTCTACGATCATCTCAGAGACCCTTCGCCAGCGCTCACATCGTCTCGATACTTGCACCAGCACGCAAGTGCAAGTGTCCTTCGGGAGGGTGACACGCCAAAATGCATTAAAGTGCGCAGGGTGAGTGAATAATATCAAAACAGCCTTGCAATTTCCTGCAAGGCTGTTTTGATAAAGATACGAGATTGGAATAAAACGACGGCGCTCCAGGCGGAGTATTGATATATAATGTAAACATTAATAATACAGTTTCAGATGCCAAAAGCAACTCTTGACTTTTTTATTCCAGAAGACAGAAGACGGGCTTTGTTGAAGGGGGAAACGCTGCCAATTCGTTCGCACGGGGCGGTATTATTTGCAGATATATCCGGTTTCACAAAACTTACCAGCGACCTCTCTTCTCAACTCGGCCCGCAACGCGGGGCGGAGGAATTGACGCGCCAGCTTGACCCCATCTACACGGAATTAATTGGGGCTGTCCACAATTATGGCGGGAGCGTGATCGATATCAGCGGCGACGGGCTTACATGCTGGTTCAATCAGGATGGCGGAAAGCGGGCTGCCTCCTGTGCTGTGGTGATGCAGAGGATTATGAAACAGTATGAGATGATTAAAATCTCTTCCCTGTCTTCATTCTCTCTTGGAATCAAGATCGCCATTTCGGTTGGGTCTGTGCAAAGGTTTCTGGTTGGCGACCCAAACATTCAGCTTTTGGAAGCGCTGGCAGGGCGGGAGCTTCTGCGTGTGGTAAAAGCCCAGGAACTGATCCATCGTGGAGAAATTGCAATATTCGAGGAAGTCTTCGAGGAGATTAAAGATAAGGCTGAAAGCGTCTCCTGGAGGCAGGCTGAAGACGGGGAACGAATTGCAGTCTTCGAAAGCCTGTCTGAACTGGCGGAACTTCACCCATGGGGGGTTGTCCCAAACCTGGATATCGATGTAGCCAAAAAGTGGGTCTTCAGGCCTATTTACGAAAGAATTGCAGAGGGAGAAATTGAATTCCTGACAGAATTACGGCTGGCCGTGCCGATGTTTGTCAAGTTCAGCGGCATTGATTATGACCAGGATGAAATGGCGGGGCAAAAACTGGATCAGTTCATTCAAAGTGTGCAGGGGATTTTAGCGAGGTACGAGGGGTATCTTTGCAATTTAACCATCGGCGATAAGGGCAGTAATTTGTATATCATCTTCGGTGCGCCCATTGCCCATGAAGACAGTATCGATCGCGCGCTTGCGGCAGCCTTGAGAATCAAATCGGAAATTCATGAACTCGGATTTATCGAAGAAATCCAGGTTGGGTTGACGCACGGCCCGGTTTGGGCGGGAGCGCACGGCGGCCAAACGGCGCGGACTTACAGCGCGATGGGGGCGGAGGTTAACCTGGCAGCCAGATTAATGAGCCATGCCAAGCCGGGGCAAATTCTGGTTTCGCCGCATGTGGCGGAACTGGCATCAAACTACTCATTTTTACAACTGGCTCCCATAGAATTCAAAGGCATTGAAAAACCAATGTCTCCTTTGTTGTTGACAGGCAGGTTAAAAACACAGATTGAAGCCGCTCCAAAAAGCATCATCCTGGGCCGCGAGCAGGAACGAAAAATCCTCAGCCAAAAGTTGCTGGATGTGCGTAATTCGACCGAAGCTCCTGGAACGGTGATCATCGAAGGAGAAGCGGGGATCGGGAAATCCCGTTTGTTATCGTTTTTCTCTGAACAGGCTTTGGGGAACGGCATCCGGGTCTTATCTGGGCAGGCCGACCCTGTTGAAATGACAACGCAATATTTTGCGGCCAAGTCGATATTGGAAGCCCTGCTTGAAATATCTGAACTTGACAACCAGCAGTCCATTCAAAACAAGGTTTTATCCGCGCTGCGAAATGATGAATTTCTGATGAACCGCGCCCCGCTGTTGAATGACATCCTTCCCGTGCGCTGGCAGGATAATGACCTGACCAGCCAGATGAAGGGGGAAGCCAGGGCTACCAGCACGCGTGAGGTGCTTTTACGAATTTTACAGAATACGCTAACGCAAAAAAACAAGGCCGTCCACTCCGTTATTCTTTTCGATGACGCGCAATGGCTGGACGCCGCCACATGGACGCTAATCGGATATATCAACCGCGAGCTGGCCTCCGTATTACTGGTGATTGCCACACGCCCCATCACGAAAGACGAAACTTCCACACAAACTGTGGATGAATTCAACCGCATCATCTCGAACCCAAACACGCAGCGCTTTCAACTGGCAAATCTTTCGCCCAAAGATACAACCGAACTCGTCTCGCGGAAGCTGGGCGTAAAACATATCCCTGAGTCTGTGCTTGAATTTATCCAGGCCAGGGCGCAGGGGAACCCGTTCTTTTCGGAGGAGATTGCGTATGCGCTGCGCGATTCGAGGATCATCAACATTCAAAACGACATGGCGCTGGTCGAGCATACTGCCGAGGAGTTGGCGAAGATCGATTTCCCGGAAACAGTTCAAGGCGTGATCACGAGGCGCGTCGACCGCCTGCCCGCGCCTCATCAATTGACCTTGAAGGTGGCCAGCGTCATTGGCAGGATCTTCATCCTGAACATGCTCGCCAATGTACACCCCGCCAAAATTGATAAATCCACACTGACGGAGTACCTGCAAAACCTTACCCAATTGGGAATCACCGATCTGGAATCACCCGACCCGGAACTCTCGTACCTGTTCAAGCATGTGATTTTTCAGGAAGTGGTCTACAGCCTGTTGACCTTCAGCCAGCGCAAACAGCTTCATTGCGCCATCGCCGCATGGTATGAAAAAAATTATGCAAACGATCTCACGCCGCATTATTCCCGCCTTGCTCATCATTGGCTGAAAGGCGAAGTAAACGATAAAGCCATTTATTACCTTGAAAAAGCCGCTGAGCAATCGTTGAAACATTATTTAAACGAAGATGTCATCCGCTTCATCGATATCGCCCTTGAATTGGATAAGGCGGGGCAGGGCAATAAATCAGCGGCGAAGATATTGCAGCGCGCTCGTTGGGAACGAATCCTTGGCACAGCCTGTATCAGGCTGGGCAAATTAAAAGAAGCAGAGGCACATTTGTCCCAGGCGTTAAAACTGCTTGGCAATCCGCCGCCTAAAAATACATATGCCGCCATTATTTATTTATTGAAAGAATTAACGGTGCAAACTCTTCACCGTGCATTTCCAGCCAAATTGACTGGAAAATTATCGAATACGCGGCGCAAGGTTGAAGAGGAACTGGCGCAAAATAAAATTGAGAGCATTTATTATTACGCCCAGGATACAACACTGCTCGCGTGGAGCATGCTTCGCAGGTTAAATCTTGCAGAACGGGCTGGAATGCCGGACCTGATGGTGGAAGGATATGGAAACCTGCAAATGATCTCCGGGCTTGCAAGGCTGGATCGGGTATATCAAACGTACAAAAAACTCGGGCGGGATATGCTCGCAAAAACCAATGATACGCCCGGCGGGATATTTATCATGCTACGCGAGGGCGTTGTTCGTTTTATGCAATGCGATTGGGAAAATGCATACGAGAAATTGGAAGCCGGCATTCAGCTTGCAGACCAACTTGGAGATGCGCGCAGCTGGTCTGAGTTGATCGCGTCGCTTGCGACAAGCCTGCATTTGCAAAGTCAATTTGAAAGCAGCCTGGTGCGCTGGCAGGAGCAATACCAAAGAGCGTCACGAACTGACAGCCCGCAAAACCAGGCCTGGGGACTCTATGGGCAGGGTCATAACCTGCTCATGCTTGGAAAGATTAATGAGGCAATTCAACTGATTGAAGCAAGCATCAATATCCCCATGAAAAACGCGGACGATAAAATACTCAACACATCCCGTTTTGGCGCATTAAGCCTGGCATACCAGCGCGCAGGTATGCCCGAGCTTGCACTGAAGAACGTCATCGCTCATCAACGCCACGCACCTGCCAAGCCAGGCCTGGCCAGCACAATGCATGAATACGGCCCTGTATGCGACGCAACAATTGGTTTATGGAAAATCCTGCAAGGCGGTCAATTTCAACCTGAAAGCGCGCAAAAGGATATGCTTGAGCGGGCGTTTCACAAAATCCCTGTCATCACAAAAGCCCTGGAGCCATTAACCATCAATAAAGCAAAATGCCATCTTTACAATGGCATCTATAACGGCTTGATCGGCAGGATAAAAACAGCCCAATCCGAATTTGGAAAATGTATCGAACTGGCTGAACGACATCGTCAACATTATGAACTGGGACGGGGCCATTATGAGCTTGGTTTAATGCTGAAACAAAATGAAGGCAGGGAGCACCTGCGAAAAGCACGCAAAATATTCGAAGGGATAAAAACTCCCCACGAACTGGAGCAGGCAGTGATGGCGCTTGCAAAAAGCAATCACAAAATAAGTCCCGAATAATAAAGCGCGGGACTCATTTTCCTACCAGCGTGTGAATGGATGAAGTCCCAACTCCAACGATTTTTTATAGACCATCATCGCATACATAATATTCACAAACATCGTCAACCCAAAGAGGACATTCAGGAAAGGCGTGACCTCGTTCAATATGGCGATAAAAACATAGGCGGCGATATTGCCGAGCAGCATGGCCATTGCGATCATGAAGGATTGGCCTTCGAGGCTGTTCCTTTCCGTGAGCATGTTGATGAATAAAATGCCCATGACAAAGGTGAGGATATATGCCGAATACGAGCCGCCTGAATCTCCGGGCAGAAAGAGCGGAACCTGGCCGTCTATCACCAGATGATGGATATTCGGAAACCCGACTTCGGTGATAAATGTGTACTGGATCAAAAACGATGAGATCAAGCCAAAAACGAGGATTTGATAAAAGTACTTGCGAATAAACGGGTTTGAAAATTTATCCCGGCCATAACGAACGATGGTGTAAACAATTCCCGCGTCCAAAAACATGGAGGCGAAATTTGCAAGCTGCAAGGCGCGCTCCGGGCAGGCAGTCCAAACCAGCGGGCAGGGACTTGCCAAATCGAGGCCAAAAATCCACTCCCAGGGCCAATTGCCCAGCATGGCGACGATTGGCATCCCATAGGAATGATCCAATATCCCACGGCGGATGATCAGAATATAGGCGGGAATCCAAAAAATAGCCAAAAAACCATAGGTGACGTACAACCAAAAATCCCTGTTTTCCATGATGAATTACTCCTCAACAAATAGTTAGCGTTTGGACAAATGCCAGTTTTTTTTCAGGTAATCGGGAATTTCAAAATAATTTTCACCGCCTTCTTCGTACAAAACAACACGGTCAATCAAAGTCCATGTAAAATAACGGACATATTTTTGAACTTTGGGGAAACGATATTTTATTTTTTCAATGAAATCGAACATGGCAACCTGCATCCTGAGAAAGATGATCGTCCAGTTATACGGGCCGCTTTCGATGATGTCTGCGATCTTGTCTCCTGAAAGGTAGCGGATGGCGGTTGCGGAAAAGCCGCGCATCCAGCGGGGCAAAAATCCCTGGATAAATTCGATCAGGTCTTTCGCGAGGATTTTTCCTGAATCGCTCCTGCCTATTTGCCGGTTGATGATCGTTTCAGCGAGGATAAATGAATCAGAAACGGAATCAGGCATCAGGTCGTCACGAACGCCGATAATATGTCCCACTATTTTCCAGCAATGCAGATAGGCGTCCGCATCTTCAGGCGAGAGTAAAATTTTTGCGCGGCGTAGTCCACGCATCACGCCCGCAGAAAAATCCATCAGCGTGCCTGCCATATCCTCCTGATTGATCGGCAATCCCCACGACGGATCCCACTCCTGCTTCCACTGTTCTTTGTGGGCGATGTAATAGCGGATGGAAGCATGAAGCAGGCGGACTTTTTGCGCGCTTCGGACTCCCCTGCCGCCTGCTCCCAGGCCCCCGGCCTGCATCACGTCCATGATGAATTGCGCGGTGCGGAAGATGCGGCGATGAACGTGACGGGTTAGTTCTGAGGTGATGGAGAGAACGTGCGAGCCTTTTTTGGTGGCGTACGCGTACGGGAGAGAAACGAAGAACAGCATCATAATCATTTCGGGGCCGTACAAGTCGAACACGCGCTCGCCGCGAACGATCTTTTCCCGATCGGCCCAGGCAGGCAGGATTTGCGTTTTCTCGAAATAATCATGCACGCTCTTCGGCATGGACTCTGGCAGGGCATCACGGTTGTTGACCAGATGCCGAATCATTTTATTAAATTCATCCAACCCGCCAGACTCGATCACCGACTTCACTACATCGTCGGCCAATGGATCGGCCACCCCGCGCATTTCGTTTAAAAATTCATTTGTCCAACGCTTTGAGGTCATGGATCAATCTCCTGGTGGTTGGAACACCTAATTCAGATAAATGTTGTGCGAAAAAGAGGGCAGTTTGGGAAAACAGACATTATCTTAAATCACTCACCTTACGCACCGCCCATGATTCCCTGAGCGGAGCGAAGGGTCTCTAAGATAGTCGTAGAGACCCTTCGCTATCGCTCAGGGCGACATGACCCTAAAATACGCAAAACTGCGTAAGGTCAGTTAAATAACTCGCCTTATGCAGTCCGCTCTGCAGGGTGGGATACTTGCCCAAAACATCTAACGCAAAGACGCGAAGGCCCAAAGGGAAATAAAACTTCGCGTCTTTGCGGCTTGGCGTTAAAATTTTCGGCAAAGAGTTCTTCCGTGCGTAAGGTCAGTTAATAACTCACCTTACTCAGAACGTCCCGAAGGTTCTCGTAGCCCAGGCTTGCTTTCCAGTCAAACCTTCGGGACGGTGCGTAACATCAGTTAATAAGTCAAATCCTTTTAACGCGAATTGCGCAAATTGGGCGAATGACGCGAATTTTTTTCGCTTCATGCGGGAAATTCGCGTTAAGGTTTTCGCTCGTACATCCTGATAAAAAACTCTGGGTTCACAAACCCAGAGTTTTTACACGAGCAGGCTACACCTTCGGCCCCGCGTCGATCACTCCCTGCGGAGTGCGGTCTGTGAACTTGCCAAAATTTTGTTTGAAACGCATGGCAAGGTCTTTGTAGCGTCGGTCATAATCCTTTTTATCTCCCCAGGAGGATGAGGGATCCAAAACTTCGTCAGGAACATTCGGGCAAGTGACAGGGACTTCAAACCCGAAAATGGAATCCTGTTTATATTTCACGTTTGCAAGATTTCCGTTCAACGCCGCATTAAGCAGGGCGCGCGTGTAGCGAATGGAAATGCGCTTGCCCACGCCATACGGCCCGCCCACCCAGCCCGTGTTGACCAGCCAGCAGGTAACGCCATATCGTTCGATCTTGTGTTTAAGTAGTTCCGCATATTTGTAGGGATGATGCACCATGAACGGCCCGCCAAAACATGCGCTGAATGTGATCTCCGGTTCCTTGCCTAATCCGACTTCTGTTCCCCCGACTTTGGAAGTGTAGCCAGAGATAAATTGATACAAAGCCTGGTTGGAAGTCAACCGTGCGATGGACGGCATGACTCCGCTCGCATCACACGTAAGCAGGATGATGTTCTTTGGATGCCCGGCCTTTTTCTCAGGGACAGCATTGGCGATAAAATCCAACGGATAGGAAGCGCGGGTGTTTTCGGTGAGCGTGTCATCGTCGAGATCGATCAAGCGTGTGATCGGGTCGAAGGTGACATTCTCAAGAATCGTGCCAAAGCGTTTGGTGGTTGCGAAAATTTCAGGCTCGGCGGATTCCGAAAGGCCGATGACTTTTGCGTAGCATCCGCCTTCAAAGTTGAAAATGCCATTATCGCTCCACCCATGCTCATCGTCCCCAATGAGGCGGCGAGTGGGATCCGCCGAAAGCGTCGTCTTGCCCGTCCCACTTAATCCGAAAAATAAGGCCACATCGTCCGCGTTTTCAGGATTGACATTTGCCGAGCAGTGCATGGACAGCACGCCCTCCAACGGCAAAAGATAATTCAAGATCGTGAACACCGATTTCTTGATCTCGCCCGCGTAAGCTGTGTTGCCAATGATGGCAAGTTTTTTGTCAAACGACAGGCAGATGATCGTCTCGCTGTTCGAACCATCCACAGCGGGCGCGGACTTGAACGATGGCATGGCGACAATCGTAAACTCTGGCACGAAGCGTTTATATTCTTCGAGCGACTGCGGCAGGATGAACATGTTGCGAACAAAGTGGCTATGCCAGGCAAGCTCCGTCACAATGCGGACAGGCAGACGATAGGATTCGTCCGCGCCCGCGTACACATCTTGAACGAAGACATCGCGTCCCTGTAAAAATCCAAGCATACGGTCATACAGGACCTCGAACTTGTCCGCTGAAAACGGACGGTTGTACACGCCCCACCAGATATTCCCCTCCGAGTCTGTTTCGCGAACCACGAATTTGTCATTGGCGCTGCGGGCAGTGTGTTTGCCTGTGTTCGCCACAAAGGCGCCACCAGCCACCAAGTCGCCCTCGCCGCGAAAGACCGCTTCCTCCACCAAAGACTCGGTGGTGAGATTCCAATAGGCCAAACGTAAATTGCTCACGCCCTGATTGGACAGGTTGTAATCTGCCTTGCGGGTCTGCGCGATGGATTCGGCGGGTGTTTTTATGTTGAGTAGGTTATTCATATTTATATTTTCTCATTTCCAGGGGATTGCTTCAGCGAAAAAATGTCGCCTCGCAATGACATCATGGCAAATCTACATCCAATCGCGGATCATTTTTTTATCGCCAATATAAATTTCATTGGGCGAAGTGGCGTCGAGCGCCCACTTGATTCGGGCAATGCCTTCGGTAATATCCTTCACCGACCCCGCAAACGAAATGCGGATGTGGCCTTCCATGCCGAATTCCTTTCCGGGCACGGTCACCACCAGCGCTTTTTTCAGGAGGAATTTTGACAACTCCACCGAGTTGTTGTTAAACGCGCGCAAATCGGGCAGGGCATAGAACGTCCCTTTCGGAGGAATGAGGCGCGCGCCTGTGAAAGTCTTCATCTCCTGCAAAACCACTTCGCAATTATTTTGGATTTGCAAGCGCAGCGCGTCCACAACGGACTGCAAGCCGTTCAATGCCCCTTCCGCCGCCGCCTGAGCAATTGGAGAAACACAGGAGGTGGTCTGCGCGAGGACATTCGTCATCACCTTCACCAGTTGACGGGGCGCAGTCACCCAGCCAATTCTAAAACCCGTCATGCCGTACAACTTGGCAACGCCATTGACCACGATGACATGCGAGTCATCCATATCTTTTTTTGTAAAAGAGTACGCAGGCACAGCGACATTCCTGTCGAATGTCAATTTGTGGTAAATGTCGTCACAAATCATATAAATGCCTTTTCGTTCACAAAATTCCACAATCTTCCCGATCAATTCTGGCGGGTAAATCTCGCCGGAGGGATTGTTCGGGCTGTTGACAATGATCGCGCGCGTGGAGGATGTCACCGCCCGTTCGATATCCTCAAAGCGCGGGGTAAACGTCCCATCTTCGGGCGTCACGATCACTGGAATACCCATGCACATTTTGATCATTTCGGGATACGAAACCCAATACGGCGCAATGACGATCACCTCATCCTGCGGATTCAAAATGGAATAAAAAATATTGTAAAGCGATTGCTTTGCCCCATTCGTAACGATCACATTTTCGGGGGCGACCAGGCGGTTGTAGTTTTCCTCGGTGTAACGGATGACGGCCTTCTTCATGGAAGGCAATCCGTCGGGCGGCGTGTACTTCACCTCCCCGCTCGATAACCTCGCCCCCGAAGAAAGAATCGCCGCAATGGGGGTTTTATTCTTCGGCTCTCCAATTCCCAAGTTGATAACCGCTTCCCCGCGTTCGCGCAAAAGACGCGCTTCTTCGTTCAACGCCAGGGTGGGCGATTCGGCTATTTCGCTTGCAAGTTTACTTAATCTCATGAATTCTCCTAATCTTAAGATCCTAAAGGTTTCTTTTGCAATCAAATACGCTATTTTCCAAAAACCTTTGGGTGTGTTTCAAATGAGTTGAAGGTATGGAACGTCCCGAAGGTTTTCTCGAAGACTTTGGCCGTTTTCC
>CAKKRM010000284.1 GCA_919902735.1 Anaerolineales bacterium | reverse complement strand
CCAGTCGGACGGCGTCCCGCCGCCCGCCCCAGCGCGGGTAACGCAAACCGTTAGGTGCTTCGGTGCAAAATGAAACAACTTGAAATCAAAGAAAAATTACTCTCTGGTGAACTGTCAGGAGAAAAGGCTCTCGAATTTTTAGCGAAATCTGGCAAAGCATGGCAAACAAAAGAATGGAAACAACGCCGCGCTGAAAAGATAGGTCATACTTGCGAGAAATGCGGAGAAAAAGGAATTCTCGTTATACAGCATGTTTGGCATCCACCGACCATACAACAAATTTTCGACGAAGTACAGCAAGAAAATGGACATGAAGAATGGATTAAGAAAAATATAAAAGTTGGTCACGTGGAAGAAGAAGATGTTTGCCCAAAATGTGGTTCAGACGCTATAAGGTATAAAGAAGATAAAGGCGCATATATCTGTGTAAGCAACAAATTAGATTCAACAACGGGAAAACGAGTTTTTTGCAAAAATATTTTTGACAAACCCGCAAAAGGAATATCAAATCATTTGAGATTTGTGTCAGAGTTTGAAGCAAGAAAAAATGCTCACAACGAATTTAATAAGTTATTTGACATACATCGTAAAGTTGCTATAAGGTCAATCGAGTATCACGAAAGATATATTAGCATGTTGGATGAAGATATAAAAACACTATGTAAAAAATGTGCGTTCAAAGAAGACAAAGGATTAATCCAATGGAAACGCACCTAACAAAGCGTGCACCCGACGCTGGGGATTCTGGCGCGATTCCAAGCATTTTTCTACGCCTCAGCATTTTTCCAGTCGGACGGCGTCCCGCCGCCCGCCCCAGCGCGGGTAACGCAAACCGTTAGGCGCTTGTCATTCAGTCGTATCGCAAGGGAAATCATGAAAGTAAAAACGTTACTTGTCGTCATTCTCGCAATTATTCTGACTTCTTGTACGCCAGTATCTATTACCAAGTCAACAGAAACGCCTAATCAAGTTGAATCTACCGAGAACATAAAAAGTGAAATCACTCAAGATATAGCAATTGAAATAGCGAAGAAAAGTTGCGGTTCTTTTCGTTCAGTTCAATTAGAAGAGCCTTACGACAGTCAAGCAAATCTTATGTCTTATGATGAAGGCTATAAAAAGGTACATGAAGAAACCGTTGACCCCTCCACAGAATTAATTGGAAATCCTGTTTGGTTTGTCCAAATAAAAGGCAAATGGCAAGGTTTTGGTTTTCCATTTGGCGGATTAACACCGACCCCACTCAAAACTCCCACACTTTGGAATGTGTGCAAAGTACTTGTTGACGCTCAAAGCGGGCAAGCATTTAGTAGCAGTTATAGGTGGAATACACCTTCTCCTTGACAATCATATCGAATCATTTATAACCTTTTGAAGGAATGAGTTGAGATAATCAAAAATGAATTTGATGTTGTACAATTGCCAGCAAAGTAATCTTATAAAAACCGCGCCTAACAAAGCGTGCACCCGACGCTGGGGATTCTGCGCACATCCCAAGCAGTTTTCTACGCCTCAGCATTTTTCCAATCGGACGGCGTTCCGCCGCCCGCCCCAGCGCGGGTAACGCAAACCGTTAGGCGCTTATCGCAAATGTGGGGATAAGTGAGTTTGTAGACATTTCACTAAAAGGAGAATGAAAATGAACTTTCTAAAAAACTTGTTCGGTAAGAAGCAGCCAGCAGCAACAAGCACTAGCGAATCATCGCAACCATCAATTGCGCCAAATAATTCCGAGTTGTCATACGACGCTAAAGTGCAAATAGCCAGAGAAGCAAAAGCAAACACTTGGTGGGTAATACCAGGGCAGGTACTATCTCCTCCAACAAAAGGTTTCTTGGTGTATAAGGAGGATACTGAACATGGTCAAACAGTCCCCAAAATAGAAGGTGGCAAAATTATTATAGTAAACCCTAAACACAAAAACTATCTTACAAATGATGGGAAAATTCGGACAAGAGTTATATATGAGGCGTCAATAACTGCAAGTCTTGACATGCCCCAGGAAGAATTTCTCGACGCCATTATGAATGGAGTTTCTAACGTTGTATGGGATTGCGCAAGGCGGCTTAGAGAATCTGGGACAGCAGATAGTCTGATCATCCTTGAATGCGAAGAACCTAAATACCTTCTAATGCTCACGCAAAGTTTGACACCATCAAAAAAGTAAGGTGCACAAAAACATGGGTTAGCGGCGGTGTCTTGTTTCAGCCAGCGGTTCTTGCAGCCATGAGTGCGCCTAACAAAGCGTGCACCCGACGTGTGGGATTCTGCGCGATTTACAAGCATTTTTCTGGCTTCGGGTTTTTCCTACATCTCAAACATTATCCCCGTCCGCCCACACGCGGGTAACGCAAATCGTTAGGTGGCTAGTTGTAAAATTGTCTCGTTAAGTATAAAAGAATCAAAATACTCCAAAAGGAAGTGTTATGAATAATATATCAAAATGGGATTCAATTAGAGACATTCCTTCGCAAAATTATGTTTGCAGTTATTGCAACAAGCCGTTAGCCTCAGATAAAGGATGGATAGCGCTAGACCCTCAAAGCAGAATTGCGGGGTATGTATGCGTTTGTCACCTTTGCAGACAACCAACTTACATTGATGTAAATGGGGAGCAACACCCAGGTGTAATTTTTGGAAATCCAGTTAAGCATATTCCAGATGAATCTATAAAAACGCTATATGATGAAGCGAGACAGGCAACAGGTATTGGCAGTTACACAGCTGCTGTCTTGTGTTGCAGAAAACTTTTAATGCACATTGCTGTATCAAAAGGAGCGAAGTCAGGGGAAAGTTTCGTTTCATATGTCGAATATTTGGCAAATAATCACTATGTCCCCCCTGACGCAAAAGAGTGGGTTGACCATATCCGAACAAAGAGCAATGAAGCAAATCATGAGATAGTAATCATGGGATTGGACGACGCAAAAGAACTTTTAAATTTTTCAGAAATGCTTTTAAAGGTTATTTACGAATTTCCTGCTCTTATAAAAAGCAAAGTAAATCTTAACAAAGCCGCCACCTAACAAAGCGTGCACCTGACGCTGGGGATTCTGCGCACATCCCAAGCAGTTTTCTACGCCTTGTCATTTTTCTGGCTGGACGGCTTTGCCGTCCCCGCCCCAGCGCAGGTAACGCAAACCGTTAGGCAACCCAAGAGCAAAACAAAATCGTCTTTTCGAGTTCATTGTCAGTTGAAAAATGGAGTAAGTAATGTCCAAGAAAAATAGCGTCCATGAAACATTATTCAATCAAGAATTTCTTGCATCTCCCACAATTTCCGAAAAGTTTCCAACTGTTTCTTCAGTGAATATCAAAATGGTTTTTCGTGATGACAGCGGCAACGGAACCATTGAATCACAAAACAAAGAATTTACTTCAATGAGTAAAGCCTTCTTTCAGGTTAAATGCCGTCAGCGAGAATGCGTAAATGGAGGATTTGACCTCAGCAACTTAATTACTTCCGCAATAAATTCTCAACAAACTATCGCCGAAGGACGATTAAGTTGTCAAGGATGGCAAGATTTAGAACGTGTGGGGAATAATCACTGCTTGTGGATTTTGGATTATGAAATTTCTGTTCAGTATGCACAAAACTGATTTGGTTAGTCAAAAGTTAGCTTTTGGTTATTTGGCGTTTTGGCAAGTCCTATTTTTGGTCATTGCTAAAAATTAAGTTGTGTGTAAAAGTTAGGCGTGTTGGCAGTGGTGTCTTTTTCAGCCTTCGTTTTGGTAAGCATAAAGGTTGCCTAACAAAGCATGCACCTGACGTGTGGGATTCTGCGCGGTTTAGGAGCATTTTTCTGGCTTCGGTTTTTATTCTGCTCCCAAGCATTGTCCACGCCCGCCCACACGCAGGTAACGCAAGCCGTTGGGTTGCTTCACGCAAAATAAAAACGCATGTTAATTTCGTGTTGGTCTAATAATGCAAAATACACAGGACATGATTTTATGTTTTCCTTTTTGTCAAATTACCAAAGAGTTCTCGTACTATCAACTATGTTTCTTCTGCTCATGTGGGTTTTTGAGTCGTTTTTTCTGGTCAAACTTCATAGAAATATGAAACGCGGCTTCAAAATTTGGAGCAAGCCTTTGTCAAACGAAACGCGAGAATATCTAATCAATCCTGCAAATAATATTATCGTGCCTCATTGGATTAATTGGGGGGCTCCCTTTTATTCGTTCATTATTTTAAAGAACAACGAAGCAATTATTCGCCCATTAACCCGCGCGATTTTTCCATGTGTAGGTTATGTAAATCTAAAAAAGCCAAATGCAAGGCTAGAATATCGAGGAGGAGTGTCTCATTTTTTTGTATTTTTATTGGCGTTTGCCTATTCGTTTTATTTTGTCATCCCATTTTTTGCTTTAATACTGATAATCAATTATTGGATAATAGTACGGGCGATAGATAATTACCTCAACAAAAAAATCATGCGTAATGCGTTGGTAACTAACCGTAAATTATGAAAATATGCGTTTCGGATAAGAGTTTCTGTAATAACATTGAGTCTTCCAAGACCGCAACCCAACAAAGCGTGCACCCGACGCTGGGGATTCTGGCGCGATTCCAAGCATTTTTCTACGCCTCAGCATTTTTCCAGTCGGACGGCGTTCCGCCGCCCGCCCCAGCGCGGGTAACGCAAACCGTTGGGCAGATGGCACACACAAGAAGTTGAAGAATGATATTACCAAAGAAGCGTGACCCTAGATTCATTACTATACGGCGCGGTGGTACTCTCCAAGACGCAGACCACCATTTGCTTGCAATATGGGCCGCCGAGTGCGCACAACATGTTTTGCACCTGTTTGAAGAAATGCAACCCAATGACGAGCGCCCACGTCGAGCCATTGAATCGGCACGCGCTTGGGCACAAGGCACGATTACAATGTCACAGTCTAAAGCGGCGGGTGGTCATGCAATGGCGGCAGCCAGAAACCTGAAAGGAGCATCACGCTATGCTGCATATGCGGCTGGTCAAGCAGGAGTGGTTGCTCATGTAGCAGCACATGAACTGGGTGCGGCAGCCTATGCAATTAAGGCAGTGCATGAAACAGCACCTGATAGTCGTATTGAAGAATATGGTCGCATTGAGTGCGAATGGCAACGTGCGCAACTTCCAATTGAGATACGCGACCTAGTGCTTGACGACCAAAAAATGCGAAACGAAATCTGTTGGTTTGTATTTAATTGTTAATCAGTTTATTTATGTCGCTCATTAATTAACGTGTTTTGGTGTAGTTGTTTGAAAAAAGAAAAGCAAATGAGTCTTACAAAAATCTGCCCAACAAAGCGTGCACCTGACGCTGGGGATTCTGCGGCAATCTCAAGCAGTTTCCTACGCCTTAGCATTTTTCTGGCTGGACGGCTTCGCCGTCCCCGCCCCAGCGCAGGTAACGCAAACCGTTGGCACGCCCCTTGCAAAATAAGCACTTGAAAAATCCAGCAAAAAGGTGTATCTTTGTTGTAGAAACGGACAGGAG
>CAKKRM010000283.1 GCA_919902735.1 Anaerolineales bacterium | reverse complement strand
CTCATGACAACGATTACATGATTGTCACGAAAGACGCCGATTTTAGCGAGTTTGGGGTTATCAAAGGATTCCCGCCGAAAATCATTTGGATTCGACGCGGCAATTGTTCTACAAAGGATATTGAAATGATTTTGCGGGAAAACTATTTAGCCATCAGCAATTTGAGCGAAGACGAGGAAACTGGAATTTTGACGTTGTTTTAGTGCGGGTGGGAAGAAGTCCGAGGCGCAGAATTTGAAGGAGTTGGAGTTTTGATTAACTACAAAGGTTTTGAGTTATAGAAAATATAATATTGACCAATTTCAGGATGTGACTACTGGCAGTCACATCCTCTATTTTTTTATCTATATAATGCTTATTATGAGAAAAAAAACATACACCGTTGTACGCATCCCAGATAATGATTGGGGAAATTTAATGGAGACTGTTACTCTGGATGGCTCGTATTCAGATGAAATAAAGAATGAAGTTTGGACAGCAGTAGAAAATGTGCAGTTTTATTCAAACCCGTGGGTGGTTGTCAGGATTAGTGGGGGCAAGTCAATTGCAAAGATATTTAGCAAAAAAGATTTTGCTCAAGAATATTTGATCAAAGAGCGGAAGAAATTAAAACCGAATGAACAGATATTTTGTGTTCAGGGTCAATATAAGTGAAAACATGAAAAGATATATTGTCAGCCGATTTGATGAAGATACTTTCGTTATAATTGACCAGAATGAGCAAAAAGAGATTTGTGTCTGTTCAAATTATGATGGCTGGGAAGATGCTGAAGAAAGAGCGAGTAATATTGTGATGTTACTCAACGCGCAAAATCATCCGACAAAGTAAAAATAACATCAATTGCCTTGAAACACATTGTCAATATGATACGCAAGATTTAGTTCATTTATTTTGTGAAGTGGATGAAATAAAACAGGCTTTCCAGTGAGACTATAGTTTGAGTCAATATGAATTACAGTCATTTCCACAGGGTGAACTGCAATTGCACCGTAATCAAACTCAACGTGATGGTTAGGACAAACAATCAAAATATTGCCAGCGTCATCAGGTCCTCTATGAACGCCGCCTAATGGTCTTAGATGATGCGCTTCTGCATATTGGCTCTTATATAGCAAAATGGCTTTGTTGCAGATTTGACATTTGTATTGATAGATCAACTTGAGTTGCTTGGTCATAATGGTGTCACGGATGATTCTTGTAGTTTCAGTCTCTATTTTGGCAGGCTTGGCGTTTCCATCTCCAATTTTCAAATCGTTGACTTGTTCCTCAATATCAATCGCGACTGGACTTTTTTGCAACCTATTTCTCAATCCCCAAACACCGCTACCTTTCCCCAGAACAGAGTAGAATAAATCTCGTCTGTGGTTAAATGCATTCGAATCCGAAGAATGTTCTTCAATTCTTCCCCTCACGTTATCTTTCCAAGTTCTTGGCAAAGGTGCATTTGTGTTTTTCTCTAAATAATCATATAACTCAGAATAGGTTGCTCTTCCACCGAGAGCCTCAAATGCCTGAACGATTCTATCAACCAGTGCCATGAAAGCCTCCTGCCAAATTATAAACATTTGATTATGGTGTGCGAAGGAAATTATAGATGGGTCTAATTTTACCAGCCGAAATAGCAGAAGCTTACTCAGGTGAGAGTCAACGAATCCGTGTGATGACGGAGCATTGGGTTAATAGTTCGGCGTTCTGCGCGAATTGCGGGCATGTTTTGAGTCGATTTGGGAATAACAAACCAGTCGCTGATTTTTACTGTAAGAACTGTTCCGAAGAATATGAATTGAAATCCAAGAACGGAAACATGGGAAAGAAAATTGTGGATGGTGCGTATTCCACAATGATTACAAGACTAGCAGCAGAAAATAATCCGAATTTCTTTTTCCTCACATATGACAAACAAACATTGCAAATTAGAAATTTTTTGACAATACCTAAATATTTCTTTGTGCCAGATATTATTGAAAAAAGACCTGCGCTTAGCCCAACTGCGAGAAGAGCAGGGTGGATTGGTTGTAATATTGTGATTAACAATATCCCTGAGTTTGGGAAAATTTTTTATGTTCAAAATGGAATTGCTAAAAGTAAAGATGAGGTTTTAGAAAGATGGAATAAAACAGAGTTTGTAAAAGGTACTCATAATATTGAAGCAAAAGGCTGGTTATTGGATGTTTTAATTTGCGTTGAAAGAATAAAGAAAAGAGAGTTTTCTCTGGACGATGTTTACGCTTTTGAGGCTTATTTGCAGGCGAAACATCCCTTGAATAACAATGTCAAAGCGAAGATAAGACAGCAGTTACAATATTTGAGAGATAAAAATATCCTTGATTTCGTTGGTCGCGGACAATATCGAATGAAAATTCAGATGTAATGAAGAAACACTGGGCTGAATGTCCAGTATTTTTTATTGGGTGCGAGGGGTTGATTGATGGCGAGGCATGTCCGCGTGAGGTTTGTCAACGGATTTTGAGCGGATGAACGGATGTCAACGGATTGTGGATGGGCGAGGGGCTGATTGATGGTGAGTCGTGTCCGCGTGAGGGGATGTATCGTAAAAGAGTATAATCACTTCAACGAAAGGCAGGTTGAAATGACTTTTACTATTGAATATGAACAGGAAGAAGATGGTCGCTGGCTGGCGGAGGTGAAGGAATTGCCTGGTGTGATGGTCTATGGAAAAGACCCTGATGATGCGGTTGCTCATGCACAGTCATTGGCGTTGCGTGTCGCAGCAGATCTTATCGAAAACGGGGAGAGTATTCCCGCGTTAATGTTTTCTTTTTCAATGGCATGAGCGATTGGAAAAGCATCAAAGCAAAACGTTTGTTAGCCGCGCTGGAAAGAATAGGCTGGCAGGTCAAAAGACAAACTGGCTCGCACAAAATTCTTGAACGCGCAGGCTGGCATGATGTAATCTTTGCGTTTCATGATAATGAGGAAATTGGTCCGAGGATGTTGGCGAGAATGGCAAAGGTCACTGGTTTGAAGCCAGAAGATTTATAGGCAAAGCGAGTAGCGGAAAAGAACCCACTACTCACTTTTTTATTGACGAGAGGGGCTGATTGATGGTGAGTCATGTCCGCGTGAGGTTGTCAACGGATTTGAAGCGGATGAACGGATGGGAACGGATTGTGGGTGTGTGAGGGGCTGATTGATGGTGAGTCATGTCCGCGTGAGGGGGAGTCGGTGCGGGCTAAAGCCCTGCCTCAGTTCGTGAAAGTCCACTGGCGTGGACTCCGCAATTAGCACGAAGTGCTTCCATGTACTGCCCACAGGGGGCTGTGCCAGGGAGGGTTTCAACCCGAACGACGAGAAGAACGAGAAAACACTGGGCTGAATGTCCAGTGTTTTTTATTGGGTGCGAGGGGCTGATTGATGGTGAGGCATGTCCGCGTGAGGGGGGAGGTCAACGGGTGAGGCGGGATATGAGAGTATCGTAAAAGAGTATAATCACTTCAATGAAAGGCAGGTAGAAATGACTTTTACTATTGAATATGAACAGGAAGAAGATGGTCGCTGGCTGGCAGAGGTCAAGGAGTTGCCAGGTGTGATGGTCTATGGAAAAGATTCGAATGATGCAATGGCTCATGCTCAGGCATTGGCATTACGCGTAATTGCAGATCGTCTTGATAATGGGGAGAGCATCCCTGCGTTGAACTTTTCATTTTCAATGGCATGAGCGATTGGAAAAGTGTCAAAGCAAAACGTTTGTTAGCCGCGCTCCAACGAATCGGCTGGAGTGTGAAGCGGCAGGCTAGCTCGCATAAAATTCTAGAACGAGCGGACTGGCATGATGTCGTCTTTGCGTTTCATGATAATGAGGAAATTGGTCCGAGGATGTTGGCGAGAATGGCAAAGGTCACTGGTTTGAAGCCAGAAGATTTGTAAGCAAAGTGAGTAGCGGAAAATATCCGCTGCTCGTTTTTTATTTGCTAGGGGCTGAATAATGACGAGTCATGTCCGCGTGAGGGGGAATCGGCAAGGTAAATCCCTGTGTCAGTTTGTGAAAGTCCGTTGAGGTGCGCACAATCGCACCCTAGGGGAAATGATGCGTGTTTTGGAAAAAACAGACCGCCACTAGGCGGTCTGTAGTGCCGAGGGGGAGATTTGGACTCCCGACCAAGGGCTTATGAGTCCCCTGCTCTGCCACTGAGCTACCTCGGCGTTGTGGGAAGAGCGGGGCAAATATTACTATGGGTGGATGGAATTGTCAACGTGACCGCCTGACTTCACAATTAAAAGCAGTTCCGAGCATATTTTTCGGGTAGTGGATGAAAAGTAAGTGACAGTTCTTAACGCGAATTTCGCTAATAGGCGAATGACGCGAATTCCTCAGAAAATATTAGCGAAATTCGCCAAAAAATGTAATAGTCAACAATTGGTTGAAAAACTTTTGAACCATGGAGGCGCGAAGCCACTGACGCGTGCCCGAATAGGGTAGAAAAATAAGGCCGAAACTCCGCGCCTCAGTGGCTCAGAGGTAAAAGGTTTTTGTTCAACCGTTATCTGACCAATACAAAATTCGCCAAAAAAGAAGCAGGGGGCAGCCACGTGTTTTTGGTTTACCTGTAAATCAGACGAGCCATTGCAGTAAAAACAGCGCCGCCATCCCAACCAGAATAGTGAGCAACGTATTGCGCGAGAACCACGCCGTCACAACGGCAAGGATGCCCGCCAGCAGGCGCGTATTGGTTAACGCCAGATCGAAATTGCCATCACGGATGAACAACTCAGGGAAGATGATGGCCGAAAGCACCGCAGGCGGAACGTAATGCAGCGCCTTTCGCAAAGTTTCTGGAATTTCAAATTTGCCCTCTCCGAGTAAATAAATCAGCGAAAACCGAATCCCAAACGTGATCAAACCGCCGATAATGACGACCAACCATATAGTCATTTCCTCTCCTCCAACAACGTGCCAACGATAATGCCAACGAATGCGGCGAGGATCAAACCAAGTTTAAAGGGAAGGTTGTAGGCAAGCAACGCTGTGCCCCCCGCGCTCAATGCGGCGGCAATGGTTGGGCGTTTTTTGAGCACAGGCACGATCATGGCAATGAAGGTAAGCGGCAGCGCAAAATCCAGCGACAGGTTGGCAGGGATGGATGCGCCGAGAAAAATTCCAAATGCCGTGCTCACCTGCCATGTGAACCATAACGAGAATCCCGCGCCAAGTAAAAACCAGTGCTTGTAGGTTTGCACGCCTTCTTTTTCGTAATACAAAATGGAAGGGGCGTAGGCTTCGTCGGTGAGCAGGTACGAGAGCAAAATTTTCCAACGCAGCGAAAGGTCTTTGAGATACGGCGCCAGCGACGCGCTGTACAGCATGTGGCGTAAATTGACCACCGCAATCGTGATGATAATAACCAGCATCGGCGCGCCGTCGTTGACCAGTTGCGCCGTGACAAATTGCGAAGACCCCGCAAAAATAACGGACGACATCCATTGCGCCGCCGCATTCGAAAGCCCCGCATTCAACGCCAGCGCGCCATAGATCATGCCGAACGGAAACACGCCAATCAACAACGGCAGCTCCGCGCGGATTCCCCCGATGAAATTTCTTCGTGCCTCGCTCATTGCTTCTCCTATAAGCGGGAGATTGTAACACCGTGACGAAAAAAACCGCCTTCAGATGGAGACGGCTTTCGCTTCTTTCTTAACCTGCGCCTGATTCCATTTTCTCAGGCCTTTGCCTACCCGAGAGCCTGCTTCGCCGCTGCGATCACTTCCTCATAATCTGGTTCGTTGCCAAGCACAGGCAGATAGTTGACATAGGTCAGTTTTCCCTCACGCCCAACAATGAATACGGCGCGCCGCAGGAAGCGGCGTTCTTTGATGAGCAGGCCATACTTCAAGCCGAACTCGGTTTCGAGCACATCGGAAACAACTTTCACCTTATCCACGCCAGCCGCGCCGCACCAGCGCTTCTGCGCCATGGGGAAGTCGGTGCTGATGGTGTAGATGATGATATCCTCTCCCAGCTTGGCGGCTTCTTCATTGAATCGACGGGTTTCGCGGTTGCAGACATCCGTATCCAGCGAGGGAACTGCCGAGAGGATGATCACCTTTCCCTTTGATTCCTGAAGCGGATTTATAGCAGCCCAGCCAGTCTGCCCAACGCTGGTAAATTCAGGCGCGGCCTGCCCAACATTTACTTCATCGCCGAGCAGGGTTGCGAACTTATCGCCAATTTTCAAAACATCGGTACGTACGGTTGTCATTTGATTTTCTCTCCAATCAATAAATTACTATAATTTCATCCATTTTATCAGATGCCTGCCAGGTTTCCCCTGAGTAGAACAAGTCTGTAGACTTGTTCTACTCAGGGGATTCCCTTGTGACAAGGATATAATGGACGGCTGGCAGAAAAAGATAAAATTATTAGAGGAACTATTAATCTATGGAATTTGCCCCCACAAAAATCCCTGATGTAGTGATACTCACGCCCAACGTATTTGGAGACCCGCGTGGTTTCTTTATGGAAACCTACCGCGATTCCGAGTTTACCGAGGCTGGCATCGGCCAAAAATTTGTTCAAGAAAACCACTCCGCATCTCAAAAGGGAGTCCTGCGCGGGCTGCATTACCAGATCAGGCAGGCGCAGGGGAAGCTGATGCGCGCCATTGCAGGCGAGATATTCGATGTGGCGGTGGATATTCGCCGCAGTTCGCCAACATTCGGCCAGTGGGTTGGTATAATCCTTTCAGCCGAAAACAAGCTCCAATTGTGGATACCTCCCGGCTTTGCCCATGGCTTTTATGTGTTGAGCGAAAACGCAGAAGTCACCTACAAAGTTACAGATTATTACGCCCCCGAATGGGATCGCAGCATTTTATGGAGCGACCCGCAAATTGGCATAGACTGGCCCCTGCTGGATGGTTCGCCTCCTTCGTTATCTGCCAAAGACATCAACGGAAAACCACTAGCCGAAGCCGATTTGTTCGATTAACAAATAAACAAGACAAGGAAAACAAATTCACATGAACCATGTACTAGTCACCGGGGGAGCGGGATTTATTGGAGCTAATTTCATCCACTACCTTTTGCAGGCCGAGCCGGATGCGCATGTTATCAATTTGGATGCCCTCACCTACGCCGGCAGTTTGGAAAATTTAAAAGACGTTGCAGATAACCCGCGCTACACCTTTGTTCAAGGCGATATTTGCGATACCGAATTTGCCGGGGAATTGCTGAAAAAATACCAGGTTGATACGATTGTCCACTTTGCCGCTGAATCCCATGTAGACCGCTCGATTTTGGGTCCGCGTCAATTTATCGAAACCAACATCATCGGCACATTCTCTCTTTTGGAGGCGGCCCGTAAATTTTGGCTTCAGGAAAAAAGCCTTTCTCTGGAAAATCTCCGCTTTCATCACGTCTCCACCGATGAAGTATTCGGGTCACTCGCCCCCGGCGAACCCGCCTGGACGGAAGAAACGTCCTACGCGCCAAATTCCCCTTATGCCGCATCCAAAGCGTCCAGCGATCATTTAGTTCGCTCCTATGGTCACACCTATGGACTGCCGTTTACCATAACCAATTGCTCGAATAACTATGGCCCTTATCAATTCCCTGAAAAATTAATTCCCCTCATCATTCTCAACGCGCTGGATGGCAAACCATTGCCTGTTTATGGAGATGGTCAACAGATCCGCGACTGGCTGCATGTTGAAGATCACTGCGAAGCGATTCATCTTGTGCTCAAAAAGGGATCGACTGGTTCAACCTATAATATTGGCGGCGAAAACCAACCCGCCAACCTCACCATTGTTGAAACCATCTGTGAGATTTTGGATGAAATCTCCGCCGACCCCAGCTATAAACCGCACAAAAATTTGATCGAATTCGTGAAGGATCGTCCCGGGCATGACCGCCGCTATGATATGGATACTCACAAGATCAGCAGTGAACTGGGCTGGCGCCCGCATCATACCCTGACCGAGGGCCTGCTTGCCACTGTCAACTGGTATCTCTCCCACCCAGAGTGGGTGACTGCCATCCGCCAAAAGCAGGAGTACAAAGGCTGGCTGGATGCGAATTACAAATCACGTTAATAACTCACCTTACGCGGTAGCGCGAGATTTATCTAGTGCCTGAACAACTTAAAATTGATGGGTAAAAGCGACATGAATGTCGCCCTACGATTTACTGAGAAAATGAAATAGGAGAAAAAAATATGAAGGGAATTATTCTTGCAGGCGGGCGCGGAACACGTTTGTATCCTTTAACTCTCGCAACCAGCAAGCAAATGCTGCCAGTGTACGATAAGCCCATGATCTACTATCCCCTGTCCATGCTCATGCTGGCGGGGATACGCGATATTTTGATCATCAGCACCCCGGAAGACCTCCCTGTAATCCGCAGGCTTTTAGGAGATGGAAATTCCTGGGGCTTGCAATTCTCCTATGCCGAACAGGCAGAGCCGCGCGGGTTGGCGGATGCTTTTTTGGTCGGCAAGGAATTCATTGACGGGGAACGCGTCTGTCTGATTTTGGGCGACAACATCTTTTTCGGGCAGGGTTTGCCTGCTCAATTGCTGGCGGCTGCCACCCTGGAGCATGGCGCGTTGATCTTCGCCTACCCCGTCCACGACCCGCAGCGATATGGCGTGGTCGAATTCGATTCCAATGGGAAAGCCATCAGTCTCGAAGAAAAGCCTCTAAAACCCCGCTCACATTATGCTGTGCCTGGTTTGTATTTTTATGACGAGCGCGTGGTGAATTTTGCCGAGTCCCTGAAACCTTCTGCGCGCGGCGAGATCGAAATCACCGATTTGAACCGCATCTACCTGGAAATGGGAGAGTTGCAGGTCACATCCTTTGGGCGCGGCGTGGCATGGCTGGATGCCGGCACACATGAGTCCCTGCTGCAGGCGGCAAATTTTGTGCAGGCTGTGGAAGACCGCCAGGGATTGATGATCTCCTCGCCGGAAGAGATTGCCTTCCACCGTGGGTTTATCAGCCGCGAGCAATTGCAGGCCCTGGCCATTCAGATGGGGAATAATGGCTATGGTAATTATTTGCTGAACCTCGCAAAAGAAAACGAATAATTCCTGCTGTAAAAAAATATTTTATGAGAATACTTCTGTTTGGAAAAAATGGTCAATTGGGCTGGGAGTTGGAGCGTACGCTTGCTCCTCTGGGGGAGGTTCATGCTTACGGCTCAAGTTCGTTGGATGTGGCAGATCTAAAGGCGCTGGAACGCGTAATTAATGAGGTAAAGCCGCAGGTCATTGTCAACGCCTCTGCGTACACGGCGGTGGATCGTGCGGAGGAAGAGGTTGATCTTGCGATGCAAGTCAACGCTCATGCTCCGGCAGTGATGGCTGAATCTGCCCGCAAGCTTAATGCAACGCTGATCCATTATTCGACGGATTATGTTTTTGATGGGGCGAAGAATGCGGCCTATGCCGAGGATGATTCGACGAATCCGCTCAACGTGTATGGTCAAAGCAAATTGAACGGCGAACAGGCCATCGGTCAGGTTGGAGGCGCGCACGTTATCTTCCGTACAAGCTGGGTCTACAGTCTGCGCGGGGATGGGTTCGTTTCCAAGGTGTTATCGTGGTCGAGAAAGCAGGAGACCCTGCGAATTGTCACTGACCAGACAGGCAGCCCGAGCTGGGCGCGGATGCTGGCGGAGGTTACATTGGCGGTGATTGCCCAGTCTCTGCCTGCGTCGCAGAAGTATTTTTCAGAGAAGAGCGGCATTTATCATCTGGGGGGAACGGGGAGTGTTTCCCGCTTCGATTTTGTCTGCGCAATCCTGCGCCTCGACCCCAAAGCCGGGGAGCAGAAAACCAAAAGTGTGGAACCAGCGCTGACAGCCGATTTTCCGACCCCAGCCTGCCGGCCGCTTGTCACCCCTTTGAATTGTTCGCGTTTTGAAAGCGCCTTTGGCTTGCGCCTGCCGGGTTGGGAGGAGAGCTTACGGCTGGCGCTGGAAAAACCGTAATGGAGTTCATAGGACAAAATACCTAATTGTCAATTAGAGTAAAGGGGGTATGATTGCCTTTAAACCTGCCAGTCTGGAAGCGGATAACAATTACGAAAGGCTGTTTTGCATTCTGTGTTTCATCTTTACAGAATGGTAAAGTAGGTTTGACGGTGTAATAGTGTTTTATAATAAATTTAGCGCTCGGATATATTGAGAACTTCTTTGTATTTGGAAAGGCAAGGATAATATGAAAGCACACAAAGTATTCTTTTTAAGGGCTGGAACCCGCGTTTTACAACTCTGTATTATGGGGTTGGTCATTATAGCTTTGGGAGCTTTCAGGCCTGTTCTGGCGGTAGGCGGGCCGGATCTGACCATTGTGAAAAGCCATGTTGGCAATTTCACCGAAGGTGATACTGGGAAAACGTACACGCTTACCGTATCAAACGTTGGAGATGCCCCAACCAATGGGACAACAATTACCGTTGCTGATCTCTTGCCCGCCGGTTTGACGGCCACAGGCTTTAGCGGCACAGGCTGGAGCTGTACGCTCGATCCATTGGAATGTACACGCACCGATGTATTAGCGGCTTCCGGCAGTTTTTCAGATATAACCTTGACTGTGGATGTGGGTGTGGATACTGCCGCGCTTCTCACGAATGAAGCGTCCGCTACTGGCGGCGGGGATGCGACTCCGGATAATAATGTGGACTTTGACGAAACGACCATTGTTCAAGTTGCGGATCTCACCATTAACAAAAGCCATACGGGTAATTTCACCCAGGGTGAGCAAGGGAAAACCTATACTCTTACGGTAACAAATAATGGGGACGGGTCCACAGATGGTTCCACTGTTACGGTGACAGATACGTTGCCGACTGGCTTAACTGCCACGGCTCTCAGCGGCACGGGCTGGGGCTGTACTCTGGGTACCTTAACCTGTACGCGCAGCGATGCTTTGGCTACAGGGCTTAGCTATTCCCCCATCACATTGACGGTTAATGTGGCCTATAATACTTCTGCTAGCATTACAAATCAAGCGGCAGTAAGCGGCGGCGGGGAGGTAGATACTTCTAATAATGCGGACAGTGACCCAACGACAGTGATTCAAAAGTCGGATTTGATCATAACAAATGTGACCTTGTCTCCCGCGGCGCCAATTCCAGGAGAGCCTTTTGATATAAATGTTACTGTCATGAATCGAGGGGGTGTGGTTACTGAAAGTATTGTGTACCGGGATATTTTTATTGATAGAAATCCAATGGATTTCCTTGACCCGGTGACGGGATGTGTGTCTATAGACGCTGATTATTTCAGGGCTGATTTAAATGATACGATGCCGCCGGGTGTCTCAGATACAAAAGCGGTGAGTATTACCGGCGGTCTTAGCTTGGGCACTCATCAAATTTGGGTGTATACAGATGCAACTTGTATTAATGGGGAAAGTGTTGAAAACAATAATGCCTATGTACCGATTACCATTGTTACAGGCACCAGGTTGACCATTAAATCCGGCGGTGCGTACGACGGCTGGATTCGCGAATCTAGAGAGACAAGCGGCAACGGCAACCAATTGAACAAAACTTCGACGCTGTTGTATATTGGTGATGACGCTTCCAACCGTCAGTATCGTTCCATTCTGTCCTTTAATACAGCGGGTGTGCCAGATAACGCTGTGATTACAAAAGTCTCATTAAAATTCAAACACGTGGGTTTTGTCGGAACGAATCCCTTCACTACACATGTCAAACTTCTGGTTGATATGAGGAAGGGTGTTTTTGGGACTTTCATTGCTTTACAAAACAGCGATTTCAAGGCCTTTGCCAACAGGAGCCCGGCGGCGACGATTAGCAAAAAAACCATTAATGGCTGGTATATGAAATTGCTAGGTTCCGCCAATTTTTCATATATAAACAAGACCGGAGTAACCCAATTCCGTCTGCGTTTTTCCAAAGATGACAATAACGATTTTGGCTCTGATTTTCTCAAAATTTATAGCGGAAACGCAGGGGCAGTGAACCGTCCGCAGCTGGTGATCGAATATTACGTGCCATAAAACGAATAGAATGTGGGGCAGGCTTACCCATACTTAATGAGTGACCTTACGCACCCTACGCACCAGATACATAGGCTTTCTGCCTAATTTTTTG
>CAKKRM010000282.1:2101-12630 GCA_919902735.1 Anaerolineales bacterium | reverse complement strand
TTGTCCCGCCCGCCCATTACGCCGCCGCCATGCAACTCTACCGCAAATACAAAGATACCATTCACGGCGCAACCCTGCTCGACACCGAATCCATCCTCCAACACCAAACGGAACACGCACCACGCAACACATACTCTCTTGCTTCGGAAGTTCAAACAAACCACCCCGCCGCCCGCGCTTACGTGGATTTACTCCTCGGCAACTACGCCAAATGTGACAACATCGAACAACTCCGCAATCATCGCACCGCCATCACCCGCGAATGTTTTGTGCGCCGCAACTTCACCGACAGCCATCTCAACCCTCAGGTGTATCGCCGTTGGTTTATCGGGGAGCGCGCCGCGCCGCGTCAAATTGAACAACGCGAGACGCGCATCAAAGAAATTTCCAGCGAGTTGACTCAACTCAACAAACGCGAGACCGCCTTGCGCGAGCGCCTTGCCCTCACCCGCGACAAAATCCGCCCGCTCATCGAACTCGAACACGCCCTCGAAGCCATCGCCATCCTCCCCGAACGCAACACGCAACACGCTTCACTCACCAAAGAATTGCAACAACTTGATTTGCTCACCGTCGAGACACTCAAAGCCGATGTGGAAAAATATCATCGCGAGCGTGACCAACTGCAAAGTGAAGCTTCAACTCTTGAGCGCAGGCTGGGAAGTCTCGAAGAGAAGATAAAACAAATCGAAACAGAATCAATTCCAGGCTTGGAAAGAAGCGCGGACGAATCCATCCAAAGCGCAGAATCTTTCATCCTCCATGAAAATCCGGATGACGAAACCAAATCCGAAGTCCAAAAAGAATACGAGCGCCGCCGCGAACGTCAGCCGCTCGAAGTGATTCTGCAAAACGCCAGCCGCTACGAAAATGATTATCAAACCGCCGAGCAGCGTTCACGCGACCGCCTGCGCGAAGCCAAGCAAACCTACTCCATGCGCTACGACTTCGGCATCGACGACACGGACCACGCAACACGCTACATCACCGAGCGCACAAAACTTATCACTTCAGAGTTACCCAACTACGAAACCCAAATCGCCCACCAGCGCGGACTCGCCGAACAGGAACTCGTCGAAAACTTCATCCATCGTTTGCGCGAACAAATCGAAGATGCCCGTCAGCAACTGGCGTTTTTGAATAATACGCTTTCCACTTTGCGCTTTGGCGGCGAACGCTTTGAATTTATCAACCAGCCCGCGCCCGCCCTGCGCCAGGTTTTCGACATGGTGATGGACAGCCAGCAAGTAATGGGCGATTCGCTCTTCGACTCGGATTTTCGCCAGAAGCACCAACAAGGCTGGGACTTGCTCTTCGAGCGGCTCACCAGCGCGCACGATGATGAAAACGCCGAACTGCGCGAGTTGCAAGATTACCGCAACTACCTGCAATACGATATCCGCATTCACTATCCCAACGGCGACCGCGCTTTGCTGAGTCAAATCAACGCAAAAAAATCTGGCGGCGAAACCACCACCCCATTTTACGTGGCGATGGCGGCTTCCTTCGCGCAAGCCTATCGCCTCAATCAATCTCGCCCCTCCGACACCATCCGCCTTGCCCTCTTCGATGAAGCCTTCGGCAAAATGGACACCGCCCGCACCGCGTCTGCTCTCCATTTCATGCGCGAAGCAGGCTTGCAAGTTCTCCTCGCCACCCCGCCCGACAAATCTGGCTCACTCCTCCCCTACGTGGATAGCGTCTGCACCGTCGTCCGAAAAAACAATCATTCCTTCGTGATTGATATTGACAAGAGTGAGATGATTGAGAAACTAGAGAGTCAGTGATCAGTGAACGGTAATCAGTATTTCGTGTTGCGTGTTTCGTGGGTTGAGTGAAAGATGGAAGTATCTTTTATCCCTTCGCCTGATGTGAATGTCGTGTTGAATGCCTTGCTCGACATTCTTGAACGCCGCGCCGCACAAAACGGAACGCGCACCACGCAACATAGAAGCATCAAAGTTACCCTCGCAAACCTATCCATCCCAACTTACTTTTCCCAAACAGATCCAACGCCGCGTCTCATCGCCAATGAACAATTTGCCCTCCTCGAAAAAAACGGCTTACTCAAACTTACCTGGATTCCAGGCGAGACAGGATATTTGCTTCAATCCATCTCCCTAACGGAACACGCAACACGCAATACGTCTCATAAAACGCTTTTTCATTTAACGAATCGCACCCCCATCGCCGACAACCGTTCCCGTCTCGAAAGCCACTTGCTCGCCGATAAATTCCGCTTTCAAGATGACTGGCGCGCCCGCGCAATTAATTACATCTTGAACCAACTTAAAGCCGAAAAATCACCCACCCCATTTAGCCTGACCGATTCAAACCTAACCCTCGACCTGCTTGCCGTTCTTCAAGCATTGTCCACGCTGACAACAGAAACCCCATATCGTGTTTTTAGCGTGCGCGTCTTCAACGACAGCAAGCGATTTGAAGCCATAAAAAATCAACTCGTCACACTTGCCCGCCTCGGCAACCCAGAGTGGAAACGAATCCCCGTCGAAGAAGTCTTGCGCGAACTCAATCTCGTCGCCAACCCAAACTACATTCACTTTGCAGGCAACTGGCAGTTCACAACCGACAAAGGAGAAATTCTCAACTTAAGCGGATTCACCCCCTCGGTCGGATTCCCCGCCGCACAAACAGCCACCCTCCAAACAGTCCATGCTGAATCTGTCCTCTGCATCGAAAACCTCACCACCTTCCATCAATATATCCAAACGGAACACGCAACACGAAACACACAACACGAATCAAATGCAGCGTGTAGCGTGTTCCGTTCATCAGCTTTCATCTGTACTTTCGGCAACCCCTCCCCCGCCGTGCGCCGCGTCCTGCGCCTTCTTCCTGAAACAACACCTATTTATCTCTGGTCGGATTTGGATTACGGCGGCTTCAATATTTTGAGTCAACTGCGCCGATTTGTTAACGAACAAATTCAACCTTATTTAATGAACATTGATACCCTCGAAAGCAACATCCCCCGCGCGCGTCCGCTTACAACCCCTGACCGAACCAACCTCAAACGGCTACTTCTGCGACCCGAATTGCACGATGTTCGCCATGTCATTGAATATCTACTTAAACGTGGATTAAAACTGGAGCAGGAAGGTGTAGAGAATTTCTGAAAAATTTTCGTTAGGAACAAAAAGAGAATTGCAAGTCAGCGTAAGCGTAATGCCTAATTCGGCGTAGCTAATAATCACTCAATGTTCAACGACCTCTTTGACCACGCCATGCACGAACGCCTGAAAAGCGAAGCGCCGCTTGCCGCGCGGATGTGCCTGCGAACACTGGATGAATACATCGGACAGGAACATATTGTAGGTGAAGGCAAACTTCTGCGCCGCGCCATCGAAGCCGACAAACTTTTTTAGTTCATTATTTTGTAGGGACCTCCAGGCACAGGCAAGACCACGCTGGCGTAAATCATCGCCAACACCACCAAGAGTCACTTCACTACCATTTCCGCGATCCTTGCAGGCAAAGCGGATTTGCGAGTCGTCATTGACGAGTCGCTTGAGCGCAGGCGGTTGCACAACATCCGCACGATTCTTTTTGTAAAGCATGTTCTTGAAACACTTACGCAAATTGAGGTAGGATATCTTCGTTTTAATACTGCACAAATCCGCAATCTCATTGCTTATTTGTGCAGTCCGTACTATAATGGCGTATATAAGCCCTATTTTCAGCATACGGAGCCATTTAATGATCGAAAGAACTCTTACCCTCAAAATCATCGCTTTGGCGCAAAAATTTCAAGTCATCACGCTCACCGGTCCCCGTCAGTCTGGTAAGACCACTCTCGTCCGTGCCGCCTTCCCCTCACTGCCCTACGTCTCATTGGAAGAACCAGATATCCGCCAAATCGCGCTCAATGATCCGCGCGGATTCCTTTCCAATTACCCCGCAGGCGCCATATTGGATGAAGTTCAAAACACGCCCGACCTGTTTTCCTACATCCAAAAAATTGTAGATGAGAACCGTCAGGTTCAATTCATCCTGACTGGCTCGTCGAACTTTCTTCTGATGGAGAAAATTAGCCAGACGCTGGCAGGACGCACCGCAATTTTGCACCTTCTTCCACTTTCCTTTGAAGAACTGGAACCTGGCATAGCGCAATATGAAAGCGTGATATTCAAAGGTCAATATCCCCGCATTTATGACCGCGCCATCGCTCCCACCGATTTTTATCCGGCCTACATTCAGACCTACATCGAAAAGGATGTGCGCCTGATGAAAAATATCGCGGATATCAACGCCTTCATCCAGTTCACCCAACTATGCGCCGGGCGCGTGGGTCAACTGCTTAATTATACAGGTCTGGCAAATGATGCCGGAATCAGCCCGAACACGGCGAAAGCCTGGCTCTCTATTTTGGAGAGTTCCTACATCCTATATCGGTTACAACCCTTTCATCGGAATTTCAACAAGCGGCTGGTTAAATCATCCAAACTTTACTTTTACGATACGGGCATCGCTTGCTCGTTGCTTGGCATCCGCGATGAAAGTCAGGTCAACTTGCATTACATGAAAGGCGCGCTCTTTGAGAATCTGATCATCAACGAGTTTATCAAGCATAATTTCAATCGCGGCGAATATCGTCTGCCGTATTTTTGGCAGGATAGTCGCGGCAAAGAGATTGACTGCCTGCTGGTGGTCGGCGAAAAAATCGTGCCAATTGAGATTAAATCTGGTAAAACAATTTCCAATAGTTACTTTGATAATCTCGAATATTGGCATCAACTTGCCGCAGCGCCTAAAAAACAAGGTTATGTGGTTTATGGTGGCGATCAGTCCCTGCAAACCAGCGCGGGATCATTCGTCAGTTGGCGTGAACTACAGAGTATCGCATAATTTACTAAACTAAAATCACATTTCTTACTCGCAATTCTTGCCAAAAAGTTTAGTAATTTATGAGACAAGCGATAAACCGCATCCTGAGTTAAGATTTCATTGCGGGATGTGTTTCAGACTGTGCAGGTGTAAATCCAAAAAATTCGAAACATACCAACAGGAAGGGATTCGCGCAATGGACGAGTCATCTCTTCGGAGAAATCTCCTTTGAGCAGCAGGTCGGCGAGGGCGAGCCGTTTTTCTCCATGTCTAGTGATTCAAAAAGTGTACAGCCGATCCCTGACCAGTACATGTTTCAGGCGTTTTCCTGTAATTCCACGATCAATTTGCCGCGCAACATTCCCATCTGGCATTGAAAGCCGAACTCGCCAACTTTATCAGGCGTGAATTCCAATGTCACCTGTTCGCCTTCGGGCAGGTTCGCATTTTGATTGAAATCCGGGAAGAGCACTTTTTCGGAACACGCCGAACTTTCATGGCGCGTGAAGGTCAACCGCACGGGGCGCCCTTTTTGCACGACGATCACATCCGGGGTGTAGCCGCCTTTCACAGTGATCGCCACTTCCTGTGCGCCCGATCCGCTCACGGTTGCGAGAGTGCGTTCTTTGGGCGCGAACCAAAAATACCAGGCGATCAATATCGTTAAAACGATCCCCGAAAGAATCACAAAGATTTGTAGATTAGACATGCTATGCTCCTTTGCGTGCTTGATAAAACGCGACAGGACCAAAAAACGTGATGACGTGCCCCGCCTCTTTGACTCCGCTGAAACCTGCTTCTGTTAACATGGGCAGGATTCGCCCCTCGAAATTGTCCGCGGTGCGCTCGAAGTTTTTCATCACAACCGCCTGGACGCGCGTGAGAATGTTGAAGGGTGGACCAAAGTCTACGATGTGGAACCAACTGTCGGGGCGAAGGACGCGGCGGACTTCTTTGAATGTCCGCACTTTGTCCGCACTCGTCAAATGATGCGTGACGAAACTGCTCACGACCACGTCAAACGATTGATCGGGATAGGGCATGTCGAAGGCGAGCGCGTGATTCCATTGAATATCCGTGCCGCGTGATTTATCCCGCGCGATCTTGAGGACGGCTTCATCGCCATCTAATCCTGTTAAATGTGATTCGGGAACGGAGCGTTTGATCATCATTGTCAACAAACCCGTGCCACAACCGAGATCGAGCACGCTCTGACCAGGCTGGATGTTTGCTCTTTGCAACAAGCGATGTCTTAAGGAATTAGCGAATGTTTTGGCGAATGAATCGTAGTAAGGCGTCAGCCAGCGCAATCCGAATGCGGGAACATAGTGAGAATCTTTTTGTGTCATTTCATCACCTCACACTGAATTTAGGTTTGAATCCGCGCAGACGATTGGCATTGCCAACAACGGTGACAGATGAGAACGCCATCGCCGCACCCGCAATCAATGGGCTGAGCAACAAACCGGAGAAGGGGAAGAGCGCGCCCATTGCGACGGGTATCCCCAAAATATTGTAGAAAAATGCGCCGACCAAATTTTGATAGATGTTTGTCATCGTGGCGCGGCTGACTTCGATCGCGGTGACTACGCCTTTGAGACTGCCTTTGATGAGCGTGATATCCGAGGCTTCGATGGCAACGTCTGTGCCTGTGCCGATGGCAAGACCGACATCCGCCTGGGCGAGCGCGGGCGCGTCATTAATGCCGTCGCCGACCATGGCAACGATATTAGAGACTAGAGAATTAGAGAATGAAGACTGGAGTTTCTTGATCTCGTTGGCTTTGTCTTCGGGGAGCACTTCAGCGAGAACTTTGCTAATACCGACTTTTTTGGCAATCGCTTCGGCGGTGCGGCGGTTGTCGCCAGTAATCATCACCACTTCGATGCCCATCTTTTGCAAAACTGCAATTGCTTCGGCGGAATCTTCCTTGACTGTATCCGCAACCGCAATAATGCCAGCGGCTTTGCCGTCGAGGGTGATGAACATGGGAGTCTTGCCATCGTCCGCAAGTGATTTTGATTTTTCTTCGAGTGAACCAAGGGCGATGTTCTCGCGGTTCATCAACTTGAGATTGCCGATCAAGATATTTTGTCCCTCAACCTTCGCCGAAACACCGTGACCCGGAATGGCTTCAAAATCCTTCACTTCCGCCAGTTCCAATTTACGAGCCTGCGCGCCCTCAACAATCGCCTGCGCCAACGGATGTTCACTCACTTTTTCAACAGATGCAGAAAAACGCAGGATTTCTTCCATCGTCCATTGTCCACCGTCCATGGTCACAACGTCAGTCAACTCAGGTTTCCCCTTCGTAATCGTCCCCGTCTTATCCAGCACTACGATTTGAATTGCGCGCGCAGTTTGCAGGGCTTCGCCCGAACGAATCAAAATCCCATGCTCCGCGCCTTTGCCGATGCCGACCATCAGACTCATCGGCGTGGCAAGTCCTAATGCGCATGGACAGGCGATGATAAGTACCGTTACGCTCGTGACCAGTGCATAAACGAGTTGCGGCTGTGGACCGATCACGAACCAGATCACGAAGGTCCACACGGCGAGGATCATTACGATAGGAACGAAATAACCAGAGACCGTATCGGCAAGCCGCGCGATTGGCGCTTTGGAATTCTGCGCGTCCTGAACCATTTTTACAATTTGCGCGAGCGCGGTGTCTTTGCCAACTTTGGTGGCGCGGAACTTGAACGCGCCAGTCTTGTTGATCGTCGCGCCGATGACTTCATCACCCATCTTCTTGGAAGCGGGCAGCGACTCACCCGTCAGCATGGACTCATCCACCGCGGAACTGCCTTCGACGATGACGCCATCCACGGGAATTTTTTCGCCAGGGCGGACTTGGATTACATCACCAACCAACACTTCTTCAACGGGGATATCCATCCCATTGCCGTCGCGAATGACACGCGCAGTTTTGGCTTGCAAGCCCAATAATTTTTTAATGGCTGAACTGGATTGTCCCTTGGCGCGTAGTTCAAGCGCCTGTCCCAAAACGACCAATGCGATCACCACTGCAACGACATCATAAAAAGGTTCGGATGTCCCTTCTGGGAAAACGGATGGAAATGCAATCGCGAAGGTCGAATATAACCATGCCGCGCCTGTGCCCAAAGCGATCAACGTGTTCATGTTTGCCGAACGATGTTTGAATGACGCCCACGCGCCTGTGAAGAAGTCACTGCCAGACCAGAACATAACGGGCAGAGTCAATAACGCGGTGCCCCCCCACAAGTATCGCAACGAGTCCATGCTCCAATCGCGCAAGAATGGCACGACCTGATAATACGCCGTTATCATCACAAACATTGAGATCGCGGCCGCGAACCAAAACTTGTTCATCAACTTGCGATATTCTTTGGCATGGGCTTCTTCCTGTTTATGCACGGGCGCGTCGCTTGTTGCAGGTCGCGGTTTGTAGCCCCAGGTTTCAATGGCTTTGTTCAATTCTGACAGCGTTGTATTTTGCGGAAGATAATCCACTGACGCTTCCTGCGTGGCGATGTTGACGGTCGCATTCAAAACGCCCTGTGTGGCTTTCAATTCATCTTCGATAAATTTCACACACGAGGCGCAGCGTAGATTCTCGATTCCGATTTTGACTTTCGCGCCGCCGATTTGAAAGCCAATGGATTTGACCGCACTTACGAGTTTGGACACATGCACTTTCTGCGCGTCATACTGGACCTCAAGCCTGTTTGTAGTTGCATTGACCTTTACCTCACCGACGCCATCGAGCGCGCGCAAAACAGACTCAAGGTGAGTCGAATGCTCCTTGATTGGCAAGCCGCTCACGGGTAGTTCGATGCGGGTCAATATCCGCTCAGGGTTGAATCCCGTTGTCGCAGATGTCATCACATAACGATGCGGGTCTTTGTCGAATTGATCCGCACAGGCTTGAGAGCAAAAATAAAACGTCTTGCCCAGGTGATCGCGTTTTGCGAAAGCGCTTTGGGGTTCGATACCCATTCCACAAACTGGATCATGTACTTTCATAATTTACCTGCCTTTGCGCTGGTGTGCGGCGCAAGTGTCGTGCTTTTTGTGTTTAATTTTTATTCAACGACATTGATCACCAACATCAAGCCGCCTGGCTCGACGTTGTCGTTGGTGGTGTGATGCAGGATGTGACAATGCAGCATCCATTGTCCAGTTTCCGTGGCGACAAACTCAATGTCATACCGTTCGCCTGGCGCAACACTGACGGTGTCCTTCGTTAATTGAGCCGACACAGGTACCGGATGTCCATCGGTGGCGACAATTTTGAAAGGCATCCCATGCAGGTGCATTGGATGGATGAATTGGCCGATTGCAATCAGTCGCAGACGAACCAGATCGCCTTTCTTAACCGTGATCGTCTGCGTGGCAGGGAATGATTTGCCGTTGATCGTAAAGTAATTGGGCTCCATTCCGCTCATCGGCATGGCGGCGAAGGTTTCCCCATCCACCATCCGCGATTCGGAAATCATCAGCGTTTTATCCACCACAGGCGGGCTGGTTTCAGGCTCCTTCGGGTCAATGATGAATGGAGCGTACAAGCCTGCGCTTACCTGCACATCGCCTTCAAAATGTGAGTGATACATAAACGTGCCGGCAGGTTTGGCGATGAATTCATAGGTGAAGGTCTCGCCAGGCAGGATCGGAGCTTGTGTGACCCCTGGCACGCCATCCATTGCGTTGGGAACTTCGACTCCATGCCAGTGAATGGTTGTCGGGTCAGGAAGTTCGTTCTTGACCACGATCCGAACCCAATCCCCTTCTGTGACACGGATCATTGGCCCGGGCACGGTTCCGTTATACGTGAAGGCGGTGATGGTCACGTCATCCAAAATCGGCCATTGCACTGCTTTGGTTGTCAGCTCGAATACTTTGATTCCATTTTCTTCGCGATAGGCAAGCGGCTGTCCGCCTGTTGTTTCAGTGGCAGGTTGAATGTTTGGGGCTGTGATCGGCTCCATCATGTGCGCGGCTTCGGGATTTTCCGCCACCATACTGCCTGGGGTTCCGTCCGTCATGTTGGAGTTATCGTTATTCATTGGCATCGTGTTATCAGGCGTTGCAGCAGGCGCGCAAGCAGACAAAATCAAAGCCAAATTAACCACTGAAAATATCAATACTTTGTTCATTTATTTTTCCTCTCAAGAGATGATGTAGCCGTCAAATATAAAGATTTCCCCTCATCAAAACCAGGGCAATCTGCCGCAGAAAGATATAGGCAACATTGCCTGTCAACTTTGTGAAACTGCAGCAGGCGCTTGGACTCTAAGCGCCTGTTGAATAACTATCATCAAATTCGGGTCGGCGTGCTGTCGGGGGGAATCCGCAATGGAAAACCAGGTCTGTTCATCATGACCATGCAGGATGAGCGTGAGAGGTTCGCTTGCTTTTCCATAAACCAGCAAGACCACCATCTGGCAATCACAATCATCTGTCCCATGATTTGGGCAGGGACAATCGTGCATCGCCAGCCGTGCTCTATGCAGGTCAAAAGTTTGTATTGGGTGTAAATCTGCCTGCAATAACTGTTTCTTTGCCCATTGCAACGCTTCATCGCAGGGCTGATTGATGGATAAGAAAGGGGATATATTCATACGCGCCTCGGAAAGTCCCGTTTATGGGAAAGTCCCGTTTATGGGAAAGTCCCGTTTATGGGAAAGTCCCGTTTATGGGAA
>CAKKRM010000282.1:0-2001 GCA_919902735.1 Anaerolineales bacterium | reverse complement strand
AGTCCTGTTTATAGGATAGCCCCATTATATGGAATCTTCCAAGGCGTAAGAAGAGCCGCGTGGCGTATTCCAAAATAGGCCGAATCGCCTATCCCTCAGAATCGAATCAATTGAGCGGGCATTTCGTCAAATTCAAATTCCTATGTCTCGTCCGCTTTGACAACATCAGCCAAAATCAAGGAGGGGCAGGACTCCAAATCCATTTTTGATGTGTCAGATCAACCTTGACGTATAATCGGGCAAATGTCACGGCTGGGAATTTCAAAGACAAGCTTTTGATTGCAGGGCTGTTTCCATCATTACGAAAATAGGAGATTACCTCTTATGAAACTCGTTCTGATTTCTCCAAAAGGTCCGCTCTATCGTCATCGCGGGGGAATTTTCAAAAAGAATCTACGTTACGCACCGCTGACTCTTACAACGCCCGCCGCCTATGACTCATCGTACCGTGGCAATCATGTCGCACAAAGGAGATGTGGCAAACAGGATGACAAACGCCATCCTGTTTGAAAAACTCTGGAGACCATCAGCTATAATGCCCGCGGTCACAAATTGCGCATTCCTACTCGTAAGAAAGCGCAATTTGTGACCGTGACGGGTATAGCTGATGGAAGTTTTAAGCAGCAACCTGCCTGACTCCAGAATGGAAACTTATGCAGGCTTGTAGGCCGTGATCTTCGCGCTGTACACTGCTTTGTAGACAGCTTCCCGTGGATATTCTTTCACATCCAGTTTCATTTCATCCAACGCGCTATCCACAGTTTCCTTGTCGAAGAAAACGGGTTTGATGGAAATATCCGTGAAGCCGACGGACTCCATCATGCCGATATAATCCTTCGCTTCGACTGCGCCTGCCACGCAACCCGCCCACGCGCTCAGGCTTTTTCGGACGGCCTCAGGTAGTTCACCGTCTGTGACAATATCAGACACAGCGAGTTTGCCGCCAGGCGCAAGCGCCCGGAAGGCTTCGTTGAATACCTTTTCCTTGTCAGGCGAGAGGTTGATCACGCAATTCGAGATGATCACATCCACAGTATTGCTTTCGACGGGAAGTTCTTCGAGATAACCTTGCCTGAACTCGACATTCGTGGCATTGACTCGCTTTGCGTTGGCTTGCGCGCGTTCGATCATTTCGGGGGTCATGTCCACGCCGATCACGCGTCCTTCTGGACCGACTTTCTGGGCAGCCAACAAACAATCGAGTCCTGCGCCTGAGCCAAGATCAAGTACGGTTTGCCCTGGCTTCAGTGAGGCGAGTGTGATCGGGTCGCCGCAGCCGTAGCTGGCGCCGGCTACATCGCTCGGGACGGTGGCGAGCAAATCTATCGGGTAGAGATTGCTCGACGTGTCACAACTATTGTCAGGTCCGCAGCAAGAGGCGTTGCTTTTAATCCGCTCGGCATAATGCTCGCGGACGGTTTCGTGAATTGGGGTGGGGGATTGGGTCATTTTTGGTCTCCTTCGTTTTATATAGATGATTGTCTATGTATCTTGCTAAAAAAACGGGACACTATCTCGGCCGAAGATGCGTCCCGATTAAGCCTTGAGGGTTTGGATTAATTTTTCAGTGGTGATGCTTTCAGGCGCAAACTTGATCATCAACTGCCCGCAGCAGATGGCGACATTTTCCTGATTTAGCGAATAAAAAGTTTGCTTGCCTTCCTCGCGGACGGTGACCAGATCGGCCTCGCGCAGAATGGCGAGGTGATGCGAAACGGTGGGCTGGGAGACATCCAGCTTCTCGACGATCTCGTTGACCGAGAGTGAAGTGCAGCAACAGATCTTCATGATCTTCTGGCGGGTTTCGTCAGAGATGGCTTTGGCAAAGAGGACAGGGTTGAATTTCATATCGATGAATTTCTATTCGATATTATATAGATAAATGTCTATTTGTCAAGAGTTTTAGCGGGGCGTGCATACAGCGGGGTTGAAATGTATTATTTTTGTCAATACCTTCGCCAACTATACGGTAGAAACTGGTTCAAAAAGTGGGTGAATCAT
>CAKKRM010000281.1 GCA_919902735.1 Anaerolineales bacterium | reverse complement strand
TCCAGTTGGACGGCTTCGCCGTCCCCGCCCCAGCGCAGGTAACGCAAACCGTTGGGCGGCTCTCTCACAAATCTAATTGGAGAGAAAGTGAGAGTAAAGACAAATTCAAAACATCATTAGAACACCAGAAAGGAGAATGAAAATGGGCTTCTTGCGTAATCTGTTTGGGAAAGGGCAATCTAGTTTGAAAACTAATGATAAGCCAATAAATGTTTTTGATGTGATTCCGTATTCCCAGGGTGGGTATCTTATCCAGCGTCCAAATGAAAAAGGAACGCACCAAGTGCATGAGATAGAGGGCAATAGTGTTCTAATAGTGCGTTCAGCAAGCTTGCCCACTATAAAAGGTGATGGCAGTGTGTGGTCAAGAGTTATCAATAAGAACAAGATTATCTCTCCACCTCCTAAAGCTCCTCTTAATCTTCAAGACCCATTTGCGGGTTTCGGAGATGAATTTAAGCGCAATGGTGATATTGCCGACTCCCTAAAAATATTAGTGTCAGATTTCAAGAAAACAGACGGGAGCAAATTAGCTATTGTTATACATGAGAATCCATCAGAACTCTTCTCATTTCTGATAATGATTGGATTAATTGATGGCAATTTTCTAAAAACAGATTCCAAACCAAAGGAAGAAAACAGCAGCTCAAATCAATAATGAAAAAGCCGCCCAACAAAGCGTGCACCTGACGTGTGGGTTTCTGCGCGATTTAGGAGCATTTTTCTGGCTTCGAGTTTTTCCTGCTCCCAAGCAGAATCCACACTCATCCCACACGCAGGTAACGCAAACCGTTAGCTTGCCCCTTGCAAAATTGAGTTCTTGAAAATATTATCGCTTCGTGATATTATCGGGCTATGATTGAATCCTTCGCCTCTGATGAAACCGAAAAAATCTTTCGTGGTCAAGTTTCAAAAAAGTTCCCGAAAGATATTCAACGAACCGCCCGCCGAAAATTGATTTATCTGGATGATGCAGAAGATTTGCAAGATTTACTTGCGCCTCCTGGAAATCGGCTCGAAAAACTAAAAGGTGACAGGGCGGGACAACACAGTATCCGCATTAATGACCAATGGCGAATTTGTTTCAAATGGTCAAGCAACAAGGCAAAAGATGTTGAGATTGTGGATTATCACGGATGAGAGAAAATATGATGGACAAAACTTTATCACCTATTCACCCTGGCGAAATTCTGCTTGAGGATTTTATGAAACCACTTGGCTTGAGCCAATATCGTTTGGCGCATGACATCGGCGTTACTCCAATTCGCATCAGCCAGATTGTTAATGGCGGGCGTTCAATTACTGTTGATACTGCCATGCGTCTTGCTCGCTACTTCGGCACAAGTGCGGCGGTTTGGCTTCGTTTACAAGTTCGGTATGATTTGGAAGTTGCAGAAAGCGAATTGAGCGGCAAAATCAACAAAGAGGTCAAGGTATTAACCCAAACACCAAGTCACGTGTAAGCGGGCAGGCAAGCTAACAAAGCGTGCACCCGACGCTGGGGATTCGGCGCGATTTTCAGGCATTTTTCTACGCCTCAGCATTTTTCCAGTCGGACGGCGCTCCGCCGCCCGCCCCAGCGCGGGTAACGCAAACCGTTAGACCGCAAGTTTTCTTTTGAAAACAATGTCACTTGTTAAATGTGGTTTCTT
>CAKKRM010000280.1 GCA_919902735.1 Anaerolineales bacterium | reverse complement strand
ACAAAGAACAAGAGCGTCCTCGCAACGACATACCATTACTGCGTAAGGTGAGTTATTTATTCGCAACCTTGTCGGTGATTTCCAGAGCCTTGTCTAAAATATCGATTCCCTCCTGCAATTGCCCCTCATTGATAATCAACGGCGGGATGATCAAGACCGTATGCCAGTGGGTGTACAAAAACAAACCGTTATCCACGCAGTATTTTCTCAGCGCAGTCATCTCAGGCGACGACCCATTCCATGGCGCCATTGGCGCTTTTGTTTTTCTATCCTTGACCAATTCAAGGATGCCGAACAAACCAATATTGCGGACTTCGCCGATGGATGGGTGCGCCTCGCCGAGATCCGTCAACATGCGCCTCAAGACTCCGCCCATAGCTGCCGCGTGCTCGACGATTTTATCTTCCCTGATAACTTGCATGTTCGCCACAGCCGCCGCCAGCGAAATGGGATGTGAGGTGTACGTCAACCCGCTTTCAAAAGCATGTTCATCGAAAGCCGCAGCGATCTCAGGCTTCATCGCCACCGCTCCCAACGGCGCATACGCAGATGTGAGCCCTTTTGCCATGGTAATGATATCTGGCACGACATCCCAATGTTCGATGGCAAACATTTTGCCTGTGCGGCCAAAGCCGCTCATCACTTCGTCGCAGATCATCACGATGCCGTAGTTATCACACAAGGCGCGTACGCCCTGCATATATCCCTGCGGCGGGATGATAATGCCATTCGTCCCCGTAACAGATTCCAGTAAGATGGCGGCGATGGATTCAGGTCCCTCATAGAGGATGATCTCTTCCAAATGATTAAGATAATCGCGCGCGAATTCCTCTTCTGAAATATTTGGATTCATACGATGAAATGTGGAGCGATAGCGATACGGGTCGAGGAAATGGACAACGCCCGTCATCAAATTCGGCTCCCAACCCACGCGGCGCGGATCGCCCGTCGCGGCCATGGCTCCCGCCGAAGCGCCGTGATACGAACGATAGCGGGAGAGTATCTTGTGGCGGCTGGTATATCCGCGCGCCAACTTAATGGCGTTCTCGTTCGCATCCGCGCCGCCGAGGGTGAAGAGCACTTTGCTCAACGCGCCTTTGGGAGTGACCTCCGCTACGGTCTTACTTGCAATCGCGCGGATTTTTGTAGCCATGCCTGGCGCGGCGTAGGGCAATTCCGCGGCCTGCTCCTGCATGGCTTTGATGACGCGCTCATCCCCGTGGCCGATGTTGACGCACATCGTCATGGAGTTGAAGTCGAGATAGCGTTTATCGTCTACATCCCAAAAGTAAACGCCTTTGGCGCGTTTGATGGCAATCGGATTTACTTTGGCTTGCGCAGACCATGTCCAAAAGACATGTTTCTTTGAAAGGGGGAGAATTTCATCATCAGGGAGATCAAACATGGAACCTCGCTTTGATTTACGATTTACGATTTACGATTGGCAAATTATACTCCCCGAAATATGAACTCATTTCCATTCAATCGCATCGTTGTGGTTGGCACAACTTCATCGGGCAAATCCACTTTGGCAAAAGGGATTGCAGAAAAGTTCAATCTTGATTTCATCGAATTGGACGCACTGCATTGGGAGCCAAACTGGAAGGAAGCTGATGTCGGGGTGTTCCGAAAGCGTGTCGAAACAGCGACCAGTTCACAGATTTGGGCAGTGGCGGGGAATTATCGCATCGTACGTGACCTGATCTGGCCCAAAGCCCAGGCGGTCATCTGGCTGGATTATCCATTTCACATTGTCTTCTGGCGGCTGTTGACTCGCATCATTCAAAGGGCAGTAACAAAAGAACTTTTGTGGGGAACCAACCGTGAGACCTTTTGGACGCATCTTAAAGTATGGTCACCCGATTCATTATTCCACTGGCTGTTCAAAACCTATTGGCGGCGTAAACGCGAAACGCCGCTTTTGCTGTCTTTCCCTGAACACGAGCATTTGGAATTGATCCATTTCAAGCATCCGCGCGAAGCGGAGGAATGGTTAAAAGCTGCAGGTCACGCTTGAAGCATGACCTGCTATTTATTAATCCATGCAATGATTTGGGTTATGCCAAGCAAACTCACGCCCAACAAAAAATTTCCCCACTCATTCGTCCACTGCCTCCACCAAAGCATCAAAAGGGAGGCGGATAGCAAACCGCCCAACGCCAGAAAACTGACCCGCGCAATGTGGCGACGCTCCAAACCTTTGACATCATCCCGCGCAGTCATAAAGTGCGATTTTTTCCGCAGTTCCGTTATATCCCATGCGAACAGGGCAAAGATCGCGCCGCTGAACATCCAGCCGATGGGAAAACTTAACCATAACCCAATGGTCGCAAACAACAGGGAAAGGAACAATCCAGGCGCTGAAAACCATTTCACGCCACGCCATTGGGAAACCAGCCACAACGCGCCGAAAGCGATCATCCAACGCGGGACGGTTTCAAGCCCCATGCTGCCATATCCCCACGCAAGCGAGCCTGTGCTGATGATAATGCTGAACACGAGCGCAAATCCAGTCAATGCAGCCTCCACAACTGCATCAAATTCTACCATTTGAGAAGAAGCCGCATGATATACTGCCGAATGGAAGGTGAAGGTTGGAGGTTGAAGGTTGAAGGTTGAAAGTTGAAGGTTGAAGGTTGAAAGTTGAAGGTTGAAGGTTGAAGGTTGAAAGATGAAGGTTGAAAGATGAAGGTTGAAGGATGAAAGATGAAATTCAATGCAACGGCCTCTTGCATAGGAAGGCAGTTGAAGGGATGAAATTATTTAACGAGGGAAAATTCTTCGAGGCGCATGAGGAGTTGGAAACGGCGTGGAAGGATGAGACGGGCGCAGTGCGCGAGTTGTATCAGGGGATTTTGCAAATTGCGGTGGCGTATCTGCACATCACACGCGGGAATTATGAAGGCTCAGTCAAAGTTTATGGAAGGGGCTTGAAGCGGCTGAAGGATTGGCCTGATGTTTGCAGGAGAATTCAAGTTAGGAAATTCCGCGAGGATGCCAAGCTGGTGATGAAAGAAGTGGAAAGGTTGGGGAAGGAAAATATCGGCAGGTTTGATACATCCCTTTTCAAGCAGGTTGTGTGGAACGCCGCCGAGGACGGCGATGAGAGCAGAAAATGGGTTTGCGACCGCTGCGGCAGTGAGATGCACGAAAAGAATTGCAAGGTCAGTTGCCTCAATTGCGGGAATCGCTTTGATTGTTCGGATTTGAATATTTATTTTGATTAGCTTTATGGTGTCATTCTGAGCGCAGCGAAGAATCCCTACCCCATCTCAGAGACCCTACGCTGTCGCTCAGGGTGACATGGCATGGCTATTCAAGGCTGCGCAGGCGATAAACCAGTGCGCTGATTCCCCATATTCCTAGAAGAGCCAGCAGGGCCGCCGCGCCAAACGTCAATGTGACGTGGATGCGGGTTACGGCAAAATACCCCAACAAACTTAAACCGATCACAAGAGCCAGGCGTGTAAAATGCGCCCGTTCCATTTTGCGCGCATCCTGTTGGCTATTCGTCATTTGCAGGCGTTGATGAAATCTCGTCAAATCCCATGCAAGCAGAGAGAAGCTCACACCTGCCAAAGCCAGTACGGGCGATACGTCCGCCCAGAGGGAAACGAGGGAGATGATGACGAAGACGGCAAATGCAAGGCCAGAGAAGCGATGCAAGCCGCGCATGAAGAGAACGATCCATGCGATGCCCAAAAGGGCGACGGTGATCGAAACGGAAACGTATTCGTTTGCGGCGAGGCCATAGGTCAACGCGCCGGCACAGGCACTAATCGAAGCGTAGATAAAATTGCGGGTCATCGTTGGCCCGCTCCACGCCCACGTTGGATGGCGCGTAAAAATGCGGGCGGACGACTTAACGAGGCACGTACCGCCTGCTCGAACGGAAGAGCCACATCCCAATTGACAACCTGCACGCCTGCATGGCGCAATTCCCGCAGTAACACTTCGCGCTGAAGTCTGGCAATGCGGGCCGCCAGTTTTACCGAGGGACTGTCGCCAAGCGCACGGGCTTCAAAAGAGACAGGGTCGGGGCTGATGACCATGAGTTGAAACCCGCGTGTGCGCAATTGCGAGAGCAGGTTTAATTCCCCTCCCCCAAGCGGACTGATCAGGATGATCTGCGAGTTGGGCGGGAATAACCTGCGCGGAATGATCAATGATTTGAAATTCTGGGTTTCGCCTGTTTCTGCCAGGGCAAGGTCCTGCATGATGCGCTCGCGTTGATATTTTCCATAGCCGGGGGATGTCCATTTATTACGTTTGCCGTAAATGAACAAGCCGACGCGGTTGCCCTCTGCCAGCAATGAAGAAGAGACTGCCACCGCAGCCAGAACGGAATCTTCAAAGATCGAACGCCCGCCGCTGAAATCATTTACGCGCCGCCTGCCGTCCAGCACGATGCCAACGTCTGCGACTCGTTCCTGTTCATATTCATTGGAGTAGATCACTCCGTCCTGCCGCGCCGAAACGCGCCAGTTGATGTGATGCGGCGAGTCGCCCATTTGATATTCACGCAAGCCGAAGAACTCGATTCCCATTCCGCCCTGATGAGCGGGGATCACGCCTGAGTACACGCGAGTCTGACGGGGTTGGATGGCAATGTGTCGGACGCGAGAAATGGATGGGAGCACGAGCAACTGTCCGCTTGTGGGGAGAAGCGCGCGTTTGACTATCAAGCCCAAATGGTCTTCGGCAATCGCGTTGATCTCGCTAAAGTAATGACTGCCTCGTCTGCCTTGCAACGTGTACGACCATGAAAGGCTGCCATGCGCGGGCAAATCCACCAGGCGGCTTGACGCGCCTTGGATAACTTTTAGAAAAGCGGGCAGCGGATCGTGAAGCAAAACCTGCTCCAATGCCTCGCCATGATTTGTGATTTTCAAATCCACGGTGACGGAATCACCGGGCGCGATTCTTTCCGCGCTGATGGTTCGCTCGGCAGTCAGACGCATTTCCTCCGGCCCGCGCCATAAGCCCGCAAGCAAATACAAAACCAAAGGCAAGGCCAGCGCCACCATCGCCCCGTTTAGCGTGCCAACGCCAGCGAGGATGATGAAATATATTAACGCGGCCAGTAAAGCAATGCGACTCATGTAATTCCTTGTAAGCTATGTAGGACAAGTCTATAGACTTGTCCTACTACTTGTCCTACTACGCTCCCGCCACCACAGGCACGGCAACTTTTTTAAACACATCGTCAATCACTTCACCCGTGATGTCGCGCGCCACCCAATATTCGGGCAGGAGGATAATGCGATGCGAAAGAATGGGATTCGCAAAACGCTTGATGTCGTCGGGCAAAATAAAATTACGCCTGTTCAAAGCGGCGTGAGCGCGCGCCATTTTTAAGAAGGCCAATGAAGCACGCGGACTCGCGCCCACTGCCACGCGGCGGTCGTTGCGGGTCTCATGCACAAGGCGGGCGATATATTCTTCAAGATCAGAATCCACATGCACAGACTCAACCAGCGCGCGCATCTTCATCAACTTCGCCGCCGAGGTGACGGGTTTCAATTCCACTTCATCCTGGCGGCGCGTGTGACGGCGATTCAAAATTTCCTTTTCTTCCGCCACATCAGGGTAACCAATCGAAAGTTTGAGCATGAAACGATCCAACTGCGCTTCGGGCAAAGGGAACGTGCCTTCGTATTCAATCGGGTTCTGGGTTGCGATCACAAGGAAAGGTTCGGGCAGCGCCAGGCTCTCGCCTTCGAGAGTCACCTGCCCCTCCTGCATGGCCTCGAGCAAAGCGGATTGTGTCTTCGGCGACGCGCGGTTGATTTCATCCGCAAGTACGATGTTGGAAAAGATCGGCCCCTGCCGAAGTTGAAAACGATTATGCTCGCGGTCCAAAATATAACTGCCTGTGATGTCGCCGGGCAAAAGGTCTGGCGTGAATTGAATGCGTTTGAAATCGAGTCCCAGCACGGCGGCGAAGGAACGCGCAATCAACGTTTTGCCAAGCCCGGGAAAATCTTCCAATAGCACATGCCCGCCCGCCAGCACGGCAGACATAATCATCTCCAACACGCCGCGTTTGCCAACCACCGCCCGCTCCACTTCGTCCATCACCTTCTGTGACGCCGCCGCAACCTCGTTCACTTTATTGCTCATGTCTAATCTCCATTTGCTCTTCAAGATAATCCACCACTTGCTCCAACTCAATATCGAGCGGCGTGGAAATATTTCTTAGCGTCAACCCACCGGGCGCGTAATCTGCATAGGTTGTATTCACGCCCGCATCCAAAAAAGCCCGGACACTGTCCGACGGCAACGGGAGCCTGTTCAAAGTCCCGCGTGAAGCGGTTTCTTGAATCGTCCGCTGGATTTTCGCAAGCAGATGCGCAATCTGCCATTTGAAATAGACTCCGCGATGGCGTTCCTCGATGTACCCCGCCATCGCCTCCACCGCCCCGACAACTGCTACGGTTTCCTCCGAACTTGATTCTTCCCGATAGCGCTTTCCATAAAAACTTCCCACCGCAATATATAAAATCAGAATCAACAAAAACAACCACAACACCTGTTGAGGGATCGTACGCCCGAAAATATTGACAGACCAAACCAGGTACGCGGCGAATTGAACCACTGCGCCAGCCACCGCCCTGCGCATGGGAAAGATCAAAATTGCGACAAGAATTAATAATGATGTGGAAAGAAACGGTTTCCAGAATTTTACAGTTTCGCTTCGCACGCCTTCAGAATGCTGGTCAGACATTGCTTCGCCTCCTTGATCTCTTCCACGCTGACACTCTGCCCCCCGTAGCGGACTTTCTCGAACACCCGCGTCAACCCATGCACGGCTTTACTTGGAAGCCCCGCGCCTGCGAGCCTTTCGGCAAATTCAGCGGGGGTCATGGCCGCTTCACGGGCAATGCCGCGATATTCATTCACTGCCGCGTTCATGCGCGTATAACAGCGGATGATGGCGTTTCTGGATTCTTTATTTTTTGAAAGATCATCCAATGCAGAGCGGGCGATTTCAGCGAACTCGTTCAGTCCCTTTTTCGGCGCGAACCAGCGGTCAATAAAACGGTTGGAAATAACGATGGCAACCGCCCCGGTCACAAGAACGATCGATGCCGTAATCCAGAATTCCAATTGCGAGCTTACTTCAGGCGGCGCAAAAGTTTGAGGCGTGACAGGGGAACCCGCGTTTTGCGTTTGGGCATTTTGTTCAGAACCTGCAAACAAAGAACCGAGCGGGGCAATGCGGCTGAGAAACAGCATGATCACAACCATCACAAGAAAAGACCGCAGCAGGCGCTTGATGAGATCCTTGATCGATTGGGGGCGAATGGGTCCGAGAAAGAGCAGAAAAATAACGGCGATCATGATAATCAGCGCATATCGAAGCCAGGCTGAAGCAGGAACTTCTTTTTTAAGGGTCGGGTCGGAAAGGTTAAATAATGTATTAAACCCCATCACGCCCGGCTGGTCGAATTCCATGCCGCTCAACCCCGCAGCAAGGACAGCTAAACCCGCCAGTCCGATGAATGTCAGCAGGATGACCCATGTTTTTCCAGTAAAAAGTGGTTTCATAAGTTACCTGAGTTATTTTACCAAGAACTCATTTGAAGGCAGACCGTCTGTAGTAGGGTTTTCCAAAAATGCACTCTGGTATACTGCCAGTCAAAAATCAGGAAAAGAATCTCATGTCCACATTTACCAACAAGATCGCCCTCGTCACAGGTTCGGGACGCGGCATCGGCAAAGCGATTGCCTTGCATTTCGCCCAACACGGTGCGGATGTAGTCATCAATTTCTTTCGCAACCGTACACCTGCCGAAGAGACTGCCCGCGAAGTGGAAAAACTTGGTCGCCGCGCCCTGCTTGTTAAAGCGGATGTGGGCGACCTCGAAGATTTGAACCGCCTGTTCGACGAAGTGGACAGGGAATTCGGCGGGCTGGATATTCTCGTCCACAATGCGGCTTCGGGGTACAACCGCCCCGCAATGGAACAGAAACCCAAAGGCTGGGATTGGACGATGAACATCAACGCCCGCGCATTGCTTTTCTCTGCGCAACGCGCTGTGCCGTTGATGGAAAAACGCGGCGGCGGGAAGATCGTCAGCATCTCGAGTGCGGGCTCCGTCCGCGTATTACCTGATTATGTCGTGGTCGGCGCGAGCAAAGCCGCTTTAGAATCACTGACCCGCTATCTGGGTGTCGAGTTGATCTCAAAGGGAATCAATGTCAACGCCGTGTCACCAGGCGTGGTGGAGACAGAGGCGTTGAATCACTTCGCATCGATGGGCAATCAGGATAACATCCTGCAAAAATTTATCGAGCAGGTTCCCGCAGGCCGTCTCATCACCCCCGAAGAAGTTGCGGAAGTCGTCGCGTTTTTGTGTACGCCAGCCGCATCGATGATCGTAGGCCAGACCATCGTAGTGGATGGCGGGTATACTTTGCCGCTGCCAAAATAATTATAGGAAAAAAATTCATGTCCCTCTTTCAAATCCCTCCCCCCACCCGCTTTGACCTGCGCTTCTCCATTGCTGGGATTCCCGTGCGCGTCCATCCGCTCTTTTGGCTGATCGCCATACTATTCGGCTCTTCCTCCAACAGCATCTTCAGCCTGTTGACCTGGGTGATCGCCATTTTTGTTTCGATCCTGATTCACGAATTGGGGCACGCCTTCGCCATGCGCCGTTATGGACAGGGTTCAGAGATCATCCTTCATTTTGCGGGCGGCCTCACCGTACCAGAGTCGATTGCATGGGGCGGCAGGTATGCAAGTGTTGGAATTACGGCGAACCAGCAAATTTTTATTTCACTGGCTGGCCCATTCGCAGGGTTTTTGTTTGCTGGTCTTGTGCTGGCCGTATCCGTTGCGCTGGGCGGCATACTCATCCCCAACTTTATATTCGGGTTCATTCCCTTTCCCATTGTTTTACTGCCAGTGGGCGGGGAAATTCTGAACTCATTTTTCATGAACCTGCTCTGGGTCAACATCTTTTGGGGACTCGTCAATCTCGTGCCCGTTCACCCGTTGGATGGCGGCAATGTCACCCGCTATATCCTGACCCAAACCGATCCGTTGAATGGATTACGCACCTCCCTTTGGGTTTCGGTGATTGCAGGAGCGGCGGTCGCATTTGCAGGGTTGGTTTTTCTACGCAGTACTTACATGGCGATCCTTTTTGGCTTGCTGGCCTTTCAAAGTTTTCAGGCAGTACAGGGAAATGCGGGAAGGTATTAACTTCGCAGATTCAGTTTGCCTGAATTAGCCACAGTCCCTTGTTTCCACAACAAGGGACTGTGTTATTTATCAGGCTAATCTACGATTCATTCTTCCTATCTTGATTCTCCAACCGCTTCCAAAAACCCGACATCTGCTTCAACTCTTCATCATTAAACAAGCTGAGAAAGTTCTGCCTCACAAAAGCAATGTGCGCCTGTGCCGCTGCTTGAAACCTGGCAACACCATCTTCCGTCAGCACAGCATACGCCCCGCGACGGTCTTCGCTGGCTCCCTCGCGTTTGACCAGCCCCGCCTTTTCGAGCCGCTCCACCACCCTGCTCACCCCGCTGCGAGTGAGAATGCTTTGCGCGGCAAGGTCTTGAATCCGCAGGCGATGACCCTCCTCCCACGAAAGCCGCAGCAAAATCTCAAACTCCACATGGGTGATATGGGAATGGTTCTGTAAATCCTCCTCGATCAGGCGGTTGATCCGAGAGTATGTACCGAGAAAGCCTCCCCAGGCATCCTGCTCAATTTGTGAAAAGCCCATAAAATCTCCTTATTTCAGCCTTGACAATTGCGTGCTCACGCACATATAATCAGAATTACGTGATTAGTCACATAAATTCTACCATAAACGCAAGGAGAAAAACAATGGATAGTTTGAAAGAGATCGTCGCCCCGTTTTACACCCAATGCCTGACCGTCAACGCGGAGACAAATGTGGCAGAGAAGATGGGCCAAATTCTGGCGGACAACTTCCAGTCGAAGGGTGCGGCGGATGTCAAAACGAAGGAACAGCTCATCGGGCAAATCCAGTTCTTTTGGAAGCTCGTCCCCGACCTGAAATGGGAAATCCAGGACATGATCGCGGAAGGCAACCATGTGGTTGTCCGCAGTCTCGCCTCTGGCACGCCGAATGGAAATTTCATGGGCGTGCAAGCCGATGGCACAAAGTCATTCAAGACCATGACGATTGACATTCACACCGTCGAAAACGGACAGATCGTTCAAGTCCATCATCTCGAAGATTGGGCAACCGCCATCAAGCAATTGCAGGGATAGGTCTTCAAATCGGCGGGCTGAAGCCCTGCCTCAGTTCATGGAAGTCCGCTGTCGCGGACTGGTTCAGCCCGAAGGGCTTCCATGTTCTGAGCAGGCGGCTTCAGCCCCGCGAATTTTACCAAAGGAGAAAAAACATGAAAACTGAATCTAAAAAATCCCCCCGAGTTGCGATCATTTTAGTGGCAATCCTCGCGCTGTTTCAAATTGTCCGCATCATGGCGTATCCCATCATTGTGGATGTGCTCGCCGGGACAAACGCCGAAGCCTGGCTCTTCCCCGCGATGATGGATGTATTTGTGGGTGTGGCGGCGCTCTTTGTTGCCATCGGTATTTGGAAAGGCAAGGGGCTTCTTCCGTGGACGGCGGCAATCGTTTTCTTTTGCCTTTCCATCAGCGACCATCTGGATGCGATGACGGTCAGGCTTTTGGGAAATGGTCCGCACCCTGCCATGATGAGCGGCGCGCCTTCTGGGGTTGCGACTCAATTGGTGGTGATGAGCCTGTTGGAAGTCGCCGCCGTTTGGGCGCTGACGAGCAAGTCCATGCGCGAGCATTACCTTTCAAAAGAATCAGCATGAAACCGTATTTTGAAATCGAACCCTGCGCAGGCGTGACGCGCGAACTGTTTGAGAACGCCAAAGGGGATGGATTTCAAATGGCACGACGCGCTCCAAAAGCCATGTTCAAGACCCTGCTTGGCAAAAAGTTTAGCGACTCGTTCAACACCGCCGACTTCAAGAATGTGTACATGTCTATTTCGTATGAAGAAGGCAGGGTGTTGTACCAAATTGCCCGCAGTTGCAAACCGCGCCTGATCGTGGAGTTTGGGTCATCGTTCGGCATTTCGGCGATGTTCCTCGGGGCGGCGCTCAAAGACCAGGGATTTGGACGCATGATCGGGACGGAGATCGAACCAAGCAAAGTCGCGGCGGCGCGGGCGAATCTTGCCAAAGCAGGTTTGTCCGACGTGGTTGAAATCCGCGAAGGCGACGCGCTCGAAACGCTCAAATCCATCAACGAGCCTGTGGGCGTCCTTTTCCTTGACGGCTGGAAGGACCTCTACCTGCCCGTGACGCAAATGCTCCTGCCCAAAATGGAAGCGGGCAGTGCGCTGGTCGCGGACAATATCAACATGTTCCCGCGTGAGTTGAAACCCTTCCGCGAATTTTTGCTGGACTCCCAACGCGGCGGGTTTGTCACCACCACCCTGCCCGTCGGGAACAGCCTGGAATTTGCAGTCAAGTTGTAGAACTGACCAAAGGAAAACTACCATCCATTTCCTGGAGAAAAAAACATGAACGATACAACAAAACATGCGAGCCTAGGACGAAGCATTCTTGCGGTGTTTGCAGGCGTATTGATTAACCTCATCACTTCAATCGTGGTCGACTCCACCCTGAGCGCAATAGGCATCTACCCGCCCCGCGGTGAGAGCATGTCCCAAGGTCTCTACATTCTCGCTCTGTCCTACCGCTTTCCCGTAGCAGTGGTCGCAGGCTATGTAACCGCTATGCTCTCACTGCGGAAGCCCATAACGCACGCCCTAGCGCTTGCCGCAGTGGTTGCGGTTGGCACCTACACCAGCGCAGTCGTCATGCACAGCGATAGACCTGGTTGGTACGCGCCTGGTCTCATCGTAATTGCGGTGTTGTGTTCCATTCTCGGCGAGCAAATCCATGCGCGGGCGCTACGAACAGCCAAATAATCTTTTGATTTCAAGTTGACAGTCACTTGCGAAGTGACTATCAACTATCATTTATAGGAGCCTCCAATGTCTGAAAAAAAGCAATCTCAGTTTGCAACCCTCGCCCCTACCGTGGATAAATTCCCCCTGCTGATGGTCATCTTCGGCTGGTTTCTCGTTATGGTAAACACCACCTTCGGCATATTATTTCTCATCAACCCCGCTGGTGTCATTCTTGGGTTGGGTTCTACAAGCGCGATTCTACAAGCCACCATCATGCTCGGCGCCCGCAACCTTGGGTCAGGATTCATTCTCGGTTTTGCCTTGCTCTTCAAAAATACGCGGGTTCTGCAAGCCGTCTGGGTTTTTGCTATTATCCGTGAAGTAGGCGACCTGGTTGCTGCTCTTGCGGGGGGCGGCGGGTTCTCTGGCGCAATAGTCGTGATCGTTATCCTTGTCATCGAAATCATTGCCTTCATTTACACAGGCGCAATTGCCTCAGGACACATTGCCAAATATAAAAAGGCATAAGGCATGAAACTCGCCATTCTCGGTTCAACTGGATTCGTCGGCACGATCTTGATTCAAAAAGCCCTCGCGCAGGGGCATCAACTCAAAGTCCTTGCCCGCTCGCCAGAAAAATTGGGCGGCATGAAAGATAAAGTGGAAGTCGTCACAGGCGATATGTTCGACCCCGCCGCGTTGGAGTCTCTCGTGCAAGGCGTGGACGCGGTCATCTCAGTGGCGGGTCCGCCGATGAATGGCAAGTTCAATGTGGAACAGCACGCCACCGCAACAAAGAATCTCGTCTCCGCAATGAAGAACGCCAAAGTGAATCGCCTCATCACCATTGCAGGCGCGGCGGCGAAGGTCCCTGGTCAAAAACTTGGATTCAAACAGTCGCTCCTGCGACTGTTGCTTGGCAACATCGTCATGCCTGATGTCATAAAAACCAAAGACATCGAGTTGAAGACCATCGCCGAATCAAATCTCAACTGGACGGTTTTGCGCCCGCCCATTGTCGGGTCAGGCAATGCAGCGGGCAACATTGCCGCCAGTGAAACCGACATGACAGGCACAAAAATAGATGTGGAAGACATCACCGATTTTATGTTGTCGCTGCTCCAAACTCACGAATGGGATCGCAAGGCTCCCATTGTGTCATCTAAAAAATAAGGAAGGATCATGTTAGAAACCAAAGACTGCAAACAAGATGCGGGCGTTTTCACCCCCGTCATTAACCGCAACCGCTGCGAAGGCAAAGCCGATTGTGTGCCCGTTTGCCCGTATGCTATTTTCTCCGTCGGCATACTGCCGAAAGACCAGCGCGTTGGATTAACTTTTATCGGAAGTCTCAAAGGCACCGCGCATAAATGGCAACAGGCTTTATTGGTTAATCCTGAGTCATGCCGCGCCTGCGGGCTGTGCGTCAAGGCTTGCCCCGAACACGCCATCACGCTTGCCCGCGCTTAATACGGTTTCGCGGGGCTAAAGCCGCCTGCTCAGTACATGGAAGCCCTTCGGGCTGGCACGCCGAGTCCGCTTCAGCGGACTTCCATGTACTGAGGCAGGACTTCAGTCCGCTGAACTGAACATATTAACATCAACTTTTATTTACCAAAGGAAATCAATGAAAACCAAAATCCCCGTCTGGATCAACATCCTGCAAGTTCTCATCCTTGCCATTCTGACCTTCCAAACCTATGCCTGTTACTTCAACCCCAGCCTGCTCTACCCAGGCTTCATTGTGGACGAAGTCACCGCAAAAACAATCTATGTACTTGCAGGTCGCAACGCCGTGATGATGGTCATCTCGATCATCGCGCTTGTCAAACAAGATCCGCGCTTCTATTCCTTCGCCTTCCTCATGCACAGCCTGCGCGAATTACAGGATATGTTCATCGTGCCGCTCACTGGTGAACCGCTTGCTATTTTCTTTGTGTTCCTGATCGTCTTTGTCATCCCTGAAATCACTGCCTATTTCAAACTCAACAAGATGGCGAATGAATTGATAATAACCAAAGGATAAACCTACATGCAACAACCCGCAAAAAAATCAACCAGCCTCACCCAATTCAAACTCATCCTCGACCTCCTCGTTCTCGCGCTTTTCATCACGGTCAACGCGCCGCAACTCACAGGGCTGGCAGGTCACGAATGGGTCAGTTTCGTTTTCGCCGCGCCCTTCCTCGTCCATCTCATCCTCAACTGGAAATGGATCGTTAGTGTCATGTCGCGTATCTTCAAGAAACTGCCAGGCGAAACGCGCTTCAATCAAATCTGGGACATGCTTCTTTTCACGATGATGACCCTCGTTATTTTTTCGGGAACCATCGTCTCAGAAAAAGCCCTGCCCGCGCTCAACATCCACATTGAGATTGATCCCTTCTGGCGCTCCATTCATACCACATTCGCCAACTTGCTATTGCTGATGTTCGGCGTTCACATCACCATGCATTGGAAATGGCTTGTCAGCAACTTCCGCCGTTACGTTTTACAAACGAATTAATTCTCGTACCGCAACATTCATGTTGCGCCCCGCGCAAGATAAATCTTGCGGTACAGATAAAGCGAGTAACCATGAACACCTTCAAAGAATACATCCTCCCCGCGCTCATCTACATCCTCGTCGCCACCCTCATTATCTTCGCCGTGCAATTCATGGACCAAGCCTCATGGGCAGCCGCCATGCGCGCAACCGCCGCCGCCACTCCGCTCGAAATCGGCGACGCCCCCGCCACCTTCGTCGAGTTCCTCACCTCGCTCGCCATCTCCACCGCGCGGATGACGTTCTTAATCGGCATTCCCTTCGCGATTACATCCACCATCCTCAAGCGGACTCAACGCCCGTAACCTGCCGCGCCTCATTCTTAACCGAAACCTGATTCTGTTTTCTCGAACATTTTCCTGTACCGCAAAATTTATTTTGTGATACAGGCCGCGCAAGATAAATCTTGCGGTACTCCTGGAGACTCACATGCACAAAGGACGACTCGAAGCATTCAGCGATGGCGTGATTGCCATCATCATCACGATTATGATTCTGGAATTGAAAATCCCCGAAGAGGGCGAATTCGCCGCGCTGGTTCCGTTGATTCCAAAGTTTCTGAGTTACGTTTTCAGTTTTGTCTTCATCGGCATTTACTGGAACAATCATCATCACGTCTTGCAGGCAGTCAAGCAAGTCAACGGCGCGATACTGTGGGCGAATTTGAATTTGCTGTTCTGGCTGTCTATGGTGCCCTTTGTGACGGGCTGGATGGGCGAAAATAATTTTTCCACCATCCCTGTGGCGGTTTACGGCGTTGTGCTTTTGTTATCGGGATTGTCCTTCTTCATTCTCGTACGCGCGCTTATCGCCCATCATGGCGCGGATTCAGTAATCGCCCATGTGCTCGGTGAAGATAAAAAAGGAATGTTCGCCTCGCTCATCTACGCCGCAGCAATTCCGCTTGCGTTTGTCTCCGCGTGGATCGCGGTTGCAATGTACGTGGCTGTTTCCATTATGTATCTTGTCCCCGACAAACGATTAGAGAAAAAACTGGCTGAGTAGAAACTGATGCAAAACAAGATCGTCCTCATCACTGGCGGGACGGGCGGTATCGGCAAGCAGACTGCTCTTGCGTTGGCAAAGATGGGCGCACACATCATCATCACGGGACGCAGTAAATCTAGCGGAGAAGAAGCCATCGCCAAAATTAAACAGGCAAGCGGCAATCCAAAAGTTGACCTGCTCATCGGCGATCTATCAGCGCAGGTAAATGTCCATTCTTTAGCCGGGCAATTCAACGTTAAGTATGATCGTCTCGATGTGCTGATCAACAACGCAGGCTTGGCATCATCCAAAAAAGAATTGACGGCGGATGGAATTGAATCCAACTTTGCAGTGAATGTTGTCGCGCCTTTTTTACTGACCCATCTTTTAATGGATTCTCTCAATGCCAGTCCAGCGGCGCGTGTGATTAACTTGATGGGCGGCGATGTGCCAGCCAAATTGGACATGGATAATTTGCAGTCCGAACGCTCCTTCGATGGGTTGAATACCTATTCGCAAACCAAACTAGCAATGATGGCAGTGATGTATGAATTCGCCCAACGCACAAAAGGCGTGACCATCAACGTCTGCTACCCTGGGCAAGCCAGCACGCGCATGACACAAAGCGTCACACCTGAAATGTTCCCCACTGCGATGCAATTCATATTCCCGATTTTCAAATGGATGACTCGTCCCGATGGTGGCAAGTCCGCGGCGAAAGCATCGCGTTCATCGGTGTATCTTTCTTCTTCGCAAGATGTGGAAGGCATCAGCGGTAAATACTTCGACGCGAATAGCAGACTGGTGGAGTGGCCCCCCGCCGTGCTGGGTACGGACATCCGCGAAAAACTCTGGGAAACAGTTGAGCGGCTTGCGCACATAGCGTAGGTCGAATTGGCAACAGCGCACTGGCGTACGGCGCAAGTGTCCGATCTGCCAAATAACCATGGGAAAAATATACCAACGAAAATAAAAATTGAGAGCGCTCGCGTAAAACAAAAATCCCCAAACTGTCGGGGATTTTTGTTTTTAACCCTTGACAGATATAAGCCTTGTCAGTAATATATCTATATAGATATATTACTGAAAGGAAACGCCCATGTCGCTATACGCAGTTCTAAAGTATGTTCACGTTCTATCCGCGATTGCCGCTTTTGGCGCAAATATCACCTATGCTCTCTGGCTCACGCGCGCTGAGAAAAATCCTGAGTCGCTTGCCTTCACCCTGCGCACTGTCAAGATCATGGATGATTGGATCGCCAACCCTGCCTACGTTTTGCTCTTCCCCA
>CAKKRM010000279.1 GCA_919902735.1 Anaerolineales bacterium | reverse complement strand
ATCGTCCCGATGTCCTTCGGGAGGGAATCATGGGCGGTGCGTAAGGTGAGTTAATAAAAGCAAGAGAAGGAGGCCGCCATGACTGGCCAAAAAAGAAAATACGAAAACCCGATGCCGCAAGTGGATGATGGCTGGTGGGCGTCTGTGCTGGCGGAGGAGAACCGTGCTTCAGCGCCGATTCCTGCCCGTTCGGCGGGGAACAGGCCCGAGGTCCATGAAGAGGCGAAGAACGCTGCCCCGGAGAAAAAAGTCACCGCCAATTGGGCTCAAGTCAAAGACCTTTACATGCGCGACCAGATCATCGACCTGACCGTGACCGGGCACAATCGCGGCGGCCTGCTCGTGGAAGGCGATGGCCTGTACGGATTTGTCCCCTTGTCGCACCTGGTTGAACTGGCAGGCAAAACCGAGAATGCCGAACGCGACCATAGCCTTGAAAACTACATCGGGCGTTCGCTGCGGTTGAAGGTGATCGAATGTGTGCCGGAGGATGGGCGCGTGGTCTTCTCCGAACGCGCCGCGCAATCGGAGCCCGGTAAACGCGCCGAATTATTCCATGCATTGCAGGCGGGCCAAAAGGTTCAGGGCATAGTCACGAATATCACAGACTTTGGCGTGTTCATCGATCTCGGCGGGGTTGAAGGATTGATCCACATTTCTGAATTATCCTGGGGGCGTGTCACCCACCCCTCTCAAACCGTGAAGATGGGCGCAACAATCGACGTGCAGGTTATGGACCTCGCGCCCGAACGATGCAGGGTTGCCCTAAGTTTGAAACGCTTATTGCCGAACCCCTGGCAGAACGCATCCGTTGAGTTTCCCGAAGGCTCCGTCAAAAATGCCGTCATTACCAGCGTGCTTTCCTTCGGCGTGTTTGCGCGTTTGGAAGCAGGTGTGGAAGGACTCGTTCACGTTTCCGAAATTCCGCAGGCAGAAGGCAGGCCTTTGCGTGAAATCCTTGCCGATGGGCAGGAAGTTCAGGTGCGTATTTTGCACCTGGATGCCGCGCACCAACGCCTGGGCTTGAGCATGAGGCACGAATAACTCGAATGCCTGAAAACCCAACTTCCCGCAAAAGACAATACCAACAAGCGCAACCCCCCCTCCCTTCGGGGAACGACTGGCTCGACAGGCTTGCCCACTTCAACACGCAGTTTGGCCGCTTTCTGCGTGATGCCGCCGGCGTAGCGCTGATCGCATTTGCGGTCATGTCTTTGCTTGCGGTTTGGGAATTCACCGATGGCATCCTGCTCACCCCCTTTGCCGTCATGTTGCGGCGCTGGTTTGGCTGGGGCAGCGTACTCATCATTTTTGGGATTGGATACCTGGGCTATTCCATTGTTAAACGGGATAAAGGCGAAGTAAGCTGGGGACGCATCATTGCTCTTGAACTCGCCTCTCTCTTAACCCTCGGCCTGCTCGCTGTTTCGAGCGGTAACAACCTGTTCCGGGCAGAGTCCGGCATGGATGGCGGCCGCCTGGGCTGGGGGCTTGTCACGCTGGCATGGCGATATATGGGCGCGATTCTCGGCACGCTCGTACTATTCTTGTTGTGGGCGATTGCCGTTGCCACAGGGTTTGGCTTGTGGCAAAAACTGGAAGCCTGGCTTTTGCAAATTGCAGGGGAAGCCCCGCCGATTGTTACCCCCACCCCCGTTCCTGTTGAAGCAGAGAGAAGTGTGGAAGAATCGGCAAAATCATCCACGCCCAAAAAGAAAGCACAGCCCCTGCCGCCTGAATTCCGCACTTCATTAAAGTCATCCAATAAAAAAGACGAGAAATCGCTCAAGCAGTTGCCGCGCGCAGAAGATTTGCCTCCTTTAAGCATCCTGCTGGCAGAAACCGCCGCCCGCGCTGACGAACGCACCATCAACCAGACTGCCGGGCTAATCATGAAAACCCTTTCCGAGTTTGGCATTCCTGCTACGGTCATCGGCTACCGCGTTGGCCCCGCAGTGACTCAGTTTGCCGTACAGCCTGGCTTTATCAAAAAACCCGGCTCCGATGAAGAAGACGCCCAGCAAATGAAAGTGCGCGTGGCGCAGATCGCTTCCCTCGAAAAGGATATTGCGCTGGCGTTGTCTGCCCAGCGGTTACGTATTGAAGCGCCTGTGCCGGGCAAGCCATATGTTGGCATCGAAGTGCCGAACACACACAGTTCCGTTGTCCGCATGAAAACCCTGCTTGAATCGGATTCGTTTTATAAAGGAGGCGCGCCGCTCACCATTGCCCTCGGACGGGATGTTTCAGGCCAGCCATTGATCGCCGACCTCTCGCGGATGCCGCATTTACTGATCGCAGGCTCCACGGGTTCCGGTAAATCCGTTTGTATCACATCCATCGCCGCCTGCCTTGCCATGAACAACGCCCCCGAAGACCTGCGCATGGTCATGATCGACTCGAAGATGGTGGAGTTGATCCGCTTCAACGGCCTGCCGCATTTATTCGGCAAAGTGGAAACCAACCTCGAACGCATTTTAGGCGTTCTGCGCTGGGTGGTCGTGGAAATGGAACACCGTTACCGCCTGCTCGAATCAGCCCATGCCCGTGATTTGGATTCTTACAATCGCAAAGTCTCACGCAAAGTGGAAGGAAGACCCCTCCCGCGCATCGTCGTGTTGATCGATGAGCTTGCTGACCTTATGATGTCTGCTCCTGACCAAACCGAACATAACCTTGTTCGTCTGGCTCAAATGGCGCGCGCCACGGGCATTCACCTGATTGTCGCCACCCAGCGTCCCTCCACAGATGTGGTCACGGGGCTTATCAAAGCCAACTTCCCGGCGCGTCTGGCATTTGCGGTTGCATCGGGTATCGACAGCCGCGTTATTCTCGATTACACCGGCGCAGAAAGCCTGCTCGGGCGCGGTGACATGCTCTTCCTTAATCCTGAGGTTGGCAACCCCGTTCGCGCGCAAGGCGTGATGATCACCGATATGGAGATCGAACGCATCATTTCACACTGGCAGAAAAATACAGACACCGCCGATGAAACCCCGCCCTGGGAAAAACTTTTGCAGGAACCCGGTGAAAACGAAGATGAAGGTTTGGTGGAGCAGGCTATTTCCATTGTGCGCCACAGCCAGCGTGCCTCTGCTTCATTGCTGCAACGCCGCCTGCGGATCGGGTATCCCCGCGCCGCGCGTTTACTTGATCAGCTGGAAGAGATGGGGGTTGTTGGACCCTCTCAAGGCGGCGGCAAAGAGCGCGATGTCCTTGTCAGCGAAGATGATCTTTCAGGCGAGGAAAAATCCGAAGAGTAAAATCAACTCATCTTACGCCCCCTCATACCCTAACGGGCACTTTCCCCAACCCTTCCCCCGAAGGGGAAGGGAGTCCCCTCTCCTTTCGGGCGCTAGGGTGAGGGAGAGAAAAAAAGGAACCTGTGAGCCAAGCGATGAATCCAAAACCCACCTTCACCGACAGACTGAGAATTATTTTCAAAGGCATATTAGATCCCATCGGCGCGTTTTTGAATCGCATCGGATTAACCCCGAACGCCATCACATTGCTTGGGCTTGTCGGCACATCCATTGGCGCATATTTTATTTCACAGGGCAACATGACAACGGGCGCGTTTGTCCTACTGGCCTCCGTGCTTGTGGATGCCTTCGATGGAACCATGGCGCGCCTGCGCGGCGACCCCAGCGACTTCGGCGGCTTTGTAGATTCCGTCAGCGACCGTTATGCAGAGTTGATTACCTTCGGCGGGCTTTTATATTATTTCCTTTCGCTGGCAGATTATCGCGGTGTGATGGTCACCTTTGCGGCAGCGGCTGGTTCGCTGCTGGTCTCGTACGTCAAAGCCCGCGCCGAGGGGTTGGGTTTTACGGCAAAGGTCGGCATTCTTTCCCGTGTGGAGCGATATCTGGTTTTGATTCCCTTGCTTGTGTTCAACCAGCCATTCATCGCGTCGCTTGTGATCGCGTTGCTTGGAAACTTTACCGCATTGCAGCGCATTCTTCACGTCCGCGCGCAGGGGCATGAGCGCATGAAAAAAGCCAGAGAGAATAAAGAGTACATCCATTAATGAACGAAGGATTCCTGATCGGCCCCTGGTTAATGCGCTGGAACGGTTTTCTGCTTGTGCTTGGCATTGCGGCAGGCGCCTTGCTGGCCGCCTACCAAACAAAACGCCGCGGCTACGACCCTGAAATTATCTATTACCTTTTCCTGCCCTTGATGATTTGGGGGACGATTGGCGCGCGCCTCTGGCATATTTTCACCCCGCCTCTTTCCTCCGTTCAGCTTGGTCTGACCACCAGGTATTATCTCACCCATCCATTGGACACCCTCGCCTTGTGGACGGGTGGATTCGGAATCCCTGGCACAATCATCGCTGGCATTCTCGTGCTTTTGGTTTTTTCCCGAAAAAGCGAAATCCCCTTTTGGGAATTGACCGACCTGCTCGCGCCCGCTCTTGCCTTTGCGCAGGGGATTGGACGCATTGGAAATTATTTCAATCAGGAGTTGTACGGCCTGCCCACAGATTTACCCTGGGGCATGTTCATTGACCCTGCCAGTCGTTTGGGCGGATATGAAGAGGTGCATTTTTATCATCCGCTGTTTGCGTACGAATCCATGCTGAATTTTGCAAACCTGTTTCTGCTTGTGTGGCTTGGGCGCAAATTTTCAAATCGCCTGAAAACTGGCGATCTTTTCCTCGTTTACCTTTTGGTCTATTCAGCCGTTCGTTTTTCGCTCGAATTTTTACGCCTCGATGTGGCGCTGGTTGGCGGATTGAATATAAATCAGTTGTTTTTTACGATCCTATTTGTTTGTGCAGGCGGTGGGTTGTTCTGGCGTCATCGCTTTGCGCGGGAATTGTAAGGCTTTTGTGAAGAGGGGAAAGCGTAACGGGTAATAAAATAGAAATGGCCCGTTTCTTTATTTTAGAAGCTCTTTCGGAGTCCAACATCTCCTGATGTTGGCTCGCAACCTCCAACGTCTGGAGACTTTGGACTCCGTTTTTATCTAAAGGAAAAACCCATGATTGAAACTCAGGATCTAAGCAAGCAGTTCCATGATTTTATGGCTGTGGATGGTGTAAATTTATCCGTGCAGTCGGGGCAGATATTGGCGTTGTTGGGGCAGAATGGCGCTGGCAAGACTACCACGGTGCGTATGTTGACGGCATTACTGCAACCGTCTCGCGGGTGGGCGCGTGTGGCAGGGTATGACGTGGTCAAGAACGGGCATGATGTCCGTGCTTCGGTGGGGGTGCTGACGGAACAGCACGGTCTCTACATGCGGATGACGGCTATCGAATATCTTGATTACTTCGGGCAGGTCTACAGCCTTTCCCCTTCTGCGCGAAAAACACGCAGTGATAATTTGCTGGAATACTTTGGTCTGGCAGAAGCGGCCCACCGCAGGATCGGCGAATACTCAAAAGGGATGCGCCAAAAGCTGGCCCTGGCGCGTGCCATGATGCACGACCCCGGTGTGCTTCTGTTGGATGAACCCACCTCGGCCATGGACCCAGAGTCCGCGCGGCTGGTGAGGGACGAAATATCGCGCCTGAAATCTGCCAGCCGTACGATCATCATTTGCTCGCACAACCTCACCGAAGTGGAAGCGCTGGCAGACAAGATTGCCATTATTTATCGCGGGCGCGTCTTGTTGCAGGGAACATTGGACGAGTTGAAAAGTCAGGTGCTGGGCGCGCCTGAATATGAAGTCAAATTCACTGAGGCCTGGAATTCTACTGGTTTGGAATTACCCAAAGATGTGGAAATGCTTTCGCAAACGCCGACCAGTTTGAAGGTGCGTGTGAAGCGGCCTGAGGAAATGAATCCACAAATATTAAATGCGCTGTCATCGAAATCTGCACCCGTCATGGCATTTCAAGAGGAAGCGCGGACGTTGGAGCAGGTGTACCTGAAAGTGATGGCAGATGCAAAAGGACGTGAGCATGTTCAGTAAACTTAAACTTGTCTGGCTGGTGGCTGGGCGTGAATTGCGCGATCAGTTCCGCGACTGGCGCGTGCTTGCGCCGATGTTGATATTGACGTTGTGCTTTCCGTTTTTGATGAATGAATTTGCAAAACAAACGGTTGACTTTTTGAATCAATACAATGCCGACCTGATCCTTGAAAGGCTCGTGCCGTTTTCGATCATGATCATCGGTTTTTTTCCGATCACGGTTTCGCTGATCGTTGCGCTGGAGTCTTTTGTGGGGGAGAAGGAGCGCGGCACGATCGAGCCGTTGTTGAGCGCGCCGCTGGATGACTGGCAGTTGTATTTTGGAAAATTGCTGGTGGGCGTGGCGACGCCGCTGCTGGCGAGTTACGTTTCCATTGGATTGTATCTTTTTATGGCGTCGCGCCAGCGCCTGGAGATGCCGCCTGCGCCGGTGATGGTTCAGCTATTTTTTCTGACGACGGCCCATGCGTTTTTGATGGTGAGCGCGGCAATCGTGATCTCGGTGCAATCCACTTCGGTGAAGGCCGCCAATTTGCTGGCTTCCTTTATCGTGATTCCCGTTGCCATTTTGATGCAGGGCGAGGCAGTGATGCTGTTTTGGGGAAACGAGCAGGTGTTGTGGCTGGCGGTGGCGGGCGTGATGATCATTGCGCTGCTGTTGATTCGCGTTGGTCTTGCGCACTTCCAGCGTGAATATTTGCTGGGACGCGAAATTGACGTGATCAATCTGCGCTGGCTCTGGCGCACGTTTTGGTTCAATTTCCGCGGCGGGGCAGGTTCGGTTGGGTTTTGGTATCGAAATGTGTTAAGCGCCGCTTTTCGACGCATTCTGCCCGCCGTATTTTTTACCGTGTTGATTGCGGGTGTCAGCTTGTGGATGGGCTATGACTGGATCATGGTAAACACTGCCGAAACGATTGCCCTTGCCTCTCCGGAAGATTTGCAAAAGATGGAGGAACGGGTGCGCGAACTCCCTGACCTGGAAGCAATACGCGACAGCATCAGCGCTCCCTTCCTGTTTTTGAATAACACCCGCGCCGTGGCTGTCATTTTCCTGGCGGGGCTGGTTTCATTCAGCGTGCTGGGCATCCTGCTGTACATGGTGAATATCGGTTTGATCGGCGGAATATTTGCGCTGCTTCAATTGCTGGGAGTGCAGCCCTGGCCGATCTTCCTGGCGGGGGTTGTGCCGCATGGCATCTTTGAGATTCCCGCCCTGATGATCGGCAGCGCTGTGGCGTTGTATTTCGGCGCTGCCCTCGTCACGCCGCAGACGGGAAAATCCATGGGGGAGGTCATCATTGAACTGCTGGCAGATTGGGCAAAGATTTTCATCGGCGTTGTGGTGCCGCTGATGGCGATTGCGGCAGTGATCGAAGCGTACATTACGCCTGGGTTGTTGCTGAATGTTCTAGGGAGTTGAAAAGAAAACCCTGCGGCAGATAGTACTGCCCGCAGGGTTTTCAACATTTTGTTGTGATTTTCAACGCTGGGAAATTCGGTTAAGATAAGCCTCATGCCCAAAGTAATCATTCTCGGCTCCTCCAATGCCATCCCTACCAGGGGGAGTGAGAACACACACATGGTCATTGTGGGGAAAGAACGTATGTTGCTGGTCGATTCGGTCAGCAACCCCATTTTACGTTTGGAGGAAGCGGGGCTGGATTTCAACGATCTCACGGATATTATCATCACTCATTTTCATCCAGACCATGCATCGGGCATCCCGCTCCTATTGATGGACATGTGGTTGATGGGCAGGCAAAAACCGCTCAATATTTACGGCTTGCATTACACGCTGGATCGTGTTGAAGGGGTAATGGAATTTTATAGCTGGTCGGAGTGGCCCGATTTTTTCCCCGTTATTTTTCACCGCATCCCTTCCAGGGAAATGTCGCAGGTATTGGATTGCCCCGATTTCAAAATCCACGCCTCGCCTGTTCATCACATGATTCCCAACATCGGCCTGCGGATCGAGTTCACTCAAAGCCAGAAAGTGATGGTGTATTCCTGTGACACGGAACCTTGCGAGGAAGTGGTTCGCCTCAGCGAAGGCGCGGACGTGTTGATCCACGAAGCCGCAGGCGATTCACCCGGGCATTCCTCCGCCAAACAGGCGGGCGAGATCGCCAAAAAAGCGGAAGTGGGCAGGTTATATCTGATCCATTATCCAACGGGTAGATTTGCAAAAGGCGATCTCGTGGCCGAAGCGCAAACCGCCTTCCCCGGAGAAATTACGCTTGCAAAAGATTTTATGGTTCTCGATTTCAGCAAAAAAAATCCCCCCTCCCATGCAGGGAGGGGGGTTGGAAATAAAAGTAAAAGGGGATAAGTTAACTTTATCCGTCCTTGCGAGGGCGATGTTCTTTCGCCCGAAGCAATCTCGAACGTTATGATGAGGAGATTGCTTCGCCGCTAAAAGCAAGTGCGCGGCTCGCAATGACGTATTCCTTACCAGCCTGAAATATAAGGCTCCCATTCACCATTATCTGAAAGATGCTTGCCAAAAATGTAGGCCGCGTTGGCTGGCGGTTCCTTCGGAACATGCATCAGGTGCATGTGAACCTCATCCACTTTGCGCCCGCCCTTGCGATGGTTACAGCCCGGGCAGGCCGCCACCAGATTTGTCCAAATATGCTGGCCGCCCATGTGGCGCGGAATCACATGATCCACCGTCAAACTGCCGTCGCGCCTGCCGCAATACTGGCAGGTATAATTATCGCGGCGGAATATTTCGCGGCGCGTTAATTTGACGCGTGGCCGCGGCCGATGAACCTGGTGTTCCAGCCGAATGACAGATGGGCGCGGAAGCAGCTGCGAAATTGTACGGATATGCCCGCGTCCATTCGCGATCATTCCAGCCTTGCCAGCAAGGATCAGACCAATAGCCCGCCTTGTTGAGCAGATGTGGATCGGCTCAAAATTAGCATTGAGTACCAATACGGGTTCCTGCATTTTTGCTCGACAATCTGCGTGATTATACATCCACTTGATTGAAT
>CAKKRM010000278.1 GCA_919902735.1 Anaerolineales bacterium | reverse complement strand
CCGTCAAATCCCCCCTCGATTCCTAATCTCCAGTCCCCAGTCTCCAGTCTCCAGTCCCCAGTCTCCAGTCTCCAATCTCTAGTCCCCAAACTCCAATCTCTAGTCCCCAATCCCCGCCTTCCGATTAAACCCACCCCACGCCATCGAATGCAGGAGATTCTTTTTCGCGGGCACAGCTTCCATGCGTTTGAGCCATTCGGCTTCGGCGGCGGCGCTTTCTGCGAGGCATTGATTGGTGAACTCGGCGCGTTCTTTTGCGCTGGCAGACTGGAGTTTCAATGCGCCCTGGATGAATTTGGCTTCCAGCGCGTCGCGCTCGGCGGCGTAAGTTTGGATGCGTTCGGGGTAGTTGAGCAGGGTGGCGCGATGCAGTTTTTCGTGAGTCCAATATATGGATGAAGAGTCTGTTTGGGATGTTGGAACAGGCCCCAGATTAAGAGAGGAGGCGCGCGAAGCGATCCAGAAGGGTTTGAAAATGCTTGTGCATGGGGCGGATGTGCCAGTGGCGAAAATGAGCGGGTTGTTTTTATCCAAATGAACAACGAGGGATGCGGTGCTCTGGGTGACGTGGACGGGGCCAAAGCCCGCGTGCGCACAGACATCTAACGAAAAGAGGCTCGTGGTTTGCGGATCGAAGTGTTCGTTGTCGTGATGGCGCAGTATACCCATCATGGTTTGGATGTTGACATTGCCTCTATTTTCTTCAAGCAGGTTGAAAGTGGTTGCGCGGCGTATGCGCCCCCTGCTGAAGGTGGTTTGAAGAAAATCGGAATAATCTTTGGAGTAGTTGAATTGCGCGGCGGATTTAACAAAGCCTTTTTGCAGGGCCAGGTCAACGAGTTCGGACGATGCCATATCCCATTGATTGTCGAGCGTGATGCAGTTTGAAATGGAATACACATCCTTCACCTGCCGCGCCGCCCATTGCTTATCCACGGTTTCAAGCGCCCAGGCCTCGTCTGCGTTGGCGATGAGGAAGCTGTTGTGATAATACATGCTGTTGCCGTGCGAGGCGCAGTTGCCGCCCTGTCCGAATTTTTCCAACAGGTCGATGATGACTTGCACGGCTTCGCGCGGGGTTTCGGCGCGTTCGAGCGCAGCGCGCAGCATATCCATGCCGAGCAGGGCGGGTTTTTTGTTGGCAGGGATTTTGGAATAAATGGCTTCGTTGCCGATCACCAGCCCGTGTTCGTTGACTCCGATTTCTGCGCCCCACATCCAGAAGGGCTTGGATAAAAGAATCGCGTGCGTTTTTTCAGCTTGTGGAATTTCGATGTAGGTACATTTTAGCGAACTGCCCGCGCTGTGTTTCGCGGCAGGGAAATATGCAATGTGTTGTCCCTCATTTGGCGGGCGGTCTGAATTCTTTGCGAAGATGGCGGTGTTGTTGGCGGTGGCGGGTTTTGTTGCGATGAGTGTGTCACACATGGTTTACCTCCAAAGGGTTATGCTCTTTTTGCTCTATCAAAGGTCTTCTTCGCAGGGGCTTTTTTCAAGAGTTTGAGCCAGTCCGCCACGCGATTATTATTTTTGGGAATTATGCAGTTGCAGAAGCAAAACCGGTAGTGGTTACTTTGTAACTCACCTTACGCAGTAATGGTATGTCGTTGCGAGGACGCTCTTGTTCTTTG
>CAKKRM010000277.1 GCA_919902735.1 Anaerolineales bacterium | reverse complement strand
CGTCAGATACGTGGGGGATACGATCGCGATCATAGCGGCGGAAACCCAACAGATCGCCGAGCAGGCGTCGGCGTTGATTGAAGCGGAGTTTGACCTCCAGCCTGTGATCACGAATCCTGTGCAGGCACGTCAGGATGGAGTCCCGCAATTGCATCAAAATGGAAATTTGCTGAAACATATCAAAGTCCGCAAGGGCGATATGGAGAAAGGCTTTGCCGAAGCAGATGTGATTCTCGAACATACTTTTCACACGCCGATCACCGACCATGCGTTCATGGAGCCTGAGTGCAGCATTGCAGTACCGAAGCCCGCAGGCCGCAAAGCCCCGCATGATCTTGGCGGGGTGGAAATTTATGTCGGCTCGCAAATTCCGTATCAGGATCGCACGCAGGTGGCGCGCGCGATGGGTTGGGATGAGTCGCGTGTGCGAATTATTGGGCAATTGATGGGCGGTGGTTTCGGCGGCAAGGAAGATATTATGGGGCAGATCCATGTTGCCATGCTCGCGAATGTAACCCAGCGCCCCGTGAAATTATTGTTTGACCGCCACGAAAGTTTGCTGGTGCATCCCAAGCGACATGCGACGCAGATCCGCGTGAAGATCGGCGCGAAGAAAAATGGCCGCATCGTAGCCAGCGAGTCGGAACTCTATGGCGACACGGGCGCGTATGCTTCGCTCGGCGAAAAGGTGATGACCCGCGCCACCACGCACTCCGCAGGTCCGTATGATATCGAACATGTACGCGCCGATTGTTACGCCATGTACACCAACAATCCGCCTGCAGGCGCGTTTCGCGGTTTTGGCGTTACGCAATCGGCGTTTGCGGTCGAGTCTATGATGGACATGCTCGCCGAGAAATTAAATATCGAACCCATTGAACTGCGCCGCATGAACGCGCTGCATGTTGGCAGCATCACCAACACAGGGCAGGAATTGAAGGAGTCTGTTGGCTTGATGGAATGTATCGATAAGGTGGATGCGGAGATGAGGCGGTTGGCGGGTGAAGGCGTTGACCCATTTGTTGCGTGTTCCGTTCCAGGCTCGGAGCATCTTGTTCGTTCCTGGGGCTTTGCCGCGGCTTACAAGAATACGGGACTCGGCGGCGGCGCTCCCGACATCTCCAATGCAGATGTGGAACTTTACGAAGACGGCACGTTTCAAGTTCGCAGTTCTTCTGCCGAAATGGGACAGGGACTCGTAACTGTGATGCGAACCATTGTTGCAGAAGAAATGTCCGTTTCCCCTTCTCAAGTGCGCGTGCTCGTCATGGATACCGACCTGACCCCGAACGGCGGACCTACGACTGCATCACGCCAAACCTTTGTTACGGGCAATGCTTCACGTTATGCGGCAAAGACTCTGCGCGATGAGATCACTGCTTCAATGGCTGAAAAATACGATGTTCGCCCCGAGCAGATTCGCTTCGAGAATGGCATCGTCCATGTCAACGGGCATTCGATGCCGTATTCGGAAATTTATAAGGAAATGAAAGCCATTGGGAAACAGCCCCGTGTTCGTTACGAGTACGAAGCGCCGAAAACCCAGCCTCTCGGAACAGGCGGTGACATGCACTTCGCGTTTTCATTCGGTGTGCAAGCCGCTGAAGTGGAAGTGAACAAACTGACGGGTGAAGTGCGCGTGCTGAAGGTCATCTCAGCCAACGATGTTGGCATGGCCGTCAATCCGCTGGGCTTGCAGGGACAGGTCGAAGGCGGCGTGATGATGGGACTTGGCAACGCCCTCACCGAAGAGTTCATCATGGATAACGGCTACGTGGTCACCGACCATCTCGCGCGTTATCGCGTCCCTGGCATTATGCTCACGCCTGAGATCACATCAATTATCGTTGAGCACCCCGTTTCCACTGGGCCGTATGGCGCAAAAGGTGTGGGGGAGATATGCAGTATCCCAACCACGCCCGCCATCACGAATGCGATCTACAACGCGGTGGGTGTGCGGATTTATAAGACGCCTGTCGATCAGGAGATGATTGCAAGGGAGATTTGGGAGAGGGAAGGGAAATAGAAAATAAAAAGGGCTCTCAAGGTTTCAAGCCTGAGAGTCCTTTTTGAAATTTCAAGTAATTTACGAAACCGTCTCCACGCGAATTTCTTTCAGAATAGCAGAGACTTCTTTCTCTGACCGAATATGCCGCGTCAAGACTTGCGCAGTTTTCTCCAGTACGCTGGAAGGATGGCTATTGGGGCGTTGCTTTCCGAGTCTATTACACGCTGGCGACGGTCGCAGCGGTTGCTTTTGTCTGGTTCCTGAACCAGTGGAATCTGTTGGGCTGGCGGTACTAATTGGAAAACATTTTAGGTAGTGGCATTGCGTAAATGATGTAGCGCGAGATATTATCTCGCGCTACGGTTGCCAACATTTATTTCGACCCACTACCGTTACTACGCCAAACCGTCATTTATTCAGCTCCGCTGCTTAAAATTTCTTCTGCGCGGTCAATTCTCACAATTTTTTCCGCCACCATTTGCGCAGCGACTTTTTCGATCAATTCGCCACTCGCGCCTGCCGCAATTGCAACTTGCCTTGCATGTAGCGACATATGTCCGCGTTGGATGCCTTCGGTGGAAAGCGCGCGCAAGGCGGCCATGTTTTGAGCGAGTCCCACAGAGACGATGATTTCTGCGAGTTCGTTGGCGGTTTTCACGTTCATCAACTTAACTGCGGCTTGCGCGCCAGGGTGGACTTTAGTCGCGCCGCCGACGATTCCCACGGCCATCGGCATTTCGAGCGTTCCAACGAGGTTGCCATCCTTGTCTTTGCCCCAGGTGGAGAGGGAGGTGTATCTTCCAGAACGGGCGGCGTAGGCATGTGCGCCTGCTTCGATGGCGCGCCAGTCGTTGCCAGTGGCGAGGACAACTGCGTCCACGCCGTTCATGATGCCTTTGTTGTGGGTGGCGGCGCGATACGGGTCGGATGCCGCGAAGGCGTAAGCGGCGATAATTCCATCGCGGACGGTCTCCCCTTTGAAGGATTCAAATCCGACAGTTAATTCGCTGACTGGGATTGTGCAGCGCACGCGGGCCAGTCTGCGGTCTGCGAGGTTGGAGAGAATTTTCAGGTGAATTTTCCCGTCCGTGATGGCTTCGATCTGCGGGGCGAGTTTTTCGCAAGCTGTGTTGACTGCGTTCGCGCCCATGGCATCGCGCACATCATAAATGAGGTGAATGACGATGAATGCGCCGATGGGGGAGTCGTCAATCACGCGGACTTCGATGTCTCGTGCGCCGCCGCCAAATTTTTTGAGGATCGGGTCGATCTCGTCTGCGATGGAAAGCAGTTCTGCTTTGTGCTCGTAAATTTTTAGCTTGGCTTCTTCCACGTTGACGAGGTTGATCAGTTGCATTTGCCCAATCATCAATGGGTCAGTGGTGGTGGCGAAGAATCCGCCGCCCGCGCGGACGAGTTTTGCCATGAACGAAGCGCCTGCCACAACGGATGGCTCTTCCACAACGAAGGGCACGAGCACATCGCGCCCGTTCACCATGAAGTTGAGTCCAATGCCGAGGGGCAGGGAATGTAAGCCGACCACGTTTTCGATCATGTGGTCGGCTGATTCAGCGGAGAGTCCGCCTGTCGTCCACGAAGCAAGATCGGGCGGGGAAAGATGCGCGGCGTCCGCAAGTTTGGCGCGGCGCTCTTCGATGGTCAGGTTGTAAAATCCAGAGATGCGTGAAGTTGTCATGTGAGTTGTCTCAAGTGTAGTTCCGCTTTCATAGGTTCAAGCCGCCGTCCTCGGCGGCGTTATTGGGATATTTTTTTGCGCCGAGGACGGCGCAAAGAGCGCTGATCGTTCCAAGTATAGTTTGGCTTTCTTTCAAATTCTATCAAAAAGCATTGAATTGATTAGACGTTATCGAAAATAAAATATAAACACCGTCCCGAAGGTTTTTTCAAGCAATTGAGATGCCTGATGGCAACCTTCGGGACGTTTTTGCTAATTACCGATAACGCCTGTTATAGTATGTCCGCGGTAAAAAGTTGCGTTTTTCGCAACTTTTTACCGCGACGAGTATAATGTCTGTATGCTCCTCACCCGCGAACAACTGCAGGAACGTTTATTTGCGCTCCATCGTGCCAGTTTGGAGCTGGTGAAGGATGTTTCGTTGGAGACATTGCTGGAGCGCATTGCATCCACTGCTTGCGAGCAGGCCGATGCCCGTTATGCCGCCCTGGGGGTTTTGGATGATGATGGCAAGTTAAAGCAATTCATTGCTGTTGGGATGACGGATCAACAAATCAAAAGAATTGCGCACCCGCCTGTTGGCAAGGGCCTGATTGGCGAGTTGATGGATACGGATCTGCCAATTCGTTTGCCGATCCTTCAAGATCATCCCCGTTCTGTGGGGTTTCCTGAGCATCACCCGCGCATGGTTTCTTTTTTGGGGGTGCCAATCCGCACGGGGGATAAACAGATCGGTCAGATCTACCTGACCGAAAAAATTGATGCACCTGAATTTACATCGGACGATGAGATGATCATCCAGATGCTGGCCGCGTATGCTGCCACTGCCATCACAAACGCGCGATTTATTGAACAGATGAGGGAACGCGACCTCGCACTGACCCGCCGCAACGTGGACATGTCCCTGCTTAACGGCATCGCTTCGACCTTAACCTCCAGCCTGGAACTCGACGAGATACTTAACAAGACCCTCGGGCTGGTGATGAATTACATGAAGGTGGAAGCGGGGGAGATATTCCTGCTGGAGGAAGATAAAAATACCTTGCGCATGGTGCTGCATCGCGGCCAGGCTGCGGAGGCATTTTGGACGCGCAACGTGTTCAATGTAGGAGACGGCTACCCCGGCCTGGTAGCCAAAACCCATAGACCCATGATTGGCACGCACCTTGGCAACGACACAAATTTTTTGAGAGATGCCGTTGTAAAGGCGGGGTTTCAGCAAATTGCCTGCATTCCCCTGCTTTCAGGTGAAAATTTAATGGGTGTGATGAGCGTTGCCACCCGCACTGTGGCTCCTTTTGATGAGAGAAACATTCAAATGCTCACGGCAGTGGGCGCCTGGGCGGGTCTTTCCATTGAAAATGCCCGTTTACATGCCAATGCGCGCCGTCTGGCTGTGTTGGAGGAGCGTGACCGCATCGGCATGGATTTGCATGACGGCATTATTCAATCCATTTATGGAGTTGGGTTGTCTTTGGAAGGCGTGCGGCTGACATTGGGGGAAGACCCCGAAACAGCCAAAGAACGCATCAACCATGCCATCGACGGATTAAACCAGGCGATTCGCGATATCCGCGCCTATATTTTGGATTTGAGACCCCGTCAACTGGGTTCGGAAGGTTTGTTGAACGGCATAAAACGCCTGATTACCGAATACCGCGCCAATACATTCTCTGAAGTTCGCTTCACAGGGCCTGATTCAGACTTGAAAGACCTGCCACATACCCAATCCCTGACTTTATTTCACATCTGTCAGGAGGCATTGGCCAACGCCGCCAAACATGCGAAGGCGAAAAATGTGCAAGTTGCCGTCTGGACAACCGATGACCGCGCCCTGATGGAGATCCGCGACGATGGAAAAGGCTTTGACCTTGAAAACATGCATACCTCCATCGGCCATGGACTCGCCAATATGCAGACTCGCACGCATTCAGTGGGCGGTGACATTGATATATCATCCGTGATTGGCGAGGGAACGACCATACTTGTATGGGTTCCCCGCGCAATAAAAAGATAATTCATGCGATTCGATGATTCGTTCAAAATGAATCACAGGAACTCGAGTCTCATTGACAACGAATCAAAAAAGTTTCGCGTCACGGTTCTTTAAGATAGATATGCCTTCCATGTGCCTAAATTGCCCTTCATGCCCATATATGGGGGGCAGGAGAGCGCTTGCGGGTGCTAGTGCCTGAAACACGCGTTCTATAACATTGCAGAAGCATTTATGAATACGAGATGATTCTTTAACATAACCTAACCTTAAAAAAACACATCTTTTTAGCTTAACGTAGGTTGAACGCCTGTTAGCATTTCAAAGTATCTGCTAGAATGGATGCACGCTGATATAAAGGATGTTTGCCCCTAAAGGGTATCCCTTACATCCGAACCCCGCAAGACTCTTTACTAGAAAATCATTAATTCCAATTACTAAGCCGCAAACAAGGCGGGCTAGTTCAATGTTCGAAAAAACGCACCAAACATCATACTTTAAGGAATTTTTATGAATGCAGAGCAGGCTTGGCAGTCAGTACTCGCACAACTTCAAATGGAAATGCCGCGCGCTTCTTTCGATACCTGGGTGCGTGATACCCGTCCATTGGCGTACGAGAACGGCATGATCACCGTTGGCGTACGCAACGCGTATGCGCGTGACTGGCTCGAAAGCCGTCTTGCGACCGATGTCAGCAAATTATTGATCGAAATCCTTAACTCGAACGTTGCGGTTAAGTTCGTTGTTTCCCAATCGGACGAAAACGCCTCTTCCTCCGACCTTGAACCTGCCGCCTCTTCCATCGAAATAACGCCACCCGAGCCCAAACCCCGCCATGTGACATTAAATCCGCGCTATACCTTCGATACTTACGTGGTCGGCTCTGGCAACCGCCTCGCACATGCGGCCTGTCAGGCTGTGGCAGAGAAACCCGCCCGCGCTTACAACCCGCTTTTCCTCTACGGTGGCGTAGGACTTGGCAAAACTCACTTATTACACGCCATTGGCAACGCCTGCCACACCAGCGGACTTAACGTCTTATACGTCTCCTCAGAAGAATTCACGAACGACATGATCAACGCCATTCGTACCCACACCACCCAGGCCTTCCGCGAAAAATACCGCTCTGCCGACGTTCTGCTCGTAGACGATATCCAATTCATCGCAGGCAAGGAATCTACGCAGGAGGAATTCTTCCACACCTTCAACACCTTGCACGGACAGGACAAACAGATCATCGTTTCGTCCGACCGCCCTCCCAAGTCTCTCATCACGCTGGAAGAACGCCTGCGCTCCCGCTTCGAGTGGGGGTTAACCGCCGACATTCAGGCTCCCGATTATGAAACCCGCCTTGCCATTCTGCGCTCCAAAGCCGAACGTACAGGCCGCCACATTTCTGATGAAATTCTCGAAAGTGTTGCCAAGCAGGTTCAGTCTAATATTCGTGAACTCGAAGGCGCATTGAATCGCATCATTGCCTTTGCCGACCTGAGCGGCTCTGCCCTCACCCCCAACCTTGTGGAAGTGGCTCTCGCCGACCTCATGCCTGCCCGTGGTGATATCGAGCCTGCCCACGTGGTAAGCCTCGTCGCCCGAAAATATAACCTGACTTCCGAAAAGCTTTTAGGACGCGACCGCACAAAGGAAGTGGCCTATCCCCGCCAGATCGCGATGTACCTGCTGCGCGAAGAAGCTAAAATTTCCTTCCCGCAAATCGGCGAATTCCTCGGCGGACGCGACCATTCCACCGTAATGTCTGCCATCGAAAAAATAAAAGATCAAATCAGGCATGGCGACAGCCGTTTGGAAAAAGACATCGCATCCATAAAACAGCAGTTGTACAATCAGGCTGTACCTGCATAAAAAAACAGAAAACTACAACCCAAACAGGCATACCCAAAAGTGTGCCTGTTTTATTTTTCGATATTAGATAAAAGGATGGGCAGAAAATCGTCCGCCACAGAGAACACAGAGTCCACAGAGATTTTTTGAGCTTTTCTCTTTGACCACTGTGCTCTGATATGAAAATAGGCGTAAACGTCCCGAAGGGTTCTTAGAAAACCATGATTCTGTCCGTCAACCTTCGGGACGGTGTTTTCATCCTTCGGGATGAACTTCGTTCATGAATACTCTGTAGTGAAATCTTTTGAGTTGATCCGTGAAACCCGTGGCGTCCGCGTACAAAGGTTTTAGTCCCGTTATCTCTTATAATTGCCCAATGCTCAAATTCGCCTCAAAGCGCCCCCCCCCGCTTCTATTTGCGGTTATCACAGTCATCGCCTACGGATTGCTCCTGCCCCTCACAGGTTTTTACTGGGACGACTGGCCCTTCGCATGGATCGCAAAATTCCTCGGCCCCGCCGAATTCAACCCAGCCTTCGCGCCCTTCCGCCCATTTCTCGGCCCCATCTTTTATTTCACAACCAGTCTCATCCCGCCCGTGCCGTTGTACTGGCAGATATTCGCATTAGTCATTCGCTTCATCATCGGCCTCGCTGCATGGTGGGCTTTCAAACAAATCTTCCCCAAACAACAAAGAATAGCTTTGATTGCCACGCTATTAATTCTGGTCTTCCCAGGCTACAGCCAGCATTGGGTCGCGCTGACTCACATCAATCAGGAACTCATCCCCTTCATTTTTTATCTGCTTTCCTTCGGCTTCACCTTCAAAGCCCTGCGCGAAAATAAAACTACTTACGTCATCATCGCTTTGCTTCTTCAACTCTGCGGCATCTTTCCAACCGAATATTTCTTCGGCCTCGAAGGCTTGCGCTTCCTGTTTTTATTTTTCTTCTTCGACGGGAGTTTGATCCCGCGTTTTATCAAGACCCTCAAAGTCTGGTGGCCGTATCTGCTCATCTGGATTCTCAACGCCCTCTGGCTTATCTACTACTACAAGTTCGGCCCCTACAACTCCTACGAAGTCAATGCGCCCCAATCCTTCACCGCCATCATGTTTTTTAAAGCGGCGCTGGATGCTCTCTGGAAAGCAGGATTTTACGCCTGGATTCAAATCCTCGTTTTGATATTGTCCACCCTCCCCGCGCCCGCCTCTTTCCTAACCCTCGGCCTGTCTGCCCTTTCATTGACATTGCTTACGCCGTATCTGCTCCGCTCCGCGCCCGTGGATGAGACTCATGAAAAAGCCTTGCCCATCTCACTCATCGTCATCGGCATCATCGGCATCTTGCTTGGCAGGCTGCCATCCCTCGCCGCCAGCCTTCCGCTCACCTTGCAATCCTCCTTCGACAGATTCATGGTCTCCATGATGATCGGCGGAAGTTTATTCGTCATCGGGCTGGTGGAATTGCTGGTAAAAAACCACCGCGCAAAAATCATTATTTTTGCCGCTCTGATTTCTCTGGGCATCGGGCAACAATTTTTCAATGCCAACATCTTCCGCAGAGATTGGGAAGACCAGCGCGAAATCTACTGGCAAATGACCTGGCGCATCCCCGCCATGCAGCCGAACACCGTTCTCCTCACCGACCAAATGCCCATTGACTACGAGACCGACCTCTCCTTCACCGCGCCCATCAACTGGATGTACGCGCCAGAATACACCCGCTCCGACCTGCCTTATATTTTCCTCTACACAGAAAAACGAATCGGCGGCGGAACATTACCCTCGCTCGATCCGAACGTGACGATCACCTATCTATACCGCACCGTTCGGTTCAACTCTTCCACCTCGAACGCGGTTGTCATTTACATGCCGCGGAATGGATGTTTGCGTGTGCTCGACCCCGCCCGCGGCGATCTGGAGATTTACGCAAAATTGCCAGAAGTATTGACCAAAGCTATTCCACTTTCTGATCCGTCGCGAATTATTACAAAGGCAGAAAACCCAGCCACGCCCATGTTCTTCCCCGAACCTGAGCATGGCTGGTGCTATTATTTTACGAAAGCAGAACTTGCCCAGCAACAAGAGAATTATGAACAGGTATCCCGTTTGGGCGATGAAGCCATGGCATTGGGCTTCAAACCGCAGGAACAAAATGAGTGGCTGGTCTTCGTTGACGCCTATGCTCGAATGGGTGATTTTACAAACGCAAAAGAATTATCCAAAGCTGCATTGGCTGAGGATATACGAATCCGCCGAGGCGTATGCACTGTTTGGGAACAGATTCAAGCCGAGAGCGGGGCAGGAAGCGAAAGTCAAATTGGGGGGATAATCCGCCAGCTTAATTGCAATCCATAGTCTGATAGCTTCTGATAGGCGCGCGGGATAGAATTACATTCGAAGAAAGGAACACACGAATGGAAATCCCAAGACATTGGCGTCTCAAAAAACAACGATATGGTTTGGTGGGTGAGGTCTGCCCACATTGTGACCACAAAATTTTCCCGCCCCGCGACGTTTGTCCCAATTGCGGCGACGAAGCAAAAGAACAATTTGCATTTAGTGGCAAGGGTGAGGTTTATTCATACACAACGGTTTATGAAGCCCCCGCAGGCTATGAGGCGAATGCTCCGTACACCGTGGCGATTGTGAAGCTGGAGGAAGGCCCCATGCTCACCGCCCAACTGACTGATGTGGATAACAGCGAAATTCAGATCGGCATGCCCGTGGAAATGGTCACTCGGAAGATGCGGAATGACGGCGACGAGCGAGGGTTGATTGTATACGGGTATAAGTTCCGACCTCAAAATTTTGTACCCGCCAAATAGAGAGCAAAAATCTAAAAACGAATGAACACCCCACGTATAGGGGTGTTTTCGTTTAAAACATTCCCATAAACAATCACACTGCTTTTTGTAGCAACCGACAGTTTTTCCAATCCCAGAACCTGCCTGCTTTATTCGCTAAAACAATTATGCGGTTTTCGGTCGAATGAGGCTGTAGACCGCAAGGACAAACATAAACCCTGCGCCTATCCACGCAGCGATGACCACATCCGGTGCAGCCACCTGTTTGAGGGCAATACCCACAAATGACCAGACCAGCACAAACAGATATCCCGCATCCCGACGCGTGAGCGCCATGAGCAATCCAGGTACGGATGCCACTGCGATCATGATCACCGCCCAAGTAGGAGCCGCGATGCCGAATCCGTTCCAGCCGATCAGATACAGCCAATCGGTCACGTTTGCCACGGTTGCGACCGTGATCCAGCCCAGATAAATGCTAAATGGCAAGTCCACCGACCACCATTCTACACGGGGGACGGAGAAACCATTCACGTTTAGTCGCAGGTAACTGGCGATGAGCAATCCAAGCAGGGATAGCATAACCAGAACACCCAAGCCAAAGATGTTGTAATGCCAGGTGAACAACCACGTGGAATTGAAAATCCCGCTGAGGGCAAACAGGTATCCAAGTCTCCGCAGGTGCGGGCTTTCCTTCTGTGAAGGTCGGAATTGGAAAATCGTGAAAGCGATCCAACCAATGTAGATAATGCCCCAGATGGCAAAGACATATCCCGCAGGCACAAAATAAACCTGGAAGCGATCCGAGATTTCGCCCGTGTTCTGTCCGTTGAGCGGCAGGACGGAAGCGAGAACATTGATTGTCAGCGCCAGGATGACGCTCAACAGGTTTGCAAATTGGCGCAGTGTATCTTTTGACATGAAAACTCCTTTTTGAATATCCCTATTTTACCGATATATTCAACTTTGTCAATGTATTGTCAATATATATATTGACAAATACTGGACAATATGTATAATCACCCCCAACTAGGAAATCAAATGCCCAGCAAAACTCCCACCTTCAACCTGAAAGCCGTTCTGCAAGAAACCAACCTCGCCGCCGACACCCTGCGCGCCTGGGAACGACGCTACGGCATGCCCAAGCCCCAGCGCACCGCGGGCGGGCATCGCTTGTATTCGCAATATGACATCGAGACAATCAAATGGCTGATGGCGCGCCAAGCAGAGGGACTTTCGATTTCCCGCGCAGTGGATTTGTGGAATGAAAAAATCGCTTCTGGGCTGGACCCCCTGGCTGGCGGAGCCCCTTCGACATTTTTCTCCCCCGAGGCGACTCTTGCCATCGCTTCTTCCGAAATGAATCTCGATTCCCTGCGGGCCAAATGGGTTGCCGCCTGCTTGAATTTTAGCGAAGTCGCTGCCGAGCAAATCTTGAACCAGGCTTTCTCCATGTATCCTGTCGAAGCAGTTTGCATGGATGTTTTGCAAAAAGGATTGTCAGAACTCGGCGGACTTTGGTACGCAAACGAAGCCTCTGTGCAACAGGAGCATTTTGCATCAGGTCTCGCCATGCGCCGGCTCGACTCGCTCATCAGCGCCTCCCCTGTTCCAACACGAAATCAAACCATCGTTGTAGGATGCTCTCCAAATGAATGGCACACCTTCACACCATTACTACTATCCCTGCTTCTGCGCCGCCGCGGGCTGAACGTGATCCACCTCGGCGCAAACGTTCCCGCTGAACGCTTCGAGGAAACCGTCACCGCCGTTCATGCAAACCTCGTCATTCTCGCCGCACAGACGTTGACCACCGCCGCCACGCTGCAATCCACCGCGCTCGCGCTGACAGGACTACGCGTCTCCGTCGGTTACGGCGGACGCATCTTCAATCTCCATCCGAATCTGGCGGACCATATCCCAGGTCACCATCTCGGCGATTCGCTGACTGCTTCCCTCGACACAGTGGAAACGCTCCTGCAAGCCAGGATCAAACCCACCCAGACCAGGAGCCTCTCACAGTCGTATATCGAAGCGCATCGGGCGTTTACCTCCAAGCGCATCCACATCGAAAGCGCGATCAAAGAAAACATGCCACCCGCCGCCCATTCCGAAGACTTCGACACAGGCGTCCGCTTTCTCGGCGACAACATCGCCGCCGCCCTTCAACTTGGCGACATCGAACACGTCACCGCAGAAATGGAATGGGTGAAGGTTCTGATGAATTCGCGCCAACGGCCTCCAGAAGAATTGTCCTATTTCATGGAGACTTATTCACAGGCAGTGAACAAGCATATTAACGGCTCGGGCACGCCGATCAAGGATTGGCTGAAAACACAGGCTCAGCCAGCCAGATAGATTGAACAAATATAAAACAAGCAAGCCAAAAACCCAAAGGAGCTACACCAATGTCTGAAACAAACGATAAAACCTATTCAAAACTGCGTCTCTTCAACTTAATCATGGGATTCCTACACCTGATTCAGGGAGTATTTATGTGGATTGTCAGCAACGATACTACCTATCCCGTCTTTACAAATTTTCTCAATTTTGATACCGCCACTTTCTCGCTTTCCCCGCAAGCCAAACTATTCTACGAACTACCACTCGGACCCTCGGTGGCAATCTTCCTGCTGCTCTCCGCAGTAGCGCACTACTACCTTTCAACCATCGGCTACTCACACTACGTAGAAAACCTGAAGCTGGGTAAGAACCCCCTCCGCTTTTACGAATATGCCCTCAGTTCATCTCTGATGATTGTTCTGATTGGCATGTTGGCCGGGGTCTGGGACTTGGGCGCCATTATCCTAATGTTTGGCTTGAACGCCATGATGAATCTACTTGGACTACTGATGGAAAGCCTGAATCAAGGCAGGAAAAAACTGGACTGGACACCGTTCACATTTGGTTCGATTGCCGGGATCATTCCTTGGCTGGTGATTTTCATTTATTTCTTTGGCTCCATCGCCTCTGGCGGCGAAGCCAAACCACCCGCCTTTGTTTACGCCATCATCCCGACGTTGTTTGTCTTCTTCAACACCTTTGCTATCAATATGTACCTTCAGTACAAAAAGATCGGCCTGTGGAAAGACTACCTATATGGTGAACGCGCTTTCATTATCCTAAGCCTGGTTGCAAAAACAGTTTTAGCCTGGATGATTTTTGCCGGCACGCTGGCTCCGGTATAGAACAAAAAACTGATACTTAAGGAGAAAATCTTGAAAATTGCCATTGTCACCGACAGCACTTGTGACCTGCCTGCTGAGGTAATAAATCAATATGGGATCACCGTGATTCCGTTGAGTATCAATGTAGGCGACAAATCTTTTCTGGATGGAGTGGATCTTTCGCGCGAAGAGTTTTATGCCCAACTTCCAAATTTCAGTCCGCATCCCAAAACTGCTGCACCGGGACCCGAAGTTTTTACACAGGCATATAACCGTCTCGCAGATGAAGGTGCCTTAGCCATTCTATCCATTCATATTTCAGAAACTTTAAGCGCAACGGTCAACTCGGCACGTATTGCCGCCGAACAATTTACCCGCATTCCTGTCTTGGTATTGGATTCGAGTCAACTCAGTCTCGGCATGGGATTCCTCGTTGAACAGGCCGCACAACTTGCCAGCTCAGGAAACTCTGTAGATAGGATCCTCTCTGCGTTGAAAGAATCCATGCCGCGCGCGTATGTCTTCGCGGCATTGAATACGCTCGAATATCTGCGCCGCAGCGGACGTATGAATTTTGCCATAGCCACATTTGGCGAACTCTTACAACTCAAACCGCTTCTGCACATGAATATGGGCAATGCCACCGCTCACCGCACGCGGACTCGCAGAAAGGCGATATCACATTTGCTCTGGTGGTTGAAGGAATATGCCCCGTACGAAAAACTTGCCATTGTCCACGCTGGAGTGGAAGAAGAAGCGCGGACCCTCTATCATCTAGCTAAATCTTTTTTGCCCGATGGCGAAATTCTCATTGCGCAAATCACCCCAGTCCTCGGCGCGCACCTCGGCATCGGCGCCCTGGGATTCGCATGTATCTCAAAGGAATAAATTCATGAAACTTGCAAAAACCATTTCCCTTTTCGGTATTCTCGCCATGACTGCCGTGTTGATTAACGGTTTCACCCGCGGAGATTTCTTCGGCGAAGGCAGTCAACTATTTGCCATGCCGTGGGGCATCGTCTCCCTCGTGGACTTATACGCGGGCTTCACCCTCTTCTCGGGGTGGATCATCTACCGCGAAAAATCCCTGCCTGTCGCCATCCTTTGGACAGTCGCCATGATGACCTTGGGATTCTTCGCTGACAGCCTGTACGCGTTCATCGCCCTGCAAGTGAGCGGCGACGACTGGCGCAAATTCTGGCTCGGGAAACATGCGTAAAGAATGAAGAAATTAAAATGGCGCGAACTGCTGGAAGAACTCCGCACAGTATCAGCGGGGCGCAACTCCTTCCTCGACGCCATCCTGCCGCCGATACTTTTTCTGCTGATCAACCGCTTGGTTGGCTTTCAAGCCGCGATGTGGAGCGCGCTATCGCTTTCGATCATCATCGCTGCCGTGAGAATTGTCCGCAAACAATCTTTGATCTACGCGCTGGCGGGAGTTGGCAGTGTAGCAGTCGCCATTGGTATTGCATGGTTCCTGGGAAAATCGGAAGGATTTTTTCTGCCGGGCCTCGTCAGCGGAAGTATGACATTTCTTCTGATAATCGTAAGTCTGGTTATCCGCCGCCCGATGGTGGCGTGGATCAGTTATATCGCCCGCCGCTGGCCACTGGATTGGTACTGGCATCCGCAGGTGCGCCCAGCCTACAGCGAGGTGACTTTCGCCTGGGCGATATTCTTCACTGCCCGCCTGTTCCTGCAATTTTCACTATTTGAAAATCAGGATGTCAATTCGTTGGCAGTGACCAACTTTGTCACCGGCTGGCTGGCCACCATTTTGCTGTTGGTTTTTAGTTATTTGTACGGAACATGGCGGCTTGCGCAACTACGCGGCCCAAGCGTGGAAGAGTTTCGTAACGCCACCCCGGCCCCTTGGCAAGGTCAGCGACGCGGGTTTTAATCCAAATCCAACAAAAGTTATAAAAGGAGAAGAATTCTTGAAGACGACAGATCGCAATGCTCTCATTACATTTCCCGTTTTGATATTGATCGGTATTCTGGTCGCTTTGGCTGGCAGTCAGGGCGGAGCCTCGATTGCTGGTATTCCATTATTTGCCATGTCTGTCGGGCTGGCATTTCTAATCCAGTGGCTGGTCTTTATTCCAGCATATTTATTGCAGACTGAAAAATTCTTCGATCTGACAGGAAGTATTACTTATATTTCCGTTACCATAATCGCAGTTCTTTTTAGTACTGGCATTGATGTTAGGTCAATCCTTCTGGCGGCTTTAGTAATGATCTGGGCAATCCGTCTGGGCAGTTTCTTGTTCGGTCGCATCCAAAAAGCGGGGAAGGATGATCGTTTTGATGAAATCAAACCTTCTTTTGTCCGCTTCCTAAACGTCTGGACAATTCAAGGCTTATGGGTAACATTCACGATGGCTGCCGCGCTGGTTGCCATTACAACAACTACTCGAAAAGAATTGGATGTTTTTGCCATTATCGGTTTTCTGTTATGGGTTTTTGGTTTTGCTATTGAAATCGTAGCTGATTCCCAAAAAAGTCGCTTCAATGCAAACCCAGACAACAAAGGCAAGTTCATTCAAACAGGCCTATGGTCCCGATCCCGTCATCCCAATTACTTTGGCGAGATCATTCTCTGGGTCGGCGTGGCAGTTATCGCCCTGCCCGCTCTACAAGGATGGCAGTGGGTTGCAATGATTTCTCCTGTTTTTGTCACATTGCTTCTTACCCGCGTCAGCGGAGTTCCCCTACTTGAGAAAAAGGCGGATAAAAAATGGGGCGGGCAGGATGATTATGAATCCTATAAAAAGAGAACGCCTGTATTAATTCCGCGACTGTAATTTCCATCTATAGCAACCGCGCCCACTTGAATAAATAATGGACCTTCTTCCTTGAAGCCTTCGTGCTGATTCACGGCGTGGCGGTTGCCATCTTTCAGGACAGGCTTTCTGGCAGATGTTCGCCTTCGGCTTCGGCGCGACGATCATTCTCACTCAAATGTATGGTCTGGGATTAATTAATCACACGGGCAAAGCGCGACCTTGCCATCGGCTTTCTGGTCATCACAGTTGGCACGTACGCCTTCATGGGCCGGCTCGGCGCTTTGAACGAAATCATCCGCATTCCATAGATTGACTATCTTCTTATTTTCATCATCTATGGTTTGTTCCTGCTCATTAACTGGATCGTTAATTTATTCAAACGCAAACCTGAAATCACATTAAGGAGTTGAATCGTGTCTGACGATATCACCCGCTACGAAATACCTTCCGCAGGCATCACCCTGCTCGGCTACGTGGTGCGGCGTATGCACAAAACGCAATGGCTGACATCCGTCCCTGCACTGATTGCTGAAAACAAAAGCAATAACGCGCTCGCGCAAGTTGCCATGTATGCCGTCACTTCATCCACATCTTTTGGGCGCGCCTACTATCAGCCGCGCTTCAACGCCGTTGGCGAAGAAGTGACCGAAGCCGACCCGCACACAGGCGCAATCGTCACCGCCAAACTCGAAGCCAGTTCGCCCGCCTATCAAATTTCCTATTCCGCCGCAATGCCCAACGGGGATATATCCTCTGGGCGCGAAGAAATCGCTGGCACCACCGTCGGCTTGCGCGGACTGGGCATGCCTGCGCCTTCCAAATTCAATTTCATATCAGGCAGATACACTGCAGACCTGACGGGTATCATCACCAGCGAACTTGCGCTCTCACTCGTCGGACGAACCCGCATCCGCGCCTATGGTTTCTTAAATCTCAACGACAACGCAAACAACACAGGTAAATTAACAATAGACCGCAACCAGAAAATCAACCTTGAGATTAACGGCAAAGAATTCGCAGGACTTCAATCTGGCGGATTCGCCGTAATACTTAAGGCTGACCGATAACCCAACGCTTCACATGGGGATGGATGCTATTTCCGTCATCCTATAACCCGCAAGCGCAATACTATGATATCAACAGTTTGAGCGATTGCTATTGCAACGGCGAATTCCTTGAGTTGGAAACACTTGCACCTATACCATCTTCGAAACAAATCAAACTGTTCCTCATTTAGAGTATCAGGTACCAGCAATCTTCAGGAAAATTTCCACAGAGTATGAGTCAAAGATAGTGGCCTCTTGCTCTCGAACGCAGATGATTCAGTAAACACAAGTGCAGAATTGGTTGAAAGCATTTTTATCTAGTCAGGTAAAATTGTATACTTCGCTGATTCACCACCAATTCCTCATGGGAGGTGTGCATATGACAGAAAAAAATTGGGGCATGCGGTTTAATGAATTTCCGGATTACCAACGTATTACTAAAGGACAGAAGCCAGAAGGGTGTCCAGAGTGGCTCGAGTCGAATCAATTTCAGATCTGGCAAAAGCAGGGGTTGATCATCTGGAATAACACCGACAGAAAAATAGAGTCATTACATGGAACCGATGCATTGGAGTTATTAAATGCACTGGTTTCATTAGATGTCTGGAAATCCAGTGGCGTCTCCATCACCCGTTTGGTTCATCGATTTGAAATGAACCTGCCCTCCCGCAAGAAACGAAAGAAAGGTGAGCCAGAGCCTGCAGTTGAGAAGCCGAAGGGCGAGGATGTTTATGAAGAAATCATACATTTACCACCCGAAGCAGGCTACGAATTGATCGAACTGCTAGAGTCAAAAAAACAAATTATCACCCAAATGGCAGAGCAGGAAAAGAAACGCGCTCAAGAGGCATTGGGTCGAGTGTATGATTTCTTATTTGAGATCTCTCATAATAAGGAGTTAAGGGAATTTGATTTAAAAAACCAGATCCTTTGAGTGGCATCACGATGGTGATACTCGCATGATCTGTCGCTATCAGACAGCCGAGGGGAGAATTTGGCTCGCTGAGAATAAATTCTTCTGGAATACTTGCGTTAAACGAGAAGGTCAAATTGGAAATTCGTACCACTTTGTCAAGTTCGTCGAAGCAGTGGATTGGGTAGAAAAGGAGATCGTTAATCTGGCAAATAAGCCAGATGTAAAGAAAGAGGAGGGAATACTAAGTGAGGTAGAGATCAAAGCAAATCGCGCCCGATTAAAAACGAAACTCATAAATGGTCCCTATTGGATCGATGCTGCCCGGATGGAGCCACAACGGATTACCTACACAGTCTTAATCGATCTGGAGGCTAAACCTATTTCCTACAAAAGTTTTGAGACGATTTGCGGCGACACCTATAAATTTTCTGATCGATATCCAACTCCAGGAAAACTCACAAATGATATTCACTTTGATGCCGGTCATTTCCAAATCAGCCAAATGCTTGGAGATAATTCCGAACACTTTCGGTTTACCTCACTCACAAATTATTATCAAGAAACATCAGTGGCAGAGCAAGCCCAGCAAGTCTGGAATCAAAGCCGGATATTGCAATTGTTCAAAACAGGAGAAATCGTTCGCGGTCGATTTGGATATCAGGAAGTCGAGACAGGATACATTACCCTACTGGGGGCATGTGGACAGGCTGACCGTGTATGGCGTGAGGAAGAAAACCGGAGTGAATTTATGGAAAGAAAAGCACTGCGAGAATCTCTGAGCTTTGCTCTGGATGTTAATGATTATCGTGATTTTCTAGGGTTATCCCCCGAATTGATAAACGACGAAAGACTATTGGAATCCATGCACAAAACCAGGAGTGACTCAAAGTTTGTTCCAGATGAGGCAAGAAGAGAAAGCTTGGTATGGCTTGCACAGCACAAACCGTTGAAACTGTCGAATAAGTCACTTTCCAATAATTATTTTTGAAAAGTGGGAGAGAAACGCTGAAAAGCGTCTGGTTTTTAGTGTTCCGCACAACATTTTGGCTATATTTTGGCTGTTTTTTAGCCTGTTGTGGGAGGTTTTTTTGAACATTTTTCGAACCAGGGTTTTTTCGACAGTCTCGTTGGATTAAGTACAGCCGGTCAACAAGGAAGCAGTCATTACCCTGCCTACAACGACTCCTTCCTTGACGACAGGGTAACGACACCAGGGTATCAATCCTGCTAAAATTGGATCCGTTGAAGTCAAAACTGCCAATTTTCTGCCTCACAACCGCAATCTGATCTGTCCGGCGGGGTACATATCTGGTATACGGGTATAAGTTTCGTTTAAGAACGTAGGCGGCACGTTGGCGGCAGAATATACCACTTGTTAAGGAGGGGCTTTCCATGCTTTTGGCAAATGCGCTACGGTATAGACCAAAGTCGATGATGAGATAAATTTTTTACAAGGCATCCAATGGCAGAGAAAAATCTCTGCCGTTTTTGATTCCTACGCAATCCGGCAAATTTACAGTCTCAGAAAGCCAAACATCTTTTCCGTGTAAGGGTTTTCCCGACAATCCTGAAAAAAGACACGGACTTTCCCCGCTATAAAGATTTCCTCGAAAGGTGGACAATAACGCTGGCATTATCGGATTTTTCCGATTCAAATTTCAAGGAGGCTTCTCTATGGCACAAGAACCGAAAGATGTTCTCGTCCGCATGAATGAAGATCTTCAACGCGCTTTGGAAAAGGCGCCTGAGGATCGCCGCTGGGTGATGGTGATTGACCTGCGCAAGTGTGTGGGTTGTCATGCCTGTACCATTGCGTGCGTGGCTGAGAACAAGTTACCGCCTGGGGTGGTGTATCGCCCCGTGATGGAGCGCGAGATTGGGATGTATCCCAATGTGTCGCGCCAGTTCATCCCCCGTCCGTGTATGCAGTGCGATAACCCGCCCTGCACACCCGTTTGCCCTGTGACCGCCACGTACACCAACGCGGAAGGTGTGGTGGTTGTGGATTATGAACAGTGCATCGGTTGCCGCGCTTGTATCGTGGCTTGTCCGTATGGCGCGCGCACATCGGACTTCGGATATACCTACACCGAAGAATTGCCCGTGTTGGATGGCGCGATCGTCGGACGCGAAACCGCTGACGATTACGAACGCGCCGCGAACTACGAATATGGCAGGGAGTGGCCGCGCCTGGGTCATCGTGACTCGCCGATTGGCAACGCGCGCAAATGTCACTTCTGCCTGCACCGCATCCACGAAGGCGAACTGCCCGCGTGTGTGACGACCTGCATTGGCCGCGCAACACTCTACGGCGATGCCAACGACCCCGACAGCCTGGTGACGGAACTCATCAAGCAGACGAACGCGATTCGCCTGAAGGAAGAGTTGGGCACCGAGCCGAAGGTCTACTATCTTGTATAAGGAGGCAGAGATGTTAACCAAACGATTGACTTATGCAGTTGGCGCTCTGGCTCTTCTGGCTGGCGTGTGGGGAATCTATACCCGCCTGTTTGTGGGTGAGCGCGATGTGAATTACGGTTCCTACGTGGTGTGGGGCTTGTGGGTTGCGATGTACCTGTTCTTTGCAGGCGCGGCTACTGGCGCATACATGTTCGCCACACTGGAGTATCTTTTCAACTTCAAATTGTTCAAAGGGACAGGCAAAGCCGCGCTATGGAGCGCGCTGATCTGTATGCCCGCCGCACTGGCGACCATCGGCATGGACATTGGTCACATGGAAAGAATTTGGAAGGTGTACTTGAATCCGAATCCCTTCTCGCTTCTCGCGCAGATGGTGTGGGGCTACACATCCTTCATTTTGGTCATCCTCCTGACGATGTGGCTGGTGTACAACAAAGCCGAATCCAAACTGACGAAGTGGGCGTTATCCATCGGCTTGTTCCTCTCCATCTTTTTGAGCGGCGGCGTGGGCGCATTGCTGGGCGCAAACGCCAGCCGCGCGTATTGGCACGTTGGTCTGCTCCCCGTGCAGTTCCCGATCTTTTCGATGGCAACAGGCTTCGCGCTGTTGTTGATCGTGCTGGGTTGGTTTGCTCCAAAGGATGCAAACCGCCCCGAGCAACTCAAGGTGATAGGCATTGCTGTTGTTGTGCTTTTGCTGGTCAAGACCTATTTCGTGTGGAGCGATTTCTCCCAATCCATTTACGCGGGCGTTCCGCAAAACGTGCAGGCAGTCCAGGCAGTATTGTTCGGTCCGTACTCCTGGCAGTTCTGGGCGGTTCAAATCGTGATCGGAACACTAATTCCCATCATCATCCTGACTCAACCGAAACTGGCAGAGAAGGGAAGCTGGGCAGGCTGGATGGGCTTGCTCGTGCTGGTCGGATTTGCGATTGCACGCACGAACATCGTCTTCCCCGCGTTGACCATCCCCGAACTCGAAGGCCTTGCCACCGCGTTCACGGGACCCCATCTCTCATTCGACTATTCCCCCAGCCTGCTTGAACTCTCGGTGGTTTCTGGCGTAGTGGGCGGCACGATTATCGCCCTCCTGCTTGGACTCGATTTCAAAAGACTGGGAATCTTCACACCTGATAAGGAGGTGAAGTAATGAACACCAAACAACCTGAAAATTGTAAAATCTCACGCCGCGACTTTTTGAAAATCGCAGGCGTCGGCGGCGCGGCTTCGGCATTTCTTGGCAGCCTGCCCAAAGTGCAAAAAGTTTTAGCGCAGGGCGCAGAAGGATCAGCCTACAATCTGACCGATCCCGCCAAGCAAGTATATTCAATTTGCCAGCAATGCAACACACAATGCGGCATCAAAGTAAAAATTGTAGACGGCGTTGCCGTCAAGATCGAGGGAAACCCGTACTCGCCGTGGAATCTTGTCCCGCATATGGCGTATGACACTCCTCTCGCTGATATGGGCAAGATCGACGCGCCACTCTGCCCGAAGGGACAGGCTGGTCTGCAAGCCGCGTATGATCCCTTCCGCATTACGCAGGTGCTCAAACGCGCGGGCAAACGCGGCGAGAACAAGTGGATCACCATTCCATTCGATCAAGCAATCACTGAAATCGTGGAAGGCGGCAAACTGTTCGCGGATGTTTCTGGCGAAGAATCTCGTGAAGTGGAAGGCTTGCGCGCCCTGCGCGCCCTCACCGACGCCAAAGTCATGAAAGATATGAACTCTGCCATCGGCAAGATCAGATCCGAAAAAGATGTCGAAAAGAAAAAGGCGTTGGTGGAACAGTTCAAGACTGATTTCGCCGCCGACCTCGACAAGATGATTGATCCCGAACATCCCGATTTCGGACCCAAGAACAACGAAATCCTGTACTTCTGGGGACGCAAGAAGGGCGGACGCGCGGATATCGCGCACCGTCTCTTTGGCTCCGGGTTAGGCACGACCAATCGTCATGGTCATACAACCGTCTGCCAGGGTTCGCTGTATTTCTCTGGCAAATCCATGAGCGATCAATGGGACGCCGCGACCTCCAAGTTCACGGGCGGCGCAAAAGCCTACTGGCAGGGCGACACCGCTTCGGCGCAGTTCGTCATCTTCGTGGGCTCATCCCCGTTCGAGGGCAATTACGGTCCTACCAACCGCGTGCCGCGCATCACGGATCGCCTTGCAAAGGGCGAACTCAAATTCGCGGTGATTGATCCGCGCCTTTCCAAGATCGGCGGCAAGGCCTGGAAGTGGCTTCCCAACAAGCCCGGCAGTGAAGGCGCGATCGCGCTGGCTCTGATCCAATGGGTCATAGCGAACGAACGCTATGACGTGAAGTATCTCTCCAATGCAAACAAAGCCGCGTCTGCCGCAGGCAAAGAACCGACCTGGTGCAATGCTCCCTGGCTGGTAAAGATTGACAAGGAAAAAGGCACAGCGGGCAAGTTCCTGCGCGGCAGTGAACTCGCACTGGTCGAGAAGAAGGAAGTGGAAGCGGACGGCAAGAAGGTCGTCACGTACGAGACCCTTCCGTCAGATGGGACTGAGCCTGTAGTTTTTGCAACCGACCCCTTCGTCGTGTTGGATGCGGATTCAAATCCTGTGCTGTTCGACCCGAACGATGCCGATCGTTCCGTTGTCGCAGGTCAGCTCTTTGTTGAGAATGCGAACGTTGGCGAGTTCGTCGTCAAGAGCGGTTTGCAAGTCCTGAAAGAATCCGCGAACGCGAAGACGATGGAAGAGTGGTCTGAGATCGCGGGCATCCGCGTGAAGGATTTGGAAGACCTCGCGTTTGAATTTACGTCGTACGGAAAGAACGCCTGCGTGGACATTCATCGCGGCGTCAGCCAGCACACCAACGGTTATTACAACGTGATCTCGTGGTACAACCTTGCCCTGCTGATCGGCAACTTCGACTGGCGTGGCGGACAGGTGTATGCCAGCACGTATGACATTTCTGGCTCGAAGGCGGAAGGTCCCTTCGTGTTAAGCAAAGCCGACCCAGGCGCATTGGCGCCGTTTGGACTCAGTCTCATCCGCCACGACGCGAAGTACGAAGAGTCAACCATTTACATGAATCTGCCTGAAGAGCAGCACTATCCCGCCAAGCGCAACTGGTATCCGCTGGCTTCGGATGTATACGAGGAGATCATCCCCTCGGCGGGCGACGCGTATCCCTACCCGATCAAAGCCGCATTCATGTACATGGGTTCGCCTGTGTATTCACTGCCTGGCGGTCACAAATGGATCGAGATTTTGCAAGACGTGAAAAAAATTCCACTGTATGTCGCCAATGATATTCTCGTCGGCGAAACCAGCATGTACGCGGATTACATCTTCCCCGATGTCACCTATCTCGAACGCTGGGAATTTGGCGGTTCGCACCCGAACATCACATTCAAAGTGCAGGGCGTTCGCAACCCCGTTATTGCGCCGCTGACTGGCACAGTGAAAGTCTACGGTCAGGAAATGGCAATGCAGTACGAAGCCATGCTTCTCGCCATCGCTGAAAAACTGGAACTGCCCAACTTCGGTCCAAACGGACTTGGCGAAGGCGTGGACTACAACCATCCTGATGATCTCTATTTGCGGATGGTGATGAACCTGGCGTACGGCGAAAAGAAGGATTTGGAAGACGCGGTACCCGAGGCTTCTCCCGAGGAAATTGACCTGTTCATCAAGTCCCGCTCGCATCTGCCTAAGGCGGTATTTGATCCTGAACGCTGGCAGGCGATTACGGGCGATCTTTGGCCCCGCGTGGTAACGGTTCTCGCACGCGGCGGACGTTTCCAGGCGTACGAAAAAGGTTATCCTGGCGACGGCGTGTTCCCTGGTTTCTTCGATGAGCCAAACATCGTCCCCACTGGAACGAAGTACGGCAAACTGATCAACATGTACCTCGAGAAGAACACAGGCGTTAAACATGCAGGAACGGGAAAATCACTTTCTCCAGTCCCAACTTATGTCGAGCCATACATGGGATTTGATGGCAATGTAATTGACGACAGCGCTGACGGCTACGACCTCAAGTTGATCACCTATCGCGAGATCGCCCAGACCAAGAGCCGCACGCAAGGCAACTACTGGCTCAAGGCGCTCCTGCCCGAAAACTTCGTGCTGATGAACAGCGAAGACGCGCAGAAACGAAGATTAAACGACGGCGATCAGATCCGCATCAGTTCAGCCTCCAACCCCGAAGGCGAATGGGACTTCGGCAACGGACACAAACGCGGCATCACCGGAAAGGTGAAAATTATTGAAGGCATGCGCCCTGGCGTGATCGCCTTTGCGCTGGGCTTCGGTCACTGGGCGTATGGCGCTCAAGACATCAGCATTGACGGCACGACCATCGCGGGCGACGAACGCCGCTACGAAGGTATCCACGCCAACGCGGCCATGCGGACAGACCCGCTGGTGACAAACACCTGCCTCTTCGATCCTGTCGGCGGTTCGGCGGTGTTCTACGATACGCAGGTCAAAGTTGAGAAGGTGTAGTACACAGGTAAACAGGTAGACACGCAACCATGTTGTTGGAGGCGGGCAACTGCCTCCAACAACATGACTGGAGTAATCATGTTTCATTTGGGACAAACCGAATTAATTGTTATCCTCGTGATTGTTATTTTGTTATTCGGAGTTGGAAGAATTGGCAAAATAGCCAATGAACTCGGTTCTGGAATTCGTTCTTTCAAATCTGGATTAAGCGGCGAAGATAACAACAAAACCGAATAACAACTGAATATTGAAACTCCGAAGTCTGATTGCCTAAACTTCACAGCATGGCAACAGGCCGATCACAACCGTGATCCACGGATAAAGCAGAAATGCTCTGTCCCCCCCGCATTTGGAAAGGAGATTATGCCCAGGTTTTTTATGAGGCTGTCTCTTTTCCTTGAGACAGCCTTTTTATATGTCATTGCGAGACGGTGCGCGAAGCGTTCCGTCGAAGCAATCTCCTGTTGTATGAGGAGATTGCTTCGCACAAAGCGCTCGCAGTGACATAAATTGGAGCCAACCATGAACATCCAACCCCTCCTCGATAAGTCAGCCCGCGACCATTCCCATCTCTGTCCGCGCCAGATCCTCGGCGTACGCATTGGACTGGCGGGGTTATCTGTCCTTGGTTTCGATGAACCGCCCGCTGGCAAACGTCTTCTTATCATCACCGAAACAGACGGCTGTTTTGCAGACGGACTGTCCGCTGCCACGAATTGCATGGTTGGTCATCGCAGCCTGCGCGTGGAAGATTATGGAAAGGTTGCGGCTGTGTTCGTGGATGCGAAAACGGGTTACGCTGTCCGCGTTGCGCCAGTGTTGGACATTCGTGAGCGTTCATACATCTATGTGCCCGACGAGCCGCGTCGCTACTTCGCGCAAATGCAGGCATATCAAATCATGTCCGATGAAGAAATGTTTACTGTCAACGAAGTACAACTTGCCGCATCCATCGAAAGTATCGTTTCGCGCCCGGGAATCCGCGTGAATTGTGATGTGTGCGGAGAAGAGATCATGAACGAGCGAGAAGTTAAACAGGATGGACTCAATCTTTGCCGCGCCTGCGCGGGAAATTCGTATTATCATGTCCCCGTTTGCATCCCTAAAAAAGTCCTGGAGCCGCAGTCAATTGAATAGTCTTCTGTATTTACTGGTATTTATGACCGCTGTTTTATATTCCAGCGCGGGTTTTGGCGGAGCATCGGGGTATCTCATCGCCATGAACATCTTTGGAATTCCCGCAAACATCATGGCAAGCGCCGCGCTTGTTTTGAATATTTTTGTTTCATCCATTTCATTTACAAGCTATGCGCGCGCGGGGCATTTCCGTCCGCGCTTGCTTCTGCCGTTTTTGATCACATCCATTCCCGCCGCATTTATTGGCGGAACCATCAAGCTCTCTGAACAGGCTTACACGACTCTACTTTATGCTGTCCTGACCTATCTTGCAATCCGCATGGCTTTAATTCCAACGCTGACTGAAAAACTTAACTGGACGCCGCGTCCCATTCCCCTGTGGGCGGCTTTGCTCAGCGGCGCTGCCATTGGGCTGCTCTCTGGCATGATCGGAATCGGCGGCGGGATTTTTCTTTCGCCGCTCATCATTCTGATGCAATGGGGCGATTCCAAACAAGCTGCCGCCTCCGCAGGCGGATTCATTGCCATCAACTCCATCAGCGGTTTGATCGGACGTTTTGCGCACGGCACATTTTCTCTTGGCGAGTTTGGTATCCCTTTGCTTGTTACTGGCTTGCTTGGCGCGCTGATCGGAAGTCAAATGGGCGCGGTTAAATTTTCGGGCGCAAGTGTGCGCCGTGTGCTGGGAACCGTTCTCTTCGTTGCCGTTGGAATCTACTGGTTTAACTTTATGAAATGAATCGTATCAAACCCGATCTCCGCATTTTAGTGCGCGGCGCCAATGACGTTGGTTCTGCGGTCGCTCATCGCCTGTTTGCGGCGGGGTATTCTGTTGTCATTCACGAAATTCCACAGCCCACCACGACGCGCCGCAGGATGTCCTTCACGGACGCCGTCTTTGATGGACATGCAGCGCTGGATGGCGTTGAGGCACAATTCATAAAAAAGTTGTATCTCCTTCGAGGCGTGTTGGTAACACAAAAAATCATCCCTGTGATAGTGAAGGATATCCACGAACTGACGCAAACTCTTCGCCCACACATCCTGGCGGACGCGCGGATGAGGAAACACTTGCAGCCTGAATATCAACGCGGGCTAGCTGAATTTACCATAGGACTCGGTCCCAACTTCATCGCAGGCGAAACAGTAGATGTTGCCATTGAAACGAACTGGGGCGATACATTGGGTCGGCTCATTGAACATGGCTCGCCTAATCCATTACAGGGTGAGCCGCGTGAAATTGACGGACACGCGCGTGACCGCTACGTGTATGCGCCTGTCGCTGGCACATTCCACACATCGCTCCAAATTGGAGATCATGTCTCGCAAGGTCAGGAATCTGCACGCATTGATTCGACCCCGCTCCTTGCACCTATTGCGGGTGTTTTACGCGGACTGACCCGCGACGGCGTGCAAGTCACCCCCAAAACGAAGGTCATCGAAGTTGATCCGCATGCACAGGGCGCGCAAGTCTCTGGCGTTGGCGAACGCCCTGCCCGCATCGCGGAAGGTGTCGTCACAGCAATTCAAAATTGGGAAGCAAACCATGTTCATTGATCCATTTGGACGCCCCATCACCTATCTTCGTATTTCACTCACTGACCGCTGTAATCTACGCTGTGTCTACTGTATGCCGCAGGAGGGATTACACTGGCAGGCGCGCGCGGACCAACTGTCAGCGGATGAAATTGTTCGGGTGGTGGAAACAGCCGCGCAGGGCGGAGTGAAGCGGGTGCGTCTCACGGGCGGCGAACCGCTTGTGCATCCGCATGTCGTAGAGATCGTGCGCCGCATTGCATCCATCCAGAATATTGAAGAGGTCAGCCTGACCACGAATGCGATGTTGCTGGAACGACTCGCACAGCCGCTCGCAGATGCGGGACTCAAACGCGTCAACATCAGTTTGGATTCTTTGGATGCCGACAAATTCAGACTGATCACACGCGGGGGAGATTTGGCCCGCGTCTGGAGGGGAATCGCCGCCGCCGAACGCGCGCATCTTTCGCCCCTCAAGTTGAATACTGTTATCGTGCGCGGACTCAACGCGGACGAATTGCCCGCGCTCGCGCGATTGACAATCGAGAATGATTGGCATGTGCGCTTCATCGAAGTCATGCCGATTGGCAACGCGCAGGACTGGGGCGAAGGCTTCCCCGCGCCGAGTGAATGCTATGTATCCGTTCAGGAAATGCGCGCCGCTCTTTCGACCTTTGATCCTTCGACCAGCTCAGGACTACGCCTTCAACCTGTAACTGCCCCTATGGGCAACGGTCCCGCGCGGACGTATCGCATCCCAGGCGCGCTCGGCACGGTGGGATTCATCTCGCCGCTCGGTGAACACTTCTGCCAAAATTGCAACCGCCTGCGATTGACATCCGATGGAAAATTGCGTTCTTGTTTGGTAATTCCCGCTGAAGTTTCTTTGCGCGACGCCGTGCGAAGCAAAAAACCGCTCGAAGAATATTTTCAGCAAGCCATCTTACAAAAACCAGAACATCACGACATACTGGTTGCAACGCCTGCGGGTTCGCAACGCGGCATGAGTCAGATTGGTGGATGACATGAATCAAATCAAAACGCTCTTCTTTGCCACCTTGCGCGACCGTGCAGGTGTCAAATCTGTCGAACTGGAAATCCCCTTGCAAATGAATGTGGCGGATTTTAAAACCTTGCTGATTGAAAAATATCCCGTGCTATCAGGATTAATAAATCACACACTCGTTTCCATCAATCATGAATACGTGTTCGATGAAACGATCATTCCTGAGCGTGCGGAGATCGCATTATTCCCTCCAGTTTCTGGCGGTTAATCAATGACAACCTACCCAACCATCTTTTCGATCACCGAAGATGAACTTGATTTGAATCACCTGCTCGAACAGATTACGCTTTCCTCCACAGGCGCGTCGGCTATCTTCACAGGCATGGTGCGCGGAACTACCTCCCGCGACAATCCGCATGAGACGGTCTATCTCGAATACGAAGCCTACAAACCGATGGCGGAAGCGAAGATGAAGCAGGTTGCCGATGAAATCCGCGAGCGATGGGATACCATCGAAGGGATTGCCATTGTCCAGCGCATTGGGAAGTTATATCCGCGCACACCAACGATCCTGATTGCCTGCACCGCCGCACATCGAGATACTGGTGTATTCGACGCGGCGCGTTATGGCATTGATCGCTTGAAAGAGATTGTTCCTGTCTGGAAAAAAGAAGTTGGACCAAATGGCGAAGAATGGGTGGAAGGGGATTACAATCCACAGCTTGGCGAATAACGATTCGGTGATATTCATCACTGGACATTTTTTGTCCGATTTGCTACATTCACGATGGTGGTTACGCTTCAAGTGTGACTACACAAACCAAAAGGCCCGCCATGAAGAAAATCATCCTTCTGTTAACCATGTTCTTTCTCGTCTCCTGCTCGGCGATTCCACAAACGGAAATCTCTGGGAAAGTGGACTTAAACAACCTCCAACCCCTGCCCACACCCGAGGGACATGAAGCTGTCCCCTTGCGCGTGGCGGTCGCGGCGGTCATCTCGCCCAAAGGGACGGTCGAATCCTATTCTCCCTTTCTAAATTACCTCGAAGAAAAGCTCAACCGACCGATCGAACTCGTCCAACGCCGAACCTATCTTGAAATCAATGACCTAATCGAACACGGCGAAGTGGATGTTGCTTTCGTTTGTACCAGCGCCTATGTCGAAGGGCATGACACCTTCGGCATGGAATTGTTGGCTGCCCCACAGGTAAATGGAGAAACAGTCTATAATTCTGTATTGATCGTACCCTCCTCCAGTACCGCACAAAGCATGTCTGATATGCGCGGCAAGGTCTTTGCATTTACTGATCCAATCTCGCTTAGCGGGCGGGTATACCCCACTTATCTTGTGCATGAACTTGGTTTCACTCCCGAAGATTTTTTTGCGCGCACGTTCTTCACCTACAGCCACGATGAAGCCATTCGCGCAGTGGCAAGCGGAGTGGCAGACGGAGCCGCAGTCGACTCGCTGGTGTATGAGTTTGCGATTACACGCGATCCGTCTCTTGCTGAGAAAACCAAAGTCATCCATCGCTCGCCTGATTTTGGAATTCCCCCAGTAGTCATCAGTCCATTGACGCGCCCGCAAGTGAAGGCAGATTTGCAGTCACTACTGCTTGCAATGGCATACGACCCAAATGCGCAGGATGCCCTCTCTTCCATCGGTGTGCAAGGCTTTGTCATTATTGAAGATGATGCTTATGATGGTGTGCGCAAACTTCTCGATACTATTCCAATCCCCAACTCGCCATGACCCTGCGAAAATTTTATCAGCTCTTTTGGGATATTGCGGGATCTGTTAGTATCCGCGGAAAAATTCTCGGCATTGTGCTGGGGTTTATCCTCCTGCTGGGTGCGGGCGTCACCATTCAAGCGCGTTATGCCCTGACCGTCACCATGACCGCGCAGTTGGAGGAGCAAAGCGCCTCAGTCTCGCGTGATGTCGCGGCGCGCGCCACCGACCCGATCCTGCTCAACGACTTGCTCGGTCTCCACGATCTGCTGAACGAGACACTTACCAACAATCCCAATGTTCGTTATGCCTTTATCGTTGACCCACAAGGACAGGTGATTGCCCAAACTTTTGAAGGTGGTTTCCCGCTGGATTTACTGACCCTGAACTCCGCCAACCCGACCGACCATCACCACACAGCCTTGATTCAAACAGATGAAGGACTCGTGTGGGATACGGCTGTCCCCATTCTGGATGGAAAAATCGGCACGGCTCGCATCGGACTTTCAGATGTTTCCATGCGAGCGGCATTATCCACACTGACGGTGCAACTGCTCCTAACCATCATGTTTGTTTCGGCGGCGGGTATTTTTGTTGCAGTATTCCTCACCTGGATTCTCACGCGCCCGATAATCGCGCTTGTCAACGCAACCCAATCCGTAGCCAAAGGCGACTTCACACAACGCGTTAAACGTTGGGCAAACGATGAGATCGGCGATCTTGCCGAAGCGTTCAATGCCATGACCGAAGAGTTGGCTCGCACCGATGAACTGCGCCACGAACGCGAAGTCTTACGCCGCCAACTGATGGAGAAAGTGATCACCACCCAGGAGGATGAGCGTCGGCGTATCGCGCGGGAACTACACGACTCGACCTCGCAAAATCTAACTTCCCTCATTGTTGGCTTGCGGATGATGGAGGCACAATGCGCCCATTGCGCCTCTCCAACCAAAGCATCCGATCTACGGCAAGTCGCTTCTCGTACACTGGATGAAGTCCACGACCTTTCCATGCGACTGCGCCCGCGCGTTCTTGATGATCTGGGTCTTGCCGCCGCGTTGGAACGCCTGGCGCATGAATGGCAGGCGCGTTACAAAATCCCTGCTGATATTGTCATTCAATTAAGTGAGCGTTTGCCTGGCGATGTGGAGACCGCCATCTATCGCATCGTACAGGAAACCCTCACCAACATTGCGCGTCATGCCCGGGCAAAATCTGCCAGCATCCTGATTGAACGCCATAATGATGTGGTTCGCGCAATTGTGGAAGATGACGGAGTCGGCTTCGATGTCAACGCAAATCACGGGGAACGTCATCTCGGTCTGCTGGGTATGCGCGAACGTGCGGAGTTGTTGGACGGCACACTCACCATCGAGTCCGCGCCTGAACATGGCACGAGTATTTTTATTGAAATTCCACTTCACTCTCCTCTCCCTGTGGGAGAGGGTTCGGGGGTGAGGGAATGACCGCCCGCGTCCTCCTCGCCGATGATCATGCCGTTCTTCGCTCTGGTTTGCGTCTCCTGCTGACCAGCCAGAACGAGTACGATGTTGTAGGCGAAGCCTCGAGCGGAACAGAGACACTATCCCTCGCCGAGCAACTCCAACCCGATTTGATCCTGCTTGATCTCAGCATGCCTGCGCTCGGCGGATTGGATGCCCTCCCTATTTTGCGGAAACTTGTCCCGTCCGCGCGTATTCTGATTCTTACCATGCACGATGATCCGCAATATCTGCGACAGGCGCTCAAACATGGCGCAAGCGGATATGTTCTCAAGAAAGCCGCCGATTCCGAATTGCTCTCAGCCATGCGCTCAGTTTTGCGCGGCGAAGTGTATGTCCACCCTTCGATGACGCGAATCCTGTTGGAAGATATGCTTCCAAAATCGCAATCTGGTGATTATAAAGACTCTTGGAGCAGCTTAAGTGAACGCGAACAGGAAGTGGTTAAGATGGTTGCGCTCGGCCACACTAGTGCTGAGATTGCCAAACAACTTAACTTGAGTGCGAAGACAATTGAGACCTATCGAGCACGAGGTATGGAAAAGCTTGGATTGCAAACACGCGCCGCGCTGGTAAAGTTTGCATTGCAGGAAGGTTTAATTACGAGAGATTGAACAATCTGGGGCTGAGGGTTGGCATAGGTCAGTTATGAAGTGTCAATCAAAATGAAATAATGCCAATATAGTAAAGCTTCTCTGGGAACCCAGAAAAAGATCCACACGAATCACCTACTTTCATATACATGCACAAATCGGGTAACTGTCTGCCCGGTTTAGTCTGGATTTTTGCTTACAAGCAGATTATGACTACCGTGTTTGCCGATAGCGACGGTCACGAGCAACCTAAGCGAAAGCCATGTTAATATCAAATTTATGCCCAATTTGCATATTTTTAATTTCAAAGCTGAACACAGAGTTGCCCAGCGCGGCATATATCATGTATACGGGTATAAGTTTCGCAAACGCGTAGGCGTCACGTAGGCGGCAAGAACTGATCCAATAAGACTTCAAAAACGCCCTGCATTTGCAGGGCGTTTTTGTTGCCCACGTGTCAGATATATTGAAGAATGGGTTAATCGACTGGGGTTTGGTTCTGTTTGGAATGAAATGTTAGCAGCACTTCATAATCAGGGCAGTAAGCAGCCCGAGACATCTGTCCGATTTCCTCGCCAAAAACCTTGACAATTCATCCACCCACTCGTAAAATTAGAACAT
>CAKKRM010000276.1 GCA_919902735.1 Anaerolineales bacterium | reverse complement strand
TTAGGAATCGTGGGGGGATTTGACGGCGAGTCCGCCGCGTTGAAGAACGTGGGTGTAGATCATGGTGGTTTTGACGTCTTTGTGACCGAGGAGTTCCTGCACGGTGCGAATGTCGTAGCCGTTTTGGAGGAGGTGGGTGGCGAAGCTATGGCGGAAGGTGTGTGGGGTAACGCGTTTGTCTATTTTTGCAATTTTTGCCGCGGCGCGAATGGCTTTTTGCAGGGCTGTTTCATGGATATGATGGCGGCGCATTGTTTTTGTTTCAGGGTCAGGACTTAAGGTTGAGGCGGGAAATACAAATTGCCAAATCCATTGTTTGTGGGCGGCGGGGTATTTTTTGTCGAGGGCGAAGGGCATTTGAACCGAGCCAAAGCCAGCGGTCAGATCATGTTGGTGTATGGCTTTTGTTCGGGCAAGATGTTCACGTAAAGGCGCGAGGATGCCGTCGGGGAGCATAGTGACGCGGTCGTCGCCGCCTTTGCCGTCGTAGACAAGGATGCGGTGGTTTTCAAAGTCAATATCTTTGACGCGCAGGCGCAAGCATTCCATGAGGCGAAGTCCACTGCCATACATGATCTGCGTCATGAGTTTGAATGGACCCGCCATGCTCGATATCACAACCCGCACTTCCTGCGCTGAAAGCACGTTGGGGACTCGTTTTCCCTTTTTGGGCCTGATGAAGTTGAGGGAGGACTGATCCAATTCAATATACAGGGTGTTGCGATAGAGGAAGAGGATGGCGCTAATGGCCTGGTTCTGGGTGGAGGCAGACGCCTTGCGGTCAACCACAAGATGTGTGATGAATTGATTGATCTCTGCCACTCCCATTTCACGCGGATGGCGCTTGTTGTGAAAGAGGATGTACTCGCGAACCCATTGGGTGTAGGTTTTTTCGGTACGGTATGAATATTGTTTAAGGCGGATACTATCCCTGAACTGATCAAGCAGTTTTTTCCCTTTCGGGGGTGGTATCTCTTGCGATGAAGATGTGGATTTGTGGGGTTGGTTCATTTTCTTGCCCCTTTCTGGTGGTGACTGTATAATGAAGGTATGGAGTATATAAGGGATTATACAGCAAAATCGCCGTCTAACGCCCCAAATCAGGGGTTTATACAGTACACGCTGTATAAACCCTAGTTAGACCGCAAGTTTTCTTTTGAAAACAATGTCACTTGTTAAATGTGGTTTCTT
>CAKKRM010000275.1 GCA_919902735.1 Anaerolineales bacterium | reverse complement strand
GCAGATGCAATATTTGGTCGTCATGATGGGATTGTCGGCGAGATGATCCGTATTGAAGGCCAGCCTTTTCGAATCATCGGTGTTTTGGTTGCAAAAGGCGGCGGCGCATTTGGCAGTGAAGATAACGCAGCCTATATTCCATTTACCACCGCCCAGGCGCGCCTGATTAAACGCAGTTCACTTGACGAAATAGATGTCCTTTATGTGCAAGCCACCACCGCTGAATCTGTACCGCAAGCGGCAGATGAGATATCAAATATTCTGCGCCAGCGCCACCGCACACCCATTGGCGATGATGACTTCACCGTTTTTACACAACAGGATTTCCTGCAAGTTTTTGAAACCATCACGGGCGTGCTCACCATCTTCCTCGGCGGCATTGCGGGTATCTCCCTGCTTGTCGGCGGCATCGGCATCATGAACATCATGCTGGTCTCCGTCACCGAGCGCACACGCGAGATTGGTTTACGCAAAGCTCTGGGCGCGCGCAAACGCGATATCCTCCTGCAATTCCTCACCGAATCGTCCCTGCTCAGTTTGATCGGCGGCATCATCGGCATCATGTTTGGCTGGCTCATCGCCTTCATCGTGGGGCAGGTCGCCACGGCAACGGGCAATAACTTCACCCCCATCGTCGGCTCAGATGCGATCATCCTTTCGACGAGCTTCTCCGCCATCATCGGCCTGTTCTTCGGAATTTACCCCGCCAGCCGCGCCGCGAATTTAGAACCTGTCGAAGCCTTGCGCTACGAGTAGCCATGTCTGTTTTTAGAAAGATTGCTTCGATTTTGCTGCTTGCCATTCTTTTGCAGGGATGCCTGTTTAGACCACAGACCGTAGACCGTGGACAACAGCCCGTGGACAATGTACTGCCAACTGCAACGGTCGATAGTCCACAGTCTACCATCCAAGACTCCACGCCTCTCCCCCCGCCGACAATTGCTCCCACGGCGACAGTCATTTTGCCTTCTGTCACCATCACGGCGGCGACTGGCAACATTTTTATCCGCCGCGGGCCGGGACTGCCCTACAACCCAATCGGCGTTTTACGCAAAGGCACAAGCGCCCAGATCATCGCGCAGGATGTGCTTTCGGACTGGGTGCAGATCAACATCCCCGACTCGGATGCAACAGGCTGGGTATCCATCCAAACCATGTATTCCAAAATTGACGGCGACCTGGGCCAGCTCCCCGATTTCACCTTCACCGAATGGCCCCTGCCTGCCTACATCAAAAATTGCACCGAGCATGATATGTTCATCGCGCCCGGAGATATTTACCTGCCGTCGTTGTACACAAACGCGCAATATAAAAATGAAGTGCAGGTCAACCCCGGTTCCTACGTGGCCTACGACTTGTTCGTCCCCGGCGAACCCGAAGCGCAGGAAATTGAAATCCGCGAAGGTGTGACGGCCTACATCACCATCAATGGCCTGGGTGTGGAACACAAATGCCCGTAGGACAAACACCTTTTGGCATATCACCCTCCTGAAGGACACACCTGCACTTGCGTGCTGGTGTAAGTATCGTGACGATGTGAGTGATACCTGCACTGCACCAAACACAGTGCGGCGCAAGTGAACGAAGGGTCTCTGCTGCATGAAGTAGGCATTCTTCGCTCCGCTAAGGGTTCTTGATTCTGAAATTATAGATTCAAGGTCATCATTTGAAATGGTTGTCTCGGTCGTTATACAGTCATTTCGACCTGAACATTCTTCTACGTTTTCTTCCTCCTCTTTCTCTTTCTCTTTCTCTTTTTCCTTTTCCCTTTCATTTCCAGTGGACAAAGGCGTTCCATTCGCATTTGTGCATGTACCATTGGTGGAAGCATAACAACCATACTTGGGTTCATGCCCGCTCGGGTCGACATAATTCAATGGCGAGTTGTTGACGTACGCATACCGATCCAACCCCTGCACCCCGCCAGGGACAATGGTGTCCGCAGAGGTGAAGCGTCCCAGGGCGGGGTCGTAGATTCTTGCGCCGTAATACATCAACCCAAAGCCCTCACTCGCGGATGTGGATGGGTCGTCCATGTCCCCTACCGGGATGATATGGGAGTACTGTCCCGTGAAGGTGAATTTGGTCAAGGCATAACTCGGCGTGGTGACAGCGGAGCTTGTCC
>CAKKRM010000274.1 GCA_919902735.1 Anaerolineales bacterium | reverse complement strand
CAGTTGGACGGCTTCGCCGTCCCCGCCCCAGCGCAGGTAACGCAAACCGTTGGCACGCCCCTTGCAAAATATTACCTTGAAAGTCATAGAAAAAACACCCTTGCTTAGAGTATCGTTTTCTGATACTATTTCATCGTGGATAACAAACACCGTAAAACCCTTGAAGCCATTTTCGAGAAGCCAGAGCGAGCAAATATTCTTTGGCGTGATGTCGAGTCTTTATTCACCGCTTTGGGCGCTGAAATTTCAGAAGGCAATGGCTCAAGAATTCGTGTTGCTTTGAAAGGTGTTCGCGCTGTATTTCACCGCCCTCACCCACGCAAAGAAACGAACAAAGGTGCGGTAAAGTCTGTTCGTCGTTTTCTCGAAACGGCAGGAGTCAAACCATGATGGAATATAAAGGTTATATCGGTAAAGTTGAAATTGATGATGAAGCAGGCATTTTATATGGGGAAGTAATTAATGTCCGTGATGTAATTACATTTGAAGGCGTTTCTGTCGAAGAAGTTCAGCAAGCCTTTCATGAGTCGGTTGATGATTATTTAGAATTTTGCGCCGAGCGCGGCGAGTCTCCCGAAAAACCATTTTCAGGAAAATTTGTTTTACGTTTACCTGAAGAATTACACCGTAAAGCATATATTCAGGCAAAATTGAAAAATAAGAGTCTGAATAGTTGGGTTGCTGAAGTTTTACAGTCGGTTCTTAACAGCAAATAGAGTCATAAGGTCAAAAGCGTGCCAACAAAGCGTGCACCTGACGTGTGGGATTCTGCGGCATTTTCAAGTATTTTCCTCGCTTCGAGTTTTCCCTGCTCCCAAGCATTGTCCACGCCCGCCCACACGCAGGTAACGCAAACCGTTGGGTGCTGAGTTAATAAATATGAGTCGGAATGGTATGTTATATCCGAGAAGAAAGCTTTCAAGCATCTGATTCAACCTCAACAAAGAATTTATCGGAGCTGGGAGAAAAATATGACAACAGACTCGGAACTGAACAAAAAACGCCTTGAAGTAAAAAACGAAATCAATGAGGGCATTAACAAAACGCCTATGGCTCTACCGTTCAACATTACTGGTAGATTTGTTCAAAAGGTAACAGGCTATACCAAGCCGCTTCCGTTCATGTTTTGTGTACTGTTATTAGCCGTAATTATTTTGTTGATTCTTGGATTGAATTATCTGTTGTTATTTCGCACAGCACAGGCGACAACACAAATAACTCCAATTTCGGCGGCTATCGTAGTAGAAATAATGTTGGGAATTATGGCTGCCTCACATTTCAATATTAAGCTGGTTTTATCCAGTATTCGGGATTCTGTTGTGGATTCCATCATGTCATCTGAAGATTTATCCAAACTATATGAATGGCTGTCATTAGGATGGTCGCCTAGCACAATTAGGCGCTTCTTCTTTTGGTGGATTTTGTTCGTCGTTGGCGTCATAACACTTGTGTATGTGTTTTTTTCGCAAGAGGGTTACTTTTCGGTTCATTTAGTAATACCGACGTTACTTTTTGCGTTTTTGGGAGGAGCATCTATTTACTATGCTGCCTTGATGCTTTTACTACCTGCAAGGTTGAGAACTTACAACTTCAAACTTTACGAAAATGATCCTGCACACTCTGAAATTGTGGCTGACATATCTACGATGCTGAATCGCTTCACATATGGTTACGTTTTTCTAATTGTTATCATGCAATCAAGTTTCGTTATTGGTGATTTGCCTCTAATAGCACAAATAGTATTCGGAATAACTTCTGGATGGGTGCCAGTAATCGCTCAATATTTGGTGAACCAATCCTGTATTCGAACTATTATTTCCCGCTCGAAAAGAAAGACTCTTAATCGGATTCAGGCAGAAGTTAAATCACTGCATGAAGGTGATGTAAAAAACAAAGAAAATTTAGAGGCTATAAACCGTTTAATGGATTATCACGAAAGGATTCGTGCCACACCAGATTCAAATCTAAATATGCAAAGTCTTGGGAATTTTCTGAATCAGCTTGCCCTCCCGCTTTTTGGATTTCTCATCGGAAATATAGATACCATCATTGATCTTTTCCGATGAGAGACTTTTTTGCAGTTCAAATTTGAGGGCGTTCCCGCACCCAACAAAGCATGCACCCGACGCTGGGGATTCTGGCGCGATTCCAAGCATTTTTCTACGCCTCAGCATTTTCCCAGTCGGACGGCGTCCCGCCGCCCGCCCCAGCGCGGGTAACGCAAACCGTTGGGCATACAAGCACAGCCATCATGTCTTTATAAAATAAGGAGCATTAAATGCCATTACCGATTCTCTCTCTTGAAGAACTCTTACGCTTGCCGCCAATGATATTTGGAACCATTCGGTGGAAAATATCTGTTGGCAAACCGACAGGGGATCCGTGTGCGTCCTTCGACATTCAAGTGGAAGAACACACAGCAACTGAATTTCGAGATGCTGGCGGCGGAAATATAATCCCCGAGCCTGGCACAGGTATTTTCAAGTTGGTTTCAAATTCGGTTTCCTGCTGGGCACAAGCTGACCAAGGAGACGAACATATCATCAAATTTAAGGTGTCTGGATTGCATTTCAACATGCCTTTCGATGGCTACTACCGAATTACCCCAAGATTGAGGGGAAATTGGCGTCCATCGGGAATTTTTGCAATTGGCTATCGCACAATCGAACCTATTAGCGCAAACGTAGTATTGAAGAAGGACGACCCTACTCAGAGTTGCGAGTTCGAAGTTGTGCGCCGTAGCTGGTTTTCTGGGAGACGTCTCTAAAGCAAATCGATATAAAGAAATCTAGTTAGAGTATCTGCCGCGTTTTTCAAGTTCATTTCATCTCTTATCTGAAATAAGAAAAGAAATTTATTATGGCAAGAGGTCTTACGACGGCAGAGAGTCGAGTCTTCAAGTCCCATGCCCAACAAAGCGTGCACCCGACGCTGGGGATTCTGGCGCGATTCCAAGCATTTTTCTACGCCTCAGCATTTTCCCAGTCGGACGGCGTCCCGCCGCCCGCCCCAGCGCGGGTAACGCAAACCGTTGGGCAGTTCAGTCAGGACACTCAATAAAATCATGCTCGAAAGGGAGATATTGCTTTGATGAAAAAAGTTATTGCGTTTCTGCTATTAGTCAGTTTTCTTGTTTCTTCGTGCGCACCTGGTCAAATGTTTGGCCCCACATTGACTCCTACAGCAACTTCAACAAACACGCCAACTCCTACCCCAACTTTTACGCCAACTCCGCCCCCAACAAATACTCCAATACCTACCCCAACTGAATATCCATTTTCTAAGCTTCCTGGTTGGTTTGCTTACATGGATTTTGACTGTCAAGGATTATGCACAAATATCTCGATTATCAAACCAGATTTATCAGAGCGAAAGCTTCTAACGAATCATGACTATGGATTAGTAATGAGTATTACGTGGTCGCCAAATGCGCAGTATATTGCTTATCAATTCATCGTATTAGGCGAGAGTGGAGGGCTTCAACTACGCCTTTTTGATTTGAAGACCAATACAATGTCAACTTTGACATCAAAATACATTGAACCTGTCTCTGGATTATCTTGGTCTCCAGACAGTCGCTATTTGGTAATTGGTTACCAAAATGAAAGCAATAAAAGTGGAACTATTCAACGTATAGATATTCAAAGTCATCAGATTACAAATTTAACTAAAGATTTAATATCTCAAAATGTTGTGCCAGTATGGTCACCCGATGGAAAAACGATTGCATTTTCGTCAGAAAATTCAGAAGGCAACAATATATGGTTAATGGATGCAAATGGCAACAACTTGAGAAATGTTACGGCAGAAAATAAGATACGGAGTTTGTTTCCGAGTTGGTCGCCTGATGGCAACGAAATTGCTTTTTATCAGCAAGATACTGAGAATAATACCGAGCTATGGGTTATGAAAGCTGACGGTAGCGACCCTAATATGGTATATAAACTTGGAAAAGCAAGCGTGATTGAAACGCCTGTTTGGTCGCTAGATGGCAATCGGATTGGCATCATTTACGGCGATACAGATAAAAGCGATGTAACTATTTTCGTGGTCGGAACTGGTGATGTGATGAACATCTCAGAAAAAGGTCGAAAATATACTGCCTTATCTTGGTCGCCAGATTCCAATGCGTTGATATATATGGGAAAAGAAGGAGAAGCAAAGAGAATTATTTACCTGTTCGTTTTTGATGGCGAAGATCCATTTACAGTTAGCGGTGAAACTGCTATGGATATGACAATATGGTCACCCATTGCAGATATTCCGTGATCCGCAAAAACTGCCCAACAAAGCGTGCACCCGACGCTGGGGATTCTGGCGCGATTCCAAGCCTTT
>CAKKRM010000273.1 GCA_919902735.1 Anaerolineales bacterium | reverse complement strand
CAGCCTGCAATTTTAAATAGTTTTAGACTTCCGAAGTCTTTATACTTGAGTTTAGTGTTGATTCTTGAATCTCTTGTTTCATCGTTTTTTGAGCTCTAAACTCAAGTTATTAATTTGGTGCAAATGAAATTTCTCTCCCGCTATACCCCCCTTCAAATCGTCATGCACCTCTACGCATGGTCTGCCATTGCATGGATCATCTTTGAGCTGGCAACCGGCACGTTCTCCATTAACCCCATTCAAGAGTTGGAGCAGCGCACAGGCCGACACGCCATCACCCTGCTGGCGCTTTCCCTGCTTTGCACGCCCATCAACACCATTTTCAAATGGAGCGAGCCGCTCAAACGCCGCCGCGCGCTTGGCCTGTACGCCTTTATGTACGCCACCATCCACGTCATCATTTTTGTAGACCTGGATTACGGCCTCGCCTGGAGCCGCCTGATTCAGGAACTTGTTGAAAAACCGCGGCTTATTGTTGGTTTGATCGCATTTACCTTGCTGATCCCGCTTGCAATCACTTCATTTGATATCTGGAAAAAACGCCTCGGCAAAAACTGGAAACGCCTGCATAAACTTATTTACTTCATTGCGCCGCTGACTTTCCTCCATTATGTGTGGAGTAAAAAAGGGGATCTTCTTTCCTTGCAAGGCGAAGTGGCAAAGCCATTGATCTACGGACTCATCATTGCGATTTTTCTCATCTTTCGGATTCCCCCCATTCGAAAAGCCCTCGCTTCTTTTTCACCCCGACGCCTGATTCTGTCTCCCAAACAGGAGTCTCAGCCCGAAGGGGATGCAAATTAGAATCCATCCAAAACAACGGATTGCAGATTTCAGTCTGCCTGGGCAATCGGACTCAAGCCCGCGCTCCGAAATAAAGGTGTGCATGCAAAGGTTGTCAGCGGTTTACGCTGAAGCCGCCGTCTCCGGCGGCGTTTGACGAGGGAATTCCTGCGCCGAGGACGGCGCAGGGAGCAGATTACCTGACATGTTTTGCGTGCATACAAATAAAGTACCTCTCCCCAAATTTCACAGAAAGGCTATAATTTTGTCATGACTACAAAATCTAAAAAAACCACCCCTATAATTTTTGAAGAAGTAGAGGAAGAAGAAGTGATGCCAGACACTGAAGAGACCATTACCTTCAAGCGCAGTCACTTTTACTCTGTACTCGTTGTACTTGCATTTGGCGTCGGCATTCTCGTCGGCTATGTCCTTTGGGGACGCGGCACAACTGCCACAGCGGCAGTCCCTGCCCAGGCGGCACAGCAGCCCTCAGGTCAGGGGGGTGATGCGCCGGCCGCGCAGCCGCAATTTACCCGCTACGATATCCCCACCGAAGGCTACCCAGGCCTCGGCCCGGACGATGCGAAGATCGTTATCGTAGAGTTCAGCGACTTCCAATGCCCATACTGCCGCCGCTTCCACGATGAAACCTATCAGGCTTTGCTGGATGCCTACCCGGGACAGATCCGTTTTGTCTATCGCAACCTGCCGCTCACATCCATTCATCCCGCTGCCATGCCCGCCGCAGTGGCTTCGCTTTGCGCCAATGACCAGAACGCCTATTGGGATTATCATGAAAAGCTGTTCAGCAGCGAAGCATTGGATGAAGCGACATTTATTCAATACGCCGCCGACCTGAGTTTGAATGTGGATGAATTCACCGCCTGCCTTGCCAGCGGAAAACACGATGAATTCATTCAAACAGACATGGACTTTGCCATCGATCTCGGCGTGCAGTCCACGCCCACATTCTTCGTCAACGGCCTGGCAATCGTCGGCGCCCAACCGCTCTCCAGCTTCCAGCAGTTGATCGACAAGGAACTGGCTGGCGAAATTCCGTAGTAACTCTGGAGTCCCTCAGCGAGTTGGCGGACTTTTGTGTTCAATCTGGGCGGGTTCATAACCCGTCCTTTTTTTATTCTTAAAACTCCGCGCATCCATTTTACTCAGTGGTATGATGAACGAAACAATCATCCCTTTTTGAGAGAATCCCATGAAAAAATTTGTAGCCATTGCTGGAAATATCGGTGTTGGAAAATCCACGCTTGTGAAGATGCTGTGCGAGCAGATGAAGTGGGACCCCTTCTACGAGCCTGTTACAGAAAACCCCTATCTCGCGGACTTTTATCAGAACATGTCTACCTGGGGATTCCATTCCCAGCTATTCTTCCTGACTCATCGCCTGCGTTCTCATTTTAATCTGGCACAGCATCCCAACTCCGTAGTGCAGGATCGCAGTGTCTATGAAGATGCGGAAATCTTTGCCCATAATTTATACCAGCAGGGAAATATTAATGACCGCGATTATCAAACCTATCGCGAGTTGTATGAAACCGCGGTTCAATTCCTCCCTCCACCCGATCTTGTGATCTACCTGCGCGCCTCGGTGGACACGCTGATGACCCGCATCAACTCCCGCGGGCGCGACTACGAGCGCAAGATCACGCCAGAATATTTACAAAACCTAAACGACCTCTACGAATCATGGATCGAAGATTTCACGCTTTGCCCCGTACTGGCCGTCCCCGCCGATGACCTGGATTACGTGGCCCACAACGGTCACCTGCGCCTGATCGTGTCCAAGATCGACGATAAATTAACCGGCAAGGAAGAAGTTGTCTTTGAGCCCGAGGAAATGGCGAGAGCGGCGGAAGATTGATTCGGTTGAAGGTTGCAACCTGTAACCTTCAACTCGCAACTCACGCCTTCCCCAGCACCATCGCCAGCAGCGCCATTCTCACATACAACCCATATTCCATCTGACGGAAGTAGGCTGCGCGCGGGTCATCGTCGAAGTCCATGCTGATCTCGGTCACACGCGGCAAGGGGTGCATGACGATCATGTCCTTCTTTGCTGTTTTCATGATTTCCGTATCCACTACGAAGGAATTTTTTACCATTTCATAATCGGCGGGGTCTTCGAATCTTTCCTTTTGCACGCGCGTCACATACAGCACATCGGTTTCGGGCAGGATATCTTCGAGCTTGCTATACACCGCCTGCGGGATTCCCTTCCCGCCAACTTCGTCCATCACTTCTTTCGGCATCTTCAAAATTTCTGGTGAGACGTAATTCAATTTCACGTTGAACAGGGAAAGCAAGCGCGCCAGTGAATGGACGGTGCGCCCATATTTCAAGTCGCCGAGCATCGTTACGGTCATACCGTCCACCTGTTCAGCGCCGAGCTCCTCGAAAATGGTGAACGTATCCAGCAATGCCTGTGTGGGGTGTTCCCCCACGCCATCGCCCGCGTTGATGACGGGTTTGCGCGCCGCCTTTGCTGCAATGGCTGCCGAACCCGTTTCAGGGTGACGCAACACCAACACGTCCGCATAACATTCCAGCGTGCGGATCGTATCTGGCAGGCTCTCGCCCTTCGACACGGACGAATATTTCACCTCGTTGATCGAGATGACACTTCCGCCCAGCCGCTCCATCGCTGCGATAAATGACGACGATGTGCGCGTGGATGGTTCATAAAAAAGATTCGCCAGAATTTTCCCTTTCAGCAGGTCGAACGTCCCGACACGCTCGACCATGCCGCGCATTTCGTGCGCCACGCCGAACACGTATTCGAGGTCCGTGCGGTTGAACTGCTTGACGGAAATAATGTCCTTGCCGTACCAGGGGGCGTTTTTATCTTCGCCAAACGGCAGGTAGGGGGATGAAGAACTTGAAGGCATAAGGTAGTCTCCTTTGGTTTGTTTACGTCATTGCGAGGGCAGAAGAGCACTGTCCTCGCAATAACGTTGATTTACTTTACTCATGTTACGCACCGTCCCGACACTTGCGCCGTACGCCAGTGCGGTGAGGTTTGGAGGAAAAACAGGCTCAAATTACGGGAACCTTCGGGACGTTTTGCGTAAGGTGAGTTACTTTATAAAAACTTCCGAAGTCTGAAGACTTCGGAAGTTTGGAAATTAATCTTCTGAAAGCAAATCTGCATCAATCAAATCCTGCGGACGTCCCGCTGCGAGTTTGGAAGCGATCAAATCTTCCCTTGAAATAAAAATCACTTTTAACTCATCAAAATCCACTTCCATGCGTCTTTTCCAACAGTTATCAAAATTAACGCCAGGGATTCCCATTAACACATCTACTCGGATGGGCGGCACACCCATTTGAAAGAAAAAGCCTTCTTCCGAGAAATCCTTTGGGGTTAATCCTGCAAGAGGAGCGCCGAACTCACGCAGAGCGTTATAAACCGCTTCTGCGTTTGCAACATCTGTGCTAATCAAAACATCAAGGTCTTTGGTGAAGCGCGGCTCGGCATATTGTACAACCGCATAACCTCCGATCACCAAATACTTAACGTTGTGGGCGTTGAAAATTCGTAACAGATCGCTGAAGTCTGAGTTGACGAACATCTTTTCCCTTGACTTTCATATAATGAGCAACCAATTCCCACGAGGCGTCGAAACGAGCTTTTGCAGGTTGCGCCTGCCAGAATTTCAAGTCAAATGATCTGTCCATTTGCTCAATCTTTCCGCGTCGTTCAATAAAATTTTTTCTCATTTTTACCTTTCCCTAATTTTACACCACTTCTTTCTGACTCCTCGCGCCTGTAAAAAACTTCCGAAGCCTCGAAGGTTTCGGAAGTTTGGTTGGTTAAACTCCTGCAAAAGTTTCCAATCCGTTTTCGGTGGCGATTTCATCGAGTGTGACCTCGATGTCGTCGATGAAATGATCGAGTCCCTCCACGCGTTCGGTGAAGCCATCCCCGAGCAGACCAAGCTCGCTGCACGCATTTTGCCAGAATTTGAGGTGATCGCCGTTTAACACAGCGGCGGATAATGTCCAGGTATGCAGAACAGGCCAGAGCGCGGAGAGAGGCGTTTCTCCATCCAGCAGGGCTTTGATGGCTTTCTCGTAATAATTCAGGCGCGCGGGGTGGATGCGGGCATCCACATCCGCTGTTTCGCTGGCAAGTTTGAATGCGGCTTTCCAATCTGCCAGCCAGCTTTTTACCTTTTCTGCATCCACGTTGTTTGCGCCAATGAGATTGTATGCCGCGGCAACCATGCCAGGCTTTTGTGCGGCCTCGGCTCGGGCAGGGAATTCAAGCAGCAGCCTGCGTTCTTGAATGGGGGAACCGCTTAACTCGGCCACTGTATTGATGGCATGGAACAGCGACTTCATATACTTTCGCACTTCCTTCGGCCCTGCGGGTTTGTCAAGCTCGGTCAAGTCCGTCCAGATGCCGCGTCCGTGGGAGAGCATGGTGCGGCAGCGTTGAAGCATGAGCGGAGGCTGTTCAAATTCAAAACCTGCGCGCAGGCTGGCTTGTAGAAAGTCGAAGAATTTTTCACGTTCGTACAGAAGCATGGGGGCGTACATTTCGAAGCCAAGCCACGGGTCGCCGCGTAATTCACGCGGAGATTTGTACTCATCCTTTGCGCGGCGGCTGATATCAAGATGAAAATCGGGGGTTAGTTTTACAAACTCGCGCGCTTTGGCGGGTTTGTTTTTATAGACAAAGACCAGGTCAATATCGGCCGTGCCGCCGAGCATGGGTTCCGCGCTGAGCAGGGAGCCTGTCAGGTATGCGGCAATGATCTCGGGGTCGTTATACACCCGTTCCTGGGTGGTCTCTTTTGCAATGCGGATGAGTGAATCTCGAGTGACGCGCATACATGTATCCTTTTGTCGTCATTGCGATCCGCGCTCTTGTTCTTCGCGGCGCGGCAATCTCTTCTATGCTGTGATGGAGAATGACGGATTATTTATCAGGTAGCGGCAAACTTGGTTGAAACGGAGGCAGGTTCAAGACCTCGCGGATGCGGTTTTCGATCAGTTTGAGATGCTCTGTGTTGTGGATGATATCCAATTCGTTCGTTTCTATTTTCAGTATGGGCGTGTGGTCGAAGGGCCTGGAGAAAAAATCCTCGTACGCCATATTCAACTCGTTGATGTAAGCGCGTTCCATTTGTCTTTCATACGGCCTGTCACGAAAGGCGATGCGGTTCATGAGGGTGTCTGTGGTGGCTTGCAAATAAACCAGCAGGTGGGGCTTGGGAATTTTCTCACCGAGCGCCTCATGCACTTTGTGATACATATCCAGCTCGTCGCCTTTCAGGTTGATGCCTGCAAAGAGCGCGTCTTTTGCAAAGGTGTAATCTGCAATCAGATTTTTATTCTCCGCAAGAATTTTCGGGACGTTGTTATTCTGCTGGTGATAACGGCTGAGTAAAAAGAATATCTGCGTTTGGAAAGCATATCTGGCGCGGTCTGCATAAAAATCGGAGAGGAACGGGTTCTCTTCAAAGATTTCCAGCAGAGCTTCCGCTTCGAATGACGGTTGCAAGAGGCGGGCCAGCGTGGTTTTGCCGACGCCGATCACCCCTTCGATGGCTATGTACATGAAATAAATGCTCCCTGATTGATGTTAGGCAAGGATACCATAAAGAAAGGATGAATGAGGAAGTATGAAAGTGGGGGGAAAGTAAAAAGTGAGAAGTGGAAGATTGTATAATGGATAAATGTCAAAAATTTGTATTGTTCCGCAAGTACAAGGGACTGGCGGCATGGCGTCCTTCCGTTTGAAATTTGAACAGGGATTACTCTCCCGTGGGATCAACGTGACTTATGATCTTTCTGCCAACGCTGACGCAGTTCTCGTCATCGCAGGCACTCGCCTCTTACTTGACCTGAACAGGGTCCGCCGACGGGGCATTCGCGTCGTCCAAAGATTGGATGGCGTCAACTGGGTGCAGCGCGTGAAATGGTCGGGGATGAAATACACCGTTCGCGCGGAGTATGGGAATTTTATGCTCTCGCTCATCCGCTCGCGTTTTGCAGATAGGGTCATCTATCAAAGCCAGTTCATCCGCAAATGGTGGGAGGATTGGTACGGCGTGGCCAAAGCTCCTGCCTCGGTCATCATCAACGGCGTGGATTTGAACACGTACACACCCAATGGCGAAAGTGAGCGCCCAACGGATATTTACCGCATGTTGTTGCTGGAAGGCAGCCTTGCGCGTGGATTGAATTCGGGTCTATTTCACGCAGTCTCCGTGGCGGAAAAATTATCTGCAAAATATCCAATGGAAGTTGTCGTGGCAGGGACGGTGGATGATGCCACGCGGCAGAAATTGCAAAGCAAGGTTCCTGTAAAATTTCTTGGAACTGTCCCACGCGCGGAGATTCCCAAACTGGCACGTTCATCCCATGTGATGTATTGCGCCGAAGTCAACCCGCCCTGCCCGAACTCTGTCATCGAAGCGCTGGCCTGCGGGTTGCCCGTCATCGGCTTTGACAGCGGCGCGTTGAAAGAATTGGTCTCGGACGATGCAGGCTGTATCGTCCCGTACGGCGCGAACCCGTGGAAGTTGGAAACGCCCGATATTTCCGCGCTGGCCCAATCAGCGGGGGAAGCGCTCTCGAAACAGGATCAATATCGGGCGGCGGCAAGGAAGCGCGCCGAGGCGGAGTTCAGTCTCGATCAAATGGTCGATTCCTATTTGAAAGTCCTGCTGGAGGATTGAGTCATGGATCAAAAAAATCCCTCCCGCTCCTTTGGCTTTCTCTGGCTCAGCATTGCGCTCATGCCTTTGATCGGCATATCGTTTTTGCTTGCCATTCAACCGCAGGATTACTGGTGGCTGATGCGCGTGGGGCAGGAGACGATTCAGAACGGCGCAATTCCCGTAACCGATACGATCAGTTGGAGTCAGGCGGGGCAGCCAATTATTTATCAGCAATGGTTATCTGGCGTACTTTTGTATCTTGCGTATAAATCTGGCGGTGTGGCGTTCACGTTGTTGTTGCGCGGTATTTTGGTCGCAATCACATACGCAGTGATCTGGCTTATGGCGCACGAAGTTTCCACGCCGCAAGTTGCCTCAATTCTTGTTTTTGTTCTCGGCATTGCAACCGCAAACAATTGGGCGGTGCGTTCGCAGTTGTTTGCGTATCCGCTTTTTGTTTTGAGTCTGTGGAGTTTGCTGCGCTGGCAAAATGGCAACAAAAAACAATTATGGATTTTGCCTGTCTCTGCATTGCTGTGGGCGAACCTGCACGGCTCTTTTATTCTGCCGTTCGTGCTGGCTGGCGCCGCGCTCGTCTTTGGAAAAGGCGATAGAAAATCATTAGCCATCGCGATTGCGTTGATGATCCCCGCCACACTCATCAACCCGCGCGGCATCGGCGTTTGGAATTATTTTGTCTTCATGCTCAACTCGCCGTCCGACCATCTCTTCGCCTTCGAGTGGGCGCCGCCGCGCAACGAAGGCTGGCAGATGCACATCTTCTTCGCGTGGATGCTGGCCTTCGCTCCGCTGGCCGTCTTCTCGCCGCGCAAACTTTCCATCTTTGAATGGGCCTTGTATCTCGGCTTTGGCTGGCTCGCGCTCACGGGCCTGCGTTATGTCATCTGGTTTCTTTTCATCGTTGCAGTTTTCACCGCAGCCCTTTTTTCAGGCGGGTCGAAAAACTCCGCCGAACCCAAACAAATATTTCCCGCGCTCAATTTTGGCTTCGGTATTTTTCTGCTCATTCTTCCTTTGATTTTTTTACCAACCTTCCGCGAGCGGTGGCTGGGCGACTCAGCCCCCGTTTACGAAATGTCCACCACGCCTCTCGCTGCAACTGAATGGCTGGTCGAGCGTCCCCAGGCATGTTCCAACCTGTGGGCAGATTACTCCTTCGGCGGGTATCTCTCCTTTGCCATGCCAACCTGCCAACCGTGGATGGACAGCCGCTTTAACGCCTACCCCCCCGAGCAATGGACGGAATATGTTCAAGTCAGCCGCGCTGAAAACTGGCAGGCGATATTCGACCGTGAAAATATCAACCTGTTAATGCTTTCCCATGCGTCACAGCCAAAGTTGGTCGAGGCTGTAACATCATCCGAAATTTGGTGCGAAGAATATCGTGACGAAATCGCAGTCATCTTCTTGCGCTGTGAGGCAAAATGAATTTCAAAGGAAAACTGGCATTGCAACAGCGCGTGCTGCCCAGTTACCGCGTCCCGTTCTTTGACTTGCTGGCAGGTCAATGCGAAGGCGGGCTGAGTCTCTTTGCGGGGATGCCCCGTCCCGTGGAAATGATCGCGAGCGGGAAAACCAAAGTTGCGAAACTCACACAGGCGAATAATATTCATTTGTTGGGCGGGATGCTCTATCTTTGTTATCAACAGGGGTTTATTAGCTGGCTTGAAGAAACAAACCCCGATGCCTTGATCCTGGAAGCCAATCCGCGATATTTATCCGCGCCTTCCGCAGTGAGGTGGATGCATTCGCGCGGACGCAAAGTAATCGGCTGGGGATTGGGTTCGCCATCCCGTAACCCCTCTCCTTTTGGGAGAGGGATTGGGGTGAGGGTGCGCTTCATCAATCAATTCGATGCCATGCTTTCATACAGTCAACGCGGCGCGGAGGAGTATGCTGCGCTTGGTTTCCCGCGTGAGAAGATTTTTGTGGCGCATAATTCGGTGGCGGCAAAACCAAAGAAACCTGACGATAGACCGCAGACCGTGGACCGTGTGACGATTATCTTCGTTGGAAGATTGCAGGCTCGAAAACGGCTTGATTCTTTATTACGTGCCTGCGCTGAGTTGGGGACAAAACCGCGATTGATGATCGTTGGAGATGGGCCAGAGCGTGCTGCACTTGAGGAGTTTGCGAAGGATGCATATCCATCGGCTGAGTTTATTGGCGCGAAACATGGCGCAGAGTTAAAGCCGTATTTTGAGCAGGCTGATCTTTTCGTGTTACCTGGCACAGGCGGGCTGGCTGTGCAGGAAGCCATGAGCTACGGCTTGCCCGTCATCGTTGCGAAGGGGGACGGCACACAGGATGATCTGGTGCGTGAAAAAAACGGCTGGCAGATTCCGCCCGAAGATTATGGCGCACTGGTTGCCGCAATCAAAAACGCGCTATCGGATATGGCGCGTTTGAGAGAGATGGGCAAAGAATCGTTTCGCATCGTTTCGGAGGAGATCAACATCCAAACCATGGCGGATGTGTTCGTGACGGCGTTGAGTAATTAGACTTTGGTTATTACGGATCATATCTGGTGAATTTACTTCCTGATTTCCTGATTTGATATACTTCCCAAAACGTAACTACTCAGGCTGATTGTCTTGCAACCCGTTTCGCCTCAGTACATGGAAGCCCTTCGGGCTTAGTCCGCTTTAGCGGACTTTCAAGTACTGAGCAGGGGATTTATCCCCGCGAACCACGAATGCACGAATAGCTGAGTAGTTACCCCAAAACCCATGTGAAACAACCGTCCCGAAGGTTTAAAAAACGGCCAAATTCTTCGAGAAAACCTCA
>CAKKRM010000272.1 GCA_919902735.1 Anaerolineales bacterium | reverse complement strand
AAGGCTCAAAGGCAGGGCATTTTACCATACAAAGCAACCAACTTCAAGTTAAGATTCACCTTACGCACCGCCTATGATTCCCTCCCGAAGGACATCGGGACGATGTGAGCGGAGCGAAGGGTCTCTAAGATAGTCGTAGAGACCCTTCGCTATCGCTCAGGGCGACATGACCCTAAAACACGCAAAACTGCGTAAGGTGAGTTAAGATGTTAAAATAGAATAGAAAGAAAATTAACCAGAATTCGGAAGTCTCTTAAGAGGAACCCATGGGCGAAGAAACTACATCACTAGGCGGGATTCACATCTCGCCAAATGCAGTGGCGACGATTGCGTATCATGCCACTTTGGAATCATATGGCGTAGTGGGGCTTGCGCCGAAAAACCTGGCGGACGGGATCGTCTCCACCATCACGCGAGAGCCTTCGCGTGGAATTTCCGTCCATTATAAGGAAGACCAGATCAATATCGAAATCAACGTCATCGTGGAGTACGGCACACGCATCAACTCGGTGGCGGAGAGTGTGGCAAATACCGTGCGCTTCCATGTGGAAAAAGCGCTGGGGCTGCGCGTAACTTCAGTCAATGTGCATGTGTCTGGCTTGCGCATTAGCGATACTGATTAGGAGACCAGTGACTCATGTCTATCAATACTGCGCGCGTTGAAACTCTTCGCAAGAAACCCATCGATGGACAGGCGTTTAAACGCCTGATCGATGCAGGGGTGACCTGGCTCCGCACCAACAGGGATATTGTCAATTCATTGAATGTATTCCCTGTGCCAGACGGAGACACCGGCACGAACATGACCCTGACCCTGCAAGCCGCCTGGAACGAGATCAAGGATTTGGGCACACGCAACCTCAGCGAGATGGCGGCGGCGGTTTCCAAAGGCGCGTTGATGGGCGCGCGCGGCAACTCTGGCGTGATCACCAGCCAGATCCTGCGCGGTTTTTCACGCGGCGTGCATGAGAAGGGTGTGCTGGATAAAGAGACTCTTGTCAAAGCGTTTGGCGAGGCGCGGGATACAGCCTATAAAGGAGTCGTGCGCCCGGTCGAGGGGACGATCTTAACCGTCATTAAAGAAGTTGCCATAGCAACAGAAGCAGCTTTAGGGTCCGCGAAGGATGCGTTTGATATCCTTGAAGTGGCTGTCAGGGCGGCGGATGAAGCGGTCAAGAATACGCCTGAACTTCTTCCAGTCTTAAAACAAGCGGGCGTAGTGGACTCGGGCGGCAAGGGACTCTTCTTCATTCTAGAAGGCATGTTGCGGCATGTGTATGGCGAGTCACTTGAAACGCCGACGATGCAGGTTCAGCCGATGTCTGCCATGAATTTGCAGGGCGCGATGGAGGAAGTGGAAGAGGGGCAGGATTATGAAATCGTTGTAGATTTTGTGCCCACTGGCGAACTGGATTTGGGTTCGTTCTATGGCAGGCTCGAAGAAATGGGCACATCCATTCAAGTGGGGGAGGGCGAAGGGATGTATCGAATGCACATTCACGTGCCAACTGAGAACCGCTATGTGCCAATCGATTACATCATGGGCATTGGCACAGTGACGAAGGTTGCAATTGAAAACCTGCTCGCGCAGATGGATGATATTCAAAAGACAGCTCAAATTAATTTTGCGGCGGTGGAACCAGGCAATATTGCCGTGGTGGTGGTTTCACCGGGCGCGGGCTTGAATCGTATTTTCGCCAGTTTGGGCGTTGCCGCGGTGGTGGCTGGCGGGCAGACGATGAACCCATCCACGCAGGATATTTTGAGTTCATTTGAAAACCTGCCGACAGACAAAATTATTATTTTGCCGAATAACAAGAACATTATCATGGCTGCAAATCAAGCGAAGGAAGTGACGGTAAAGCAAGTTCAGGTTGTGCCGACTCGTACTGTGCCGCAGGGGCTGGCTGCCATGCTCTCGCTCATCCCAAACGGGGAAGTTGAATCTGTTGCTGCGAAAATGACTAAAGCGATGAGCAGTGTGAAGACCGGCGAGATCACCGTGGCCACCCGTTCCGTTGAAATTGACGGCGTGATTGTGAAAGAGGGACAGGTGATCGCCCTGCTGGACGGCAAGCTGGTGGTTTCCGCCGAGTCTGTGGAACAGGGCGTGATGGACTTGCTCGAAAAAGCGGAAGCCGACGAGCATGAGATCGTTACCCTTTTCTATGGCGAGGGAATGACCCATGCCGAAGCCAACCGCATCGCAGATATGATCGTGACCAAATACGCCTCGCTGGAAGTGGAAGTGCAGGAAGGCGGACAGCCGCATTATCAGTTTATTATTTCGATTGAATAAGTGACCTTACGCAGTTTTGCGTGTTTTAGGGTCATGTCGCCCTGAGCGATAGCGAAGGGTCTCTACGACTATCTTAGAGACCCTTCGCTCCGCTCAGGGAATCATAGGCGGTGCGTAAGGTGAGTGAATAATTCACTTCGTCATTGCGAGCCGCTGCTCTTTAGCTGCGAAGCAATCTCTTGGCAAAATATACCTCCAAAGCAAAACGGGCGCAAAATTTTGCGCCCGTTTTGCTTTGGAGGTGTCCATTTATCGCGTTTGATAGTTGGCCTTGAATAATCGATACACCGCTTTGGCTGTTTCAATCCCCTGAACGATGATGACAATGATCAGAACAACGGGGAACATAATTGTGAAGACCGTTGTCAGGGTCTGCGCCGCATCTGCGCCGATGGGGGAGTTGGCAAACGACTCCGCCGTGAACCCGATGAAATTCGGCGCGCGCAGGATGATGACGGCTAGCGCAATGCCCGCAGCTTCGATGATGATCTTTGCAACACGGGTGATGGGAGTCCACAAGGCGCTGCGCAGCAGATAAATATCCAGCACGATCTCAGCGAGGAAGATGGCGTTGATCCACGGCATGAATTTGAAGAACGCATCCGAGAACATGGGAATGAAGAACCATTCTCCATCTGTGAAGAATGTCAAGCCTAGAATTTGCGGATACAAATTCAGGATGGCAAGCCCCACGAATGTGAATACGATTTCAGCGATCAACTCACCGCGTTTTACAGAATCAGGATCAGGCTCTTTTGCGAGAGAGGCGGGATCCCAGTCTTCTTCCGTTTTCAAATTGTCAATTTGCGCGTCTGGCAAGACGCGCTCAAGGATGGCAAAGACCAGCGCGATATTGCCAAACGCTGCAATTGCTGCGGAGAGGGCTTCGCCCAACCCACTACCGACGATGTTCACAAAGTCCGCGCCCATGAAGGGAGTCTCTGTTGCGGCGCGGATTCCCGCCAGCACAAGCAGCACAGTCACAACGATCGGGATCACAATCTTCAACACCATCAGGAAAAACGGAAACAGGCGCGGGCCGATCAAATAGGGCTGCGGGTTGTAGGTTGCCGCTACTTTTTGGGGCGAGCCGTACTCTTTCAGCAGCTCGATCTCCATCGCTTCATCACGCACGCGCCCTGTCTGCGCAGCGCGATCCTCCAGCATATCTTCCAATGTAGAGCGCAATTCCTTTTCAATATCCTCGCGCCCTTTGAGGAGCGGCAGGTTCTTTCCAACTTCAGTCACATAACGATCTATAAGGTTCATGATTTTCCTTTCTTTACGCCAGCATCTTGTCCATCACAGACACAATGCCAGCCCATTCCTTTTTCAGTTTCGGCAGGAGTTTCTTTCCCTCCGCACTGATCACGTAGTAGCGGCGCGGGCGCGCCTCTTCCAACTTCCAAACCGACACCAACAACCCCTGCGCCTCCAGCCTGCGCAGCAGCGGATACAACGTCCCCTGATCCACTTCCAAACCGAGGTCTGCAAGTTGTTTCAGCAGGGAGTAGCCGTATTGTTCGGTTCCCAATTGGCTGAGCGCCGCGAGGACGATCACCCCGCGCCTCAGTTCCAGGACAACATTTTCGAGCGATTCAGTGTTTGCCATATCTCAACCTTTACCGCATTATACTGTGTGAAATACAGTATGTCAAGGGGCAAGTATAAGCCCTTCGTCATTGCGAGGAGGGCTTCAGCCCGACGACACTTGCGCCGTACGCCAGTGCGGTGAGCAATCCCAGATGTAGGGGAGATTGCTTCGGGCGAAGAGCAAGAGCGCCCTCGCAATGACGGGGATCTTTTATGTTAAACTTCCCCCATGAAAATCGGAATCGTCACAGACTCAACCGCAGACCTGCCCGCCTATCTTATTGAACAACACGAAATTCAAGTTGTGCCCACGATTCTTGTTTTGGAAGGAAAGGAATACGCAGACGGGATCGGCATCTCGCGCGAGGATTTTTATAACCGCCTGCCCTCGCTTCGCACCCCGCCGACAACTGCCGCCCCTTCCATTGGAGATTTTGCCACGCCTTATGAGACTCTGCTCTCGAACGGCTGTGACCATGTCATCTCCATCCACGCCGCCAGCCAATTGACCACCATCGTCAACGTGGCGCGCCAGGCCGCAAAAGAATTTGCTGATAAAGTCACCTGCATTGACAGCGAATCGCTTTCATTGGGGTTGGGATTCCAGGTGTTGGCCGCTGCAGAGGAAACGGGCATCGTCCCCGTAGGGGGAACAGGCTTACGGTCCGCGTTGGAGGCGATTGATTCCACGAAACGAAGATTACAAGTCACCGCCGCACTGGATACGATGGAATATCTCAAACGCAGCGGACGAGTCCGCGGCGCAGTGGCCGCGCTGGGCGGGTTACTGTCCATCAAGCCGATGATCGAATTGAAAGATGGGGAAGTGAAAGCCATTGGCGCAGTCCGCACCACGAAGCAGGCGGACGAACGTATGTTGAAATTCCTGCTCGAACTTGGCGACATGGAACGCCTTGCCGTTTTACACACCAACGCCGAACCGCGCGCAAAAAGTTTGCTGGATGAATTAATGAGCCGCGTCCGAAAATCCATCCCCCGTGATATTTTGTTTGTGAACGTCACCGCAGTGATCGGCACGCACCTGGGGCCGAATGGCATCGGCTTCGCGGCGGTGAGGAAAACGCCTTCTTGACAAAATTCATTTTATATCGGATAATATACATTATCTGTATATTATCCGATATAAAATGAAATCCAACCTTTTACGCCCCTTTGAAACAATCCCCTACTTCACAATTGAAGGATTTAGGCAATCCACAGGCATGGACTCGCCTGATCAAACGCGTATGCTATTGCACCGCTGGGTAAAGGCAGGTAAGGTTTTGTCGCTCAAAAAAGGGATGTATATGACCAGCCGTTTTTATGAATTGCATGTGAGGGATACATTATTTACAGAAGCGGTCAGCGCAATCATTTTTCCACAATCCTACCTCTCGCTTGAGTTTGTTTTGCAAAAGCATAACATCCTCACTGAAGTAACTTATCCCGTCACTTGTATTACGCCCAAAAATACGCGCAAGATCACAAATCAGATCGGCGCATTTTGGTATCGAAATATTCGTTCCGATTTATATCATGGCTTTGTGGCGCGAGAATACAATGGAATCCGTTTCTTTACAGCCTGCCTTGCGAAGGCATTGTTTGATTATCTTTACCTGCGCCCCATCCCTGCTAAATATCGAGGCGAAAAAATAGATCTCGCCGAAGAATTAAGGCTGAACCTTGATGAGATACCAAAGGATGAACGGGATGAATTTTCGCTTTATGTCGAGAAGAGCGCATCCCGCAAGATGATGGAAATTCTGAATAATTTTCGGAGAACAATATGGAAACCTTGACCCACGCATTGCAAACCATTCTTGCCGTAAAAAACCCGTTGCTGCCAGTTGAAACCAAGCGAATTCTTCTAAAGGAAGGTTTGCAAAGCTATGTGTTGGATTTTATTTACAACCATCCTGTGTACCGCAGATTAAACTTTTATGGCGGCACATGCCTGCATGTTGTCTATGGGCTGGAGCGCCTTTCGGAAGACCTGGACCTGGATAACAGCGCAGAAATCAATCTCGAAACATTGAAGGACGATCTCGTCACTTTGTTTGCCAATAAATATGAATACAAGGATTTATCCATAAAAACACAGCAAGGCGAAAATGGCGTTTATCGAGGGACATTAAAATTCCCCTTATTGAACGCGCTTGGATTATCTTCGTATGCAAACGAAGCCCTGCACCTTAAAGTTGAAGTTAGTCATCACAGGCAAGTTGCCCTGATACAGAACACGCCCGTTTTTTATCATGGACGCAGTTTTGTCCCTTCGCATTTTTCGCTGGAAACTATGATGGCAGGAAAAATGATTGCTTGTATCGAGCGTAATTTTCAACGCGGCAAACAAGGCGCATTTATTAAAGGGCGCGATTTTTATGATCTGCTCTGGTTTATGCACAAAGGAACCCAACCGCTTGCTGAGAAACTGGAAAAAGACGGCAAAAAACCCTACACTGCGCAACTTGCATTTCATGAATTGCAGAAAAAAATATCTTCAATAAAAACTGCTGATCTTGCAGTAGACCTGTTGCCCATGTTTGAATCGCAGCAATACGTCAACAACTGGCTGGATTCCTTTCACCAAAACTTTGAAAGATATGCGCGGAATTATACAAATCCTCAATGATCGCAACACCCATCCCTCCCCATGATAAAATTGACCAATGCAACCATCCCTGGAAAAACTTAGAAAATTCTTTCGTCTCGAACACGAAAACAAATATACGAACACCGCCATCATCGGCGGACTTGCCAAAATGCTGGATTACTGGGAAGGGGAAGCCCGCGCAGATGGAATCACCGAAGAGGTGATCCAAGCTGTCGTATCGCGTTTGCGCTCCTACGAAAAGATCAGCCCCGATGGGCGGGCCGAATCGCTCAAGGGATTATGGAAACGTATCGGCGATACGTATCCCGAAGCGGGGCAAAAGCCAAAGCCTCCTCAGCAACAGCCGCAGCAGCAACCCCGTCCGCAGCAACAGCAACGCCAGCAAACACCGCCGCCTTCTCAGGAAGCTGAAGGTCAGCCGTCTACGCCGCGCCCTGCTTCGCAGCAACAACAATCCCAGCCGCAGCAACAGAAACCGCGCCAAAATCCGCCGCCGCGTTCTGAGTCTGTGGTGGGCGCAAAGCATAGCCAAACTCCCGCCGCGTTGAGCGCAGCGTTGACTGTGCTGCAAGGCGTGGGCCCGCGCAATGCAGAGTCACTTGAAAAGTTGGGGATGCAAACGCTCGGCGATATGTTGTATTACTTCCCGCGCCGCTATGAAGATTACAGTCAGCTCAAGCCGATCCAATCGTTGATGTATAACGATGTGGTTACTGTGCTTGGAACGGTGCAGAGCGTACACACCCGTCCTATTCGCGGCGGAAAATCTTCCGTGATCGAAGTCATTATTGGCGATGGCACGGGGGCACTTCGTATTTCGTATTTCAACCAGCCATGGTTGTCGAATCGTTTCAAAGAAGGGGATGCGATCTCCGTCTCTGGCAAGATCGATCAATATCTTGGCCGTCTCGTGATGAACAGCCCCGATTGGGAACCTGTTGAAGTTGAGAATTTGCACACCAATCGCATCGTTCCCATTTACTCGCTGACCGAACGCATCACCCAAAAGTGGCTGCGCAATCAAATGAACAGCGTCATCACCTATTGGGCGCCCGCCGTTGTGGATGCGCTTCCTGAAACCATCAAACGCGCCGCGCAGCTTGTTTCACTTGGCGAGGCTCTCACTCAAGTTCACTTCCCCGATTCGCAGGCGCGCCTCAAACTTGCGCATGAGCGTTTGGGATTTGATGAAATCTTCTACCTGCAAATGGGAGTGATGCGCCAGAAGCGGGATTGGAAATCGGTGGATGGTCGTCGCTTCCCTATCTCGGACGAGTGGCTGGTTGCCCGACTAGGAGCATTGCCCTTCACCCTGACATCTGCCCAGCAAACCTCGCTCGATGACATTCGCAAAGACCTGGACTCTGGCAAACCCATGAATAGACTCGTGCAAGGCGATGTCGGTTCGGGTAAGACAGTGGTGGCGGCATTGGGTGCGAACATTGTTGTGAGTGGGGATGCACAGGCTGCGATCATGGCGCCGACTTCCATTTTGGCGGAACAGCATTATCGCAACTTCATCAACCTGCTGGCAGGGGATGGCGGCACAATGCAACAGAGTGAGATCCGCTTGTTGGTGGGCAACACAACTGAAAGTGAGAAGGAAGCGATCCGTCAGGGTTTGCAGGACGGCTCGATCAAAATCGTCATTGGCACGCACGCGGTTATCGAACCGGATGTCCTCTTTAAAGATTTGCAATTTGTAGTGATTGATGAACAACATCGCTTTGGCGTGGAACAACGCGCCGAGCTTCGCAGCAAAGGCACGAACCCGCATCTGCTGGTGATGACGGCTACGCCGATCCCGCGCTCGCTGGCGTTGACGGTGTTTGGCGACCTCGACATTTCCGTGATCGATGTGATGCCCGAGGGGCGGCAGCCCGTGACCACGTATGTGCTTCGCCCGCAGGAACGCGAACGCGCGTACAGCTTGATGCGCGCGCAGATCAAGAATGGCAATCAGGCGTTTATTGTTTACCCGCTGATCGATGAAAGTGAAAAGATAGATGCGCGCGCCGCAGTGGATGATTTTGAAACATTATCAAAGCAGGTCTTCCCCGACTTGAGACTTGGCCTGCTGCACGGACGCATGAAGCCTGCCGAAAAAGATGATGTGATGTTGAAGTTCCGCGATAAGGAATTTGACATTTTGGTTTCGACCACGGTCATCGAAGTGGGCGTGGATGTGCCGAATTCAACCGTGATGATGATCGAAGGCGCGGATCGTTTTGGTCTGGCGCAGCTTCATCAATTGCGCGGACGTGTGGGACGCGGTTCGGTGCAGTCCACTTGTTTGCTGATTCCCACGCGGGAGGATGCCACCGAGAATGAACGCCTGCAAGCGATGGCGGTCACCAACAGCGGCTTTGAGCTTGCCGACCTCGATTTGAAACTGCGCGGCCCCGGAGAATTTTTGGGAACGCGTCAGGCGGGTTATGCCAGCACGTTGAAAATGGCAAGCATTACCGACGTGAAGTTAATTGAAAAAGCCCGCGAACAGGCGCAAGCCTTGTTCGAGCGCGATCCCGAATTAAGTCAACCTGAACATGCCTTGCTTGCTGAAGCCTTTGAAAGATTCTGGGGCGCTGGCAAAGGGGATGTGAGTTAGGCAGTTGGATAGTCAGTTAGTCGGTTAGTCGGATAGCCCGTTTGCGACCCATCCGACTACGAGACTACGAGACTAAGAGACTACGAGACTACGAGACTAAACTATGGTTAGAGCACTATTCCCTGGAACGTTCGACCCGATCCACTACGGCCACATGGATATTGCCAATCGCGCATCAAAATTGTTTGATGAAATTGTAATGGCGGTTTATGACAAGCCGTTGAAATCGCTGATGTTTTCCCCTGAAGAACGCATATCTTTGGTCAATGAAGCATTCAAGAACAACCCCAAGATCAAAGTGGCAGGATACAGCGGCTTGACGATTCAATTTGCGCAACAGATCGATGCGCAGGTGATCGTGCGCGGCTTGCGTGTGTTCTCCGATTTTGAATTTGAGTTCCGCATGGCGCTGGCGAATCAACGACTTGCAAAAGACGCTGTCGAAACCGTGGCGCTCATCACCGCCGAACAGCATACCTTCCTTTCGTCATCCACTGTGCGCGAAATTGTCACACTGAATGGAGACGTCTCCAGCATGGTGCCGCCGTTTGTGGAAATAGCCTTGAAGGAAAAAGTAATTAACATGGGAGAGCAATCTCCGCCCAATGCGTTGCGGGATTAAATTGTGCTAGAATTACTTTAACTTTGATTTGAGCAGGTAGGATAAATGCAATATAATTTTGATTGGGATCCTGTAAAGGCAAAACAGAATCTCCAGAAACACGGTGTCAGTTTTGAGCGCGCTGCCAGGATTTTCATTGACCCGTTTGCCATATCAATTTATGATGATGAACATAGCGAAAATGAAGATCGTTGGATTACTATCGGAGCAGAGCAAAACGAAGTATTGTTGGTGGTTGTTCATACATTTAGAGGAACGGACCCGCAATCAGCAATTGTGCGAATAATTTCTGCAAGAAAAGCAGACCATGAAGAGGCGCAACAGTATAACGGAAGACGCTAAAAATATGAAAAAAAGATATGATTTCTCAAAAGGCGAGCAAGGTAAGTTTTATCGCCCTGATGCGATTTTGAAACTGCCGATTTATCTCGACGATGATCTTGTAGCCTTTATTGAAGAATATGCCAAAGAAAAGAAGGCTGATTTACAAACGGCCGTAAACGATATTTTGCGTCACAACAAGGAAATGCTTCAGGCTCTTAAAGCCTAATATTGCCTGAAGGAGTGAAACATGGACATCCTGCAACTTATTGACCGCCTGGAAGAACTCTTCAACGACGCGAAGGCCGTGCCTTTTACGCACAACGTCATCGTGGATGAAGACAAAATGCTGGAACTGATCGACCAGATGCGTATTGTCATTCCCGAAGAAGTGAAGAAGGCTCAGCAAGTCGTTGCCCAGCGTGATCGTGTCATGGCGCAGGCGCAGGAGGAAGCCAACCGCACTCTCCAGATCGCGCGCGACAAGGCGGACCAACTTGCCCAAAAGGATATGATCGTGCAGGAAGCCCAGCGCCGTGCCGACCAGATCGTCAGCCAGGCGCGGGCTGAGGCCGAAGCCACCCGCGTGGATGCCGATAATTATGTGATCGACACACTGATGCAATTGCAGGATCAGATCGCAAAGTTAAGCAGTCAGGTCAGCAACGGGGTTCGCATGGTGCAGGAAGACCAGATGCGAAAAGCAGGCCAATCCACTGCTGAAAATGTGGAAAAATAAAACGAACATCCCCGTCAATTTGACGGGGATGTTTTTGTTTGCGCGCTTCTTTGCTGTGCCGTTGCCTGCCTGTCCTTCCCAAATATTCGCCACGCTGAAAAAAATTTCACGCTGAAAGCGTGACCTACAATAAGTTATCCGAATTTGAAACCTGCTACGAAAAGCGCGGTTGTTAGCAGTAATAATATCGGGAACAACCTCATGATCGTTTCCCTTGATAGGATGGGTTTGCCTGTTTTCAGGAAGGAGAGCAGCAGTCCGCCGATACCGATCAAGGCGCCGCCGACGCCGACGAGGGAGAAGAGCGGCTTCATCTGTCCCTGAAAGGAGAGGATGATGGGGAGCAGGAAGATGGTCATCCCTGCAATGCCGTGGGTGACGGCAATGGTGATGACGGGCAGTTTATTCGGCATGGGGATCGAGCGGGTTAATATCACAGCGAGGAAACTGATGATGGTGAAGATCAGGTACACGGTCCGAAGGGAGGCGAGGTGTTGCCAGGTGAGGCCTGTCGCAAGGCCGAGAGGGATGATCGTCGAGATGACGATCACGATGGGCGAGTCCAGCACATCGAAGCCGAGGATAAAGATCAACAGGCAGGCGATGAGTATCACGCCAAAGGCGATGGTGTAGGCGATGATGGGCAGGGCGGTAAAGCCGTCTATGCCGACGGATACCTGGTAGGATGCGAGCAGGGCGGAGCTGAGCAGAAGGATGCGGTCGAGGGAGGAGAGTTTCATACGGTTAGATGACTTCGAGGACGACCAAAATCATCGCGGCAAGCATGTAAATGGAAGCGTATTTGAAGAGGCCAAAGTTAACGCGTTCAGACGGTTTGAAGGTGATGGCAACGGCCAGCATAAGCAAGCCCGCGGAGAGCACGCCGAGCAGGCGCAGGAAACCCCAGTGCATCCCGATGCCGTAGCCTGCAATCACCATTGCCGCCGCTGCAAGCACAGAGGAGATGGCAATGCTGGCGCGGGTGGCGGCGAGTCCATACGTGGAGGGGAAGGTGGGCACGCCTGCATCGGAATAATCTTTTGCAAACTTCATGCTGAAGGTAAGGGTGTGTGTGGGAATCCAGAGCAGGATGCCGAGCGCGAGCATGACGCCGATCCAATCGATGGAGCCGAGGCCGAGAACGCGGCCCGCGAGGATGGGCATGGCGCCAGAGATGCCGCCCCAAACGATGCTCCAGCAGGTGCGGCGCTTGAGCCACATGCTGTATACCACCACATCAAAGAACCAGCCAGCGAACACGACCAGCCCGTATTGTGCATTCATGGCAACTGCCCAGCCAATGCCGATGACCGAAAGAAGCAAGCCAACCTGCATTACTTCGGTTCCGCTCACCAGGCCCTTGGAGGTCACACGCTTTTGGGTGCGTCCCATCTTCGCGTCGATGTCGCGGTCCCACCACATGTTGAGAACGGTGCTGCCTGCGATGGCGAGGAATAAACTGACCGATAGTTGAAGGATGGTGGAGATATTAAAGACTGGGCAGCGCGCGCTCATATAACCAGCCAGCCCGGTTGCAAGCAGAAGACCCGATTGCGACGGTTTGGTCAGCGACCAGTAGTGGGCGATTTTGGATGTGATTGGTGATTGGTGATTGGCAATTGGCAATTGGGCGGACATGCAGAACTCCTAAAGAGAGAGCAGATGATTAGAGAGTAGGAGCAGTTACCACTTATCATTTGGGTGTGTTTCAACTGAAAGGCGCAGTTACTTCGCAAATGAGTTGAAGGATGAAACGTCCCGACACTTGCGCCGCGAGCCAGTGCGGTGAGGTTTTCTCGAAGAATTTGGCCGTTTTTTAAACCTTCGGGACGGTGTGTTTCAACTGAAATGAAACACACCCTTATCATTTACTGTTCTCTACTCTCTGTTCTCTATTCTCTCAATTTTACCTCACACACCTGAACCCAACCCCAGGGCTGAAATAAGTGGGCGTGGCA
>CAKKRM010000271.1 GCA_919902735.1 Anaerolineales bacterium | reverse complement strand
AACTGCTCAACGGCACGTTCATGGATTATCACCTGCCCACGAGCCTGGATGTGCCTAGAATCGAAACGGGACACGGTGAAACCGTTTCGCCGCTCAACCCGATGGGTGTGAAGGGCGCGGGCGAAGCGGGCGCGATCCCTGTCGGTCCGCTGTTTGCGCAGGCATTGGAAGACGCGTTATATGATGTGGATTTTGAGATATTGGAAATACCGTTGAATTCGAATCGGTTGTGGGAATTGACGAACAAGAGATTAGAGAATTAGTGATTGGAGAATTGTTGGTGAACTCGGTGGTTGAGACGCAAGCAGTCGAAACCACCAGTTATTGGATGAAGTGCCCCGCCTCATTCTTAGCCGATGGTTGATTCTGACCATCGGCTTTTTCTTTTATGGTTGTTGCAAAGTCGCTTGACGTGGTTCTGAATTCATGGCGTTGTTTTAACGCGAACGCCGCGAAAAAAGCGAAAGAGCGCGAATTTTTCCTTTTTCGCGTCCATTCGCCAATTTCGCGTATTTCGCGCTAAGATTTTCCTGACTTTGCTACAGCCATGCTTTTTCTTTCGCCCCTTCTTGACATAAATGTCTATCGCTTCTACAATGAAATTGAATGATTTTATTGGGAAAAGCGCAAGCAAGAAGAATCTTATTATGGGTGGTTTGTGCTCTGGAGAAAAAAATCGCAATAGGGATAGGATGATTTCCATGAATATGAGAATACTTCTTCACAAATATTTCCAAGTCTTTCTCCTTCCGTTGGTTTTCACCGCTTGTAGTAACCAGCCATTTGTCTTGCCAACAGAGGCACCTATCCCCATTGCTACATTCGCATTAATACCTATTACTATAACTCCATCTCCATTACCAACACAGCCAATTATTATTCTTTCGGTAACGCCGACACCAACTAATACACCTTTTTTTAGCACAAATGGTCAAGGCGTAGATATATCATCGAAACAGCAGGAAGAAATTAAAAAGGCTATCGAATCGTATTTTGAGATGCGCTACCAAGCGCTCAGTTACCCGCAACCAGATGGTTTTCAACTGGACAACATTGGCAAACTAGTATCTACAGAGTCCGACGGAAAGACTTTTCTGGATGCCGAACTGGTCAAGCTAGCCCTTCAAATAAAATACGGGGAATTGAATGGTTCTCGATATGTGAGTTACAAATATTTCCTGGATTATAGCAATTTCAATATGGATGCAGCTACTGGACTGGTAACTGTGTTGGTGGTTGAGGACAATGGGACTACCACCGAAAACTCGACGCTTCTGGCTCAAATGTCTGGTCTGAAGCATATAATCGTCTTGCGCAATGAACAAGACCAGTGGAAGATTGTTTCTGACAATTACAATGATTTTTTATGGAGGACGATTCGCAAAGATGGGGAATCAACAGAGGACATGCTAAACATGATAAGCACAATTGAAGCGCTAATTACCCCTAAGCCAAAATGAAATATCTCTGCGAGTCCACGAACTATCCCACGCTTGCATCGACACATCGATCAGACTTGTTCATGACTGCTCCTTTTGGGGCGGGTTGTGAATATGATCCAAGGTAATCACCACATTCCCCTTTTTCTGATCCGTTTCAACATACCTGTGCGCCTCGGCGATCTGCTCCAAAGGATAGCGCCGATCAATGACAGGTTTGATCGTCCCTGCCTCGATCAACTCTTTGAGCCTAAGTAGGTTTTTCGTTGTGTAACTTCCTTCCCAAGAGAGGAGTTTCTTGTTGCTTCTCCCTTTCGCCAATCCCATTTGAAGCCTGTGAATCATTTTTGGGTTCACGTTAAGATAGGTTCCGTTCTCATTGAGCGACCTAACACTCCCTGCAAACGGGCTTCCGCCTATCGTATCCATAATTACATCATACTTCTGTCCGTTCTTTGTGTAATCCTCCCGCGTGTAATCAACCACGTGATCTGCACCGATGGAGCGCAGCATGTCCATTTTTCCTGTGCTGTCCACGCCCGTCACTTCCGCACCGTAGTGTTTGACAAGCTGGACGGAATACGTGCCGATACTGCCGCCTGCACCGACGATTAAAACCTTTTGTCCGTGCTGGACGTTTGCCCTTCCAAGCGAATGCAAGGCTTCGAGTCCGCCAAAGGGAACAGCTGCGGCTTCCTCATAGGTTATGTTGGTCGGTCTTTTTGACATCACACCCAGCAGCGCTGAAGGTTTTTCAGACAGGCACATGTATTCCACATAGGTTCCCATGCCGAGACCTGTATATCCATACACCTGGTCGCCTATTTGGTATTGAGCTACTTCTTTGCCAGTGGCGACGATCTCTCCTGCGAACTCGGTTCCAAGTATCTTTATTCGAGTTGGTCTTATAAGCCCAAGATAGAGTCGAATGGGAATCGCAAACAGGAAAGGGAGTTTGAGCCTGCGGAACTCGGTGTCCGCTCTGGAGGCGGTTGCCGCATGTACTTTGATCAGGACTTCATTATCCTTGGGGGTGGGCTTTGCCACCTCTCGGAGCTGAAGACCATCCGGTGATCCATATTTCGTCCATACGATTGCTTTCATACGTAGTTCCTCCAAGGATTGCTTCAATCACGTTGATATCGGCGCCAGCGCGTTGACAGCTTCTCCATAATCCCAGCCGTCAATGTTTGGCAGAGTTACACCCAGAGCGCTAAGCATGCTCTTGATCTGCTCGCGGTGTTCGGTGGCATGGTTAATGATCTGCACCATAATGACCCACGGCTCCACGTAGTAGCCATCCTTTGTTTGGAGTCGAGTGTCCATAGGTTTCTCGCCTCTCGCCAAAGCCAGCAACCCTTCCCCGCTTTTGCTGACGGACTCCTTCAACTCGTCAAATTCGGGAGAGACGCGGACCCTCGCCTCAACGGGCAGTGTTAGCAGGGACAGGTATCCCGCCTGCCCACCCGCGAGATGCGTCAATGTGGCGCGAATCGTCCCCATCGTAGCAGACTGTGGTTCAGCGTCAAGTTGCTCGTCAGTAAGTGCGGAGCAAGCCTGGATAATCTTGAGATTTGCCCAGTTGTTATGCTCAAATAATTTCACAAGAAAGTTCCCATTCATTAAAAGTCTCCTTTTTGGGCCAGCCTTATAAAGGCTGCCTCGAATCTGTATAATGGATTATATTCAGAATTATACGCTATCAAACTTATGATACTTATCACAGGCGCTGGCGGCAAAACAGGCAGGACTCTGATCAAGACACTCTCGAATGTCGAGAGCGTCTGTGCGTTCGTGTATCGCGAAGAACACGTTTCGATGATGAAATCCCTGGGCGCAGACAAAGTCATCGTTGGCCACTTGCACGATGAATCTGCAATCCGTTCCGCCATGCAAGGTGCGCGGAGCGTTTATCACATTTGCCCGAATATGAACCCTGATGAAACAGTAATTGGTAAATCGGTAATTGGGGAGGCTTGCAAAACGGGAGTTGAGCATTTCGTCTATCATTCTGTTCTGCATCCCCAAACAGAGAAGATGAATCATCACTGGCAAAAGCTCCGCGTGGAAGAAATGATATTCGAGTCGGGGCTGCCTTTCACCATCCTGCAACCTGCGCCGTATATGCAAAATCTATTGGCAAGCTGGAAGAGCGTCACCGAAGATGGCGTCTTGCGTATTCCATATTCCGTAAATTCGAAATTCAGTTTCGTTGACCTTGAAGACGTTGCCGAAGCCGCTAAAATTGTGTTGACCGAACCAAATCATATCGACGCGATTTATGAACTCGCTGGCACGTTGCCAATGCCCCATGCAGCGATTGTTGAAATATTAAGCCGTGTTTTGAATCGTGATGTGCGCGCGGAGAAAGAAGAGATTGGAGGCTGGAGACTTCGCGCGCTGGGAATGAGCGGATACGCGATTGAAAATCTGATCAAGATGTTCGAGTATTATGACCAATGGGGGTTGATGGGAAACCCCAATGCGTTGAGGCGGCTATTGAAACGAGAACCAACATCATTTGAAATATTCATTGGTAGAATTATGAAAGAACGCGATGCAACTCATTAATGCCCTTTCTCTTACTCCCGCAGTAAACAACTGGCTGGCAAATTCGCGTCACCCGCGCATTTTGCATGTCTTTGACCATGCCTGCAACCTCATCAACGAGCGCAGGGAGGTTTTGTCAATCGTCACGCAACAAATTGGGAACGGACCTTTTAACCTTGTCCTGCTCAAACTTCCTGGGAACATCAATCTCCAATCTCCAATCTCTATTTCTCCCACTCAATTAACTCTTGGAGATATAACAATCACCACAGCCAGCGCGAAACTCTGGCATCCACGCCCCGATTGGGAAATGTTGCACGCGAAGAAGGATGATATTCTCAATCAGATCATGTCATTGCGAGGGCAATGGTTTTCCGCTCGAAGCAACCCTCTCGACAATTGGGAGATTGCTTCATCGCAAAGGACAAGTGCGCTCCTCGCAACGACATTACTATTTACCAATCACCAAAAACATGGTCTCCAATCTCCAGTCTCCAATCTCCAATTCTTCAATCCCCAATTCTCCAATTCTCTAATCTCTTCCCTCGCAATCGCAGACCTTCCCTCCTCCCTCACTACCGCCAAACAACTCGCCGGGCTGGGACAAGGTCTCACCCCCGCAGGCGATGACTTCATTCTTGGCGCATTGCTTGCGGCGTGGATCATTCATCCGCCAGAAATAGCAAGAGTCCTTGCTGAAAAAATTGCCAAAACCGCCGCGCCATTGACCACCTCCCTCTCGGCGGCGTGGTTGAGATCCGCTGGAAAAGGAGAGGCGGGGATCTTATGGCATAAGTTTTTCGAAGCGTTAAGCCATCCAATCTCCAGTCTCCAGTCTCCAATTTCCAAAATACTTTCCATCGGTCACACCTCCGGAGCCGATGCCCTGGCGGGATTTTTCGGGGTGTGCTCAGCCTTCAAAGAACGTATAATTAACGAATGTCCTTCCTAAACTCCTTCACCGAAAACGCTCGCAACCATCCCAATAAAGTCGCGCTGGAATTTATTGACGCGCCGCTTCAACGTGTTACTTATGCCGAACTGAATGCGCTAGTCAACCGCACCGCGGGATATTTGCAAAGCCTGGGCTTGCAGCCCGGCGACCGCGTGGCGTTGCAACTTTCCAAATGCTTCGAGTTCATCCTTTTGCATTTGGCGGCCATTCAATTGGGAGCCATCTCCCTCCCCCTCAACCTCGCCTACCCACCCGACGAACTGAAATACTTCCTTGAAGACTCCGCCGCAAAATTATTCTTCGCACTTGAAACCTCCAAAGAAAAAACCCAATCCATTCTCCCTGAATTGCCCCACTTGCAGGAATGCATCTTCCTCAACCCCGCCGAACCCAACCAATTCAATTCACTAATCACTAATCTCCAATCCCCAATCTCCAAGTCCCCAGTCCCCAGTCTCCAATTCTCCAAGTCCCCACGCGAAGCGTCCAATCTCTCAAACACAGCGGTAATCATCTACACCTCTGGCACAACAGGCCGTCCCAAAGGCGCAGAGATCACACACGGCAACCTGATCTCCAATCTCCAATCTCTGCACGAAGCCTGGGGCTGGCAAGCGGATGATATTCTCCTGCACGTTCTCCCCATCTTCCACGTGCATGGATTATTCGTCGCGTTGCATGGCGCGCTGCACGCGGGCGCAACGACTCTGTTGATGCGTGAGTTCAATGCGCAGAAAACTCTTGAACTGCTTTCAAGCGGGCGCTGCACAGTCTTCATGGCAGTGCCAACGATTCATCAAAGATTGCTCGATGTCCCCAACGCAAATCAATATGATTTGTCGCGCGCGCGCCTCATCACTTCAGGCTCAGATCGTTTGCCCGATGAAGCCTTTACTGCCTTTCAAAAAACTTTTGGCCACACCCTGCTCGAACGCTACGGCATGACCGAAACAGGCATGAACTGTTCCAACCCCCTGCATGGCGAGCGGCGCATTGGCTCGGTGGGGCATCCGCTCCCTGGTATCGAAGTGAGATTTGTCGATTCAGAATCCCGCGCTTCCCTTTCAACTGGAGAGATTGGAGAACTGGAGATTCGCGGGCCGAACGTCTTCAAAGGATATTGGAATCAGCCCGACAAAACCTCCGCCTCTTTCTCCGCCGACGGCTGGTTCAAGACTGGTGATTTAGGCTACCTTGAAGCAGACGGCTACATTACCCTCTGTGGCCGCTCCAAAGATTTGATCATCAGCGGCGGACTCAACATCTACCCGCCCGAAGTGGAACGTGTTTTGACAGAACACCCTGCGGTGGCCGCCTGCGCCGTGATCGGCTGCCCCGACAAAGAGTGGGGAGAAAAAGTAACAGCGGTGGTGGCGCTGAAGAAAACCGAATCAGTTAGCGGCGAAGAATTGATGCGCTTTTGTCGTGAAAAACTCGCGCCGTACAAGTCCCCCAAATCCATTGTCTTCAAAGATGACCTGCCCCGCAACGCAATGGGCAAAGTTCAAAAGGCGGAATTAAGAAAAGAAATCTGCTCAGGCTGAGAATCCTGTACCCGATAATATCCCCCGCCTGCGCAGCCGCGGCAAAGGATGGTTTCATCTTTTATGATTTCGCGCCCGTTAATGACTTCCTCCCCGCACGAGTCACAAACCGCCTTCCTGCCGGACCTGCTGATGATTTGCGCCAGCGACTGATTCAACTGCACGAACTGGACAGCGAATAATTCTGCCGCCGGCATTGCCTGATACCCCAACAGCATCGCCTCCCAGCGATTGCGGGCATGCGGCGCATATTCACCTGCAAGCGAACGCGCTTCACGCGAGGGCGCAATGCGGATGGATGTTTCAGCGGGGATGTCTGTAAAGGTGGCGGCAACCTTCCCAAAGTCCAGAATACGAAGCGAACGGCTGCCCACGCGGCAATGTGAGGCGGCGATGATTCCATCCACAGCGCAGCCGTCCGTTTCTGAAATCACGAGCAGGCGTTTGTCTGCGCGCGGCAAATCCAACCCAAGCAGTTCCCCCGCATACAAAGCCATGCGCGCGCCCAACACCTGGCGTGGACAAAGATGCCTGTGCCTGCGCGCGCTTTCCTTCAGAATTTCTGCGAGCATTATTTTTCTTCCAACGGGGCAAAGCCGCCGCCGAAAACTTCCTGCGCGGGCGAAACGATGACCACGGCTTTGGGGTCTTCCTTTGCGACGGCAGATTTGAGGTTGTGAACTTCGGTGATCGTCAGCGCGCACATGAGGATGGAACGGTCTTTGCCCGTGTACATGCCCTTGCCTTGCATGGCGGTTACGCCGCGTTTGAGGTCGGTCATAATACGATTCGATACGGTGTCGGCTTTATCGGTAATGATGAGCGCCAGCAATTGTCTGCGTCGTCTGCGCGGCACGAGCAATGCGCGCAAGCCTGTGTGTTTGCCTTCCATCGAAAGCGCGGCAGGCGCGGTTTCATCGCCGAAGCGCGGAAGAATTTCCCCAGTAGCTTTGGTCATGTTGACGGTGGCGATGGCGAACACTGCCAGGAAAATATAAAATGCAATTCCCAGCCCAATCATCACTTCGCCAGGCACAGGCCCCACCGATGCGCGGCCCATGAATTCCGCCAAACTCTTCGGCGCTTCGGGGAAAAGCCATATCTTTGAAATCCACGAAGCAAGCAAGATCAAGAATATCCAGTAGTAATTTCTCCGTAATCTTCTGCCGAATGCCTCCCACATGGAAATGGGAAAACTCGGGGTGAGCAAATTCTCGGCCAGGTTCTCCGCCCATTCAGGGGATGGATGAAATGGGGGAACAAGCATCGCGGCATAGAAATCTGTTTCCATCAAACGCACGCGGTAACTCCACAACTCATAATAACGATAGCGCCGCGCTTCGATGAACAAAAACCACAAGACCAGCAGCGTGTTCAACATGACAACCGAATGATGCACATTCGACTGGCTGAAGGCGATGGAGAGTGTTGCGCCTGTGACGACCACTGCCCAGTTGGTGGTGGTATCCAACCGTTGCCGCCAGACATTGGCGCGCTGAATTTCGGCGCGAAATAAATGCACCATTGCAGTGACGAACTCGCTGGTTTTAAGATGGTACCCGCGATACGTCCACACCGGCTGTTCTTCGACGGGTTCTTCTTTTTTTGGTTTCGATTTTGCGGATTTAACAGGCATGGTGGTTTCTTTGGGTGTGAAGTTTGATGAATCTATAGAGTCGGCGCGATAAGCATGAAAGCGGCGCCAATGGCAATACTTGCAAAGACATGCCATGTAATGCCGGGCTCCAGCGCGCAAACTTCGTGTTTGGCGGGGTTGTAGTAAACAGTAACTTCCTGTCCTTCTTTATATTTTGCCGTTATAAACTTTGCGGCGAGGAAGGAAATCCACTAGAGGATGGTATCTCCAAATACGACACGGGTTCCAAGATATTCCACATCATTGATTTTGTACGTGTAATAAAAAGGCGCGATCTTCTTTCTGCTTGCAACTTCGGCTCTGGCCCCAGCCATGATGACCTTGCCTATGGTTGTGCTCCATGTTCTACATACAGAGGCGCGGTAAATGTCATAGAGAGACACCACAAAGATGATAATACCAAGCGCAGATACAATGAAAGACATATACTATTTTCTCCTTGAATTTATTTTTTCTGTGGAAGTTTATACGCTTCCTTGATGGGTTTCAACGGACGCGCCAGCCACAGCGGGCGGCGGTTTCCATCAGGGCTGATTTTATCAGCAGGGCGCGTCATGGCAAGCCATTGACGGTAAATTGCCATGGATTTGTTCGTGTCCACAAACAAGTCGCCTGCTTTTTCGCCTGCTTCTGCCTTGCGGATGCTGAACACCTTTTGCAACCAACAATGCACGCCGCTAATTGGATCAGGGTGGACGGCGTGGGCGAGGTTTTGATTCACACCCACATTACTCCACCAGATGCGGCTTGTGTCGGGGTCGGAGGATTCCCAGGCTTTCGCGCCGTGAATGACACGCATGAGGAATCCGCCTTTGCCGTCTTCGTTGAGTTCAACGAGGTTGGAGGAACCTTTGCTCACACCTGAATCTTCATTCAAGCGCCAGCGTCCCAAATGATGGCTGATGGCAATGACACCTGGTTTAATTCCTTCCGTCACCCAGACCGAATCCACAAAGTGGCCGATCTCGGTTTCGACTTTAGCGAGATCGCCTGTTTCAAGCCCAAAGCGTTGCGCGTCTTCGGGATTCATCCAGATGGGATTCTTGTGCGAGATTTCAACCAGCCACTTTGCATTTGCCGAGCGTGTGTGAATGAGTGTTGGCAGACGGAAGTTCGGCAACAGAATCATCTCGCCTTTTTCGCGGTTGATGAAGTCAGGGTGGACGTGACTCTTCGCCGTCCACGGGATGACGTTCTCTTTTTCAGACCAACCCCAGTCCGCGAGGGTGTCGCTGAAGAATTCAAGTTTCTTGCTGGGCGTATCAAACCCCGCCTTGGGCTGTCCATCCACCATCAAGCCGACGACTCCGCCCGAAGAGTCGAGGGCACGATCATGCTCATCGGAGGTCAGACCAGTTTCAGGCGCGGCGTGAAGCGTTTTGTCGAAGGGGGAATAATTTTCCTTCTTGACTTCGAAGACTCCATACTTGCGCATGTATGCCAGCGGAGTCAGTCCTTCTTTTGCGGCGGCTTCGGGCAGACCAGGCACGGAGTTTTCAAAAATCCATTGATAGTATTCTTCAACGGTGATGATCTCTCCCTTGCGATACGGCGACTCGAACCACTGACGAATGCCGAGCGAACCATCGGGGTCCATGCGCGCGGAGAGTTCAATCCAAAACTCGTTCTCTTCCCAGACTTCGCCAGGGTTGGCTTGATAAGTGAAATCAACCTTGATGCCTGCGCGTTCCATCGCAACGCGGCGCACAGGCTGGCGGAATGCGATCCATTGACCCGCGTGAGTTTCCTGACTCATCAGGTCGTGACGCTCGGGGCCATGACCTGTGGGCAAAACGTAATCCGCGAACCATGCGGTTTCATTCCATGTGGGCGTGAGCGCAACATAACACTTTATTTTTGATTCATCCTTAAGCGCCTTGAGCCACATGAAGCCGTCGGGGTTGACCCACATCGGGTTGTAGACGCGGGTGAAGTAAACATCGATGTCGCCGCGGCCTTCTTCGAGCATGTGCGGCAGAAGCATGGACATCTCGTAATGCGCGAGCGGATATTCGATGGGGTAGTGCAGTTCGTTCCACGTTTCGGGAGCGGGCGCGCCTTTGAACGGCTTGGGGACAAATTTATTCCAGCCCGTCATGGATGTTCCGCCCTTGTTGCCGATGCTGCCCGTCAATACGTTGAGGAAGAGCAGACAGCGCGCGACCTGCCATCCGCCGAGGTTGCCAACGCTGGCGCTGCGCCAGACATGCGTGGCAAGTTTGCCTTCACAGTTGGCTACATACTTTGCGGTTTCTTGAATACGCTCGATGGGAACATTCGATTCTTCGGCGGCGCGTTCGAAGGTGTATTCTGCGTACAAATCTTTGAGCAGGCGGTCGAAGTTTTCAAAACGTGGTGCGTGGTGCGTGTTCCGTATGTCGCTTGCCAACTGTTCACTGTTCACTGATAACTGATTACTGATTACTGCGTTCAATGTTTCTTTCCAATTGACCCATTTCCGCACGAAGTCTTTGTTGTAGAGGTTGTTTTGAATCAAGTGATTCGCAATCGCAAGCAGGATCGTATTTTCACTACCTGGCCAGGTGGGAAGCCAGACATCGCTCATGGAGGCGGTATTGCTCAGGCGCGGGTCAAAGGTGATGAGTTTTGCGCCGTCGGTCTTCGCTTCGATGATGCGTTGCGCGTGCGGGTTGAAGTAATGTCCCGTTTCGAGATGGCTTGAAATAAGCAGAATGACTCGCGCGTTGGCATAGTCGGGGCTGGGGCGGTCTTGCCCAAGCCAGAAGTTGTAACCAGCACGGGCAGATGACGAACAGATATTCGTGTGGCTGTTGTGACCGTCCATGCCCCAGGTTTGGACGATGCGGTTGGTGTAACCGTCTTCGCCAGGCCGCCCAACGTGATAGACGATTCCATTCGGGCGGCGCAGTTTGCTCTCGCGCATTTTCCCAGCGATTTCAGAAAGAGCCTGCTCCCATGAGATACGCTCCCATTTACCTTCGCCACGTTTGCCGACTCGTTTCAGCGGATACAAAATCCGCTCGGGGTCATAAACTTGATTGTGCGTGGCTGGACCTTTGGCGCAGTTTCGTCCGCGGCTGCCAGGGTGGACGGGATTGCCTTCGAATTTACGAATCTCGTAGGTGTCCTTGTCCACGTAGGCAAGCAGACCACATGCTGACTCGCAGTTGAAGCAAACGGTCGGCACAAGCGTGTAATGCCGAGCAACTTTCTTGGGCCATTCCTTGCCGTCCCATTCCACCCAGTCATCCCACACTTCAGGAGGCGGGTATTGGCTGATGCGCCCATCGGGGTGGACGACTTCGGTTAGCTTGATAGGCTTGCGGTCAGAGTTCGTGAATTGCGGGACGGCAGTGCCTGCGGAGGTTTGAGGGACTTTTGTCATAGGGTTTCAGGTTCCAGGTGTTAGGTTTCAGGTTGAAGGTTGAAGGTTGCAGGTTGCAGGTTGAAGGTTGTCAAACCTGTAACTTTCAACTTGCCAACCTTCCAACATTTTTACGAATTCGGAATATATTGCGGAGCCATCACAAAAGCGTATTCGTAGAAGAATAGACCAACAACGGAACACGCAACAGCGACAGGCGTAAACGCGGTGAATACAAGTAAAAATGCCAATGGAACAACATGTCCCAGCGCAATGCCGCCCCACCAATAATGATTGCGGAATTTGCCGTGGGTCATTTCGCGATAGCCAAGCATGGCGACATCAGAGGCGAAAGAGTTGAATTTACCAGCCAATGTCAGAAGTAAATTGATCGCGATACTGGCGGGGAAGAGTGAAACGAGAAGCGAGTGCAAGTCTGTGGGGAAGGAGATGAACACATTCACGATCAGGAACATGCCGCTCGCCACCATCATCGATTGTGCTAGCAGTTGGAACGGCAGCAGGTTGTTCTGCCACATGTCGCGTCCTTCGGCTTGACCGAGCAGGAAGGCGGTGTAGATGACGACTCCCAGCGCAAACGGGAAGACGATCCACGCCGCAAACGGGCGGACAGTTGCCACTGTTTCGAGAGGCAGTATCCCAACCTGAGCCGCGCCTTCGAGCAGCCACCACAACCCAGCCACAGCCGTGAATGTGACCATGATGTACGCGCCGCGTGCCACCCATGATTTCCATTGCGGACGGAGCAGGATATTCAGGAAGCGCTTGGGTTGAGACAAATCCTTGATGAGCAAAATGGTCGTGATGAGCATGAAGACCATCGCGGTAAAACCTGCGGCGAGGAAAGTGAACAAGTCGAAGGCAAACATGCCAAGCCCCGCGCCGAGACTGAGGAGCATAAACATTCCACCCGCGATACTTTTTGTGACGAGGTAGGAAGGCAATTCCCAATGCCATTGGATTTTGTGCTGGGCATTGTACGCGGTCTGCACCATTTGCTCGGCCACCCGTCCGCCAATTTGAATGGGACCGTTGAGCGGGCGTCCCTGTTCCTGCGGTGTCCGAAGCGGCGTGCCCGATTTGGACGTTCTGGTTGACGATGGGAACACAGGCAATTCATAGGGCGATGTATTCTGCTCGGTAATTTTATCTGCCCACACATAACTTTCACCAGCGGGCGCGGCAGAAGGATGCAGTGACCAGTCATTGCCGTTGATGTAGAATAGTTTGGGTCCCGTCCCCTGCTCAGGCTTGCGAACTGTCGCTTGCGCAGTGGACAACTTTCGGCTTATTTCCGAAGCGGGGTCGTTCAAGTCGCCAGCCAAAATTGCGTGTTCGGGGCAGACAACAACGCAGGCGGGTTCGAGTCCCACATCCAAACGATGCGCGCAGAAGGTGCATTTCGCGGCGGTGTTGGTTTCGGGGTCGAGATAGATCGAGTCATACGGGCAGGCTTGCATACAGGATTTGCACCCGATGCAAATGGACGGGTCAAACTCAACGATGCCATCATCACGCTGATACATGGCAGTGACGGGACAGATGCGCACGCAGGGCGGGTTGGCGCAATGATTACAGCGCGTCACCTGAAAGCGGCGGCGCACATCGGGGTACGCGCCCGTTTCAACAT
>CAKKRM010000270.1 GCA_919902735.1 Anaerolineales bacterium | reverse complement strand
TAGCCGATGACGGTGAGTAGAATGGGATTAGTCTTACTTGATTTCATAAAAACAAGGCCCATTCAAAACTACTTACTTGTTCTGCTTATCAAGAACCTGAAATAGTGTAATTTGCATACCGTCGGGGTCTTGGAGCCGCACGTTGTAATCACCCCACGGAGTCGTGATGGGTGGATGAACCAATGTCGCCCCATGGGCGAGTAGCCGCTCCATCGCCGCCTTCAAGTCAGGCACTTGAAGCGCAAACCGAATCTGCCCGCTGACGCGTTTGCCCGCTTCGAGTTGGTCGATCACTTCCGCCTGACGTTCATCGAACAGTTCGAGTGTGGCTTTTCCCATTTCGAGCATGAGCGCGCGTCCGCCGTCGTTGTTCCAGATGGCGGCAGGTTCAAGACCGAGTCCGTCGCAGTAGAATTTGACGAGGCGTTCATAGTTGCTGGCAGTGATGGCGACGCGTAATTGAAGGATGGGGTGGTTTGACATGGTTTGTCCTTTGGGTTTCGAGTACCGCAAGATTTATCTTGCCCGCAGACGCAAGATGAATCTTGCGGTACTACTTGAATTTTGGAATCAGAAACGGCACGGTCTTTTTGTATTCCAGATACGATTCGCAGAAGCGCAGTTCGAGTTCGACTTCTTCGAAGTATTTGAGGAAAAAGGCATGGGCGGGGGCATCCAGTTGTAGAGCCGTTTTCTCAGTGCTTCGCGTCAGACTTGATTCGTTTGAGAAAATCTTTTTCAAACGTATCGCCCCTGTTGGCATGAGGAAATGGCGTAGCAGGAACAGGGACATCCAGGAAGCGGCAGAGCGGCTCCCATCCCTCTTTCACATCAAAGACCAGCAGGCGGTCTGGCGGCACGGTGCGCTGCACTTCCTCATTCCAGGCGTTGAAAATCGCTTTGGTGTGATCCCGGTCATCGGTACGACCTTCAAAAAAACGATTATTAACCACTTCTTTGGCAAAGACGAGGGTTGGTAGGGCAGCGCGCGCACCCTTTGAAAACAAGCCCATGAACCGAATGAACGCTAATATAGGGGCGGGCACGCCTCTGAAAATAGTTTTCGAGGCGCTGTCGTACCATTTGTCGGCGTCCCGCACGGTCAGCACTACCTTCGCCTGCGGGTATTGTGCCGTGAACTCCTGATAGAACATGCAGGCTGGGAAGTCGGCGGTGGACTGGTAGCTGTCGAAAAGAAATTCGTAGTTTGGCTTTTCGCCTGCGACCAGTTTTTCCCATTCTGGCAGATGCTCAGGGTGTTTCATCGTCAGTTCGAACATGTGATAGCAAGCGCCAAAGCCGAGTATCTCCAGGGCTTGCTTCAACGACTCGGTGCCAGTGCGTCCCAGCCCCGCGCCGATGACTTTCAAGGATTGAGCGTTCATTTTGAAATTCTCCTTTGGCAAGTACCGCAAGATTTATTTTGCGCTAAAACGGCTTGGCAACCATCAGCCACGCGATGACCGCGAATCCGCCATAGCCGATGACGGTGAGCAATACGGGATTCGTCTTCGCCAGAATCGCAAAGACTTCTTCGTCGCTTTTGGCGGGTTCGGGCGGGAACCATTTCCCTTGGACGTTGTAGCGAAGCCCTGCGGCTTTGCGGGCTTCGCCGTAGAGTCCGCCGCCGAATACCATCATCAAAACCACGATGAGGATCAGCAAAACAATCGAGACCCAGATCCAGCCACGAGCCCACCATCCGCCCATGAAACCCGCGATGATGCCAGAGATGAAGAAGGCATAAAGCGAGATGAACATCGTCGGGTACGAAGCCGCCGAGAGGTCGAGCATGGCGCGGATGCGTTGAATGTCGCGTTCCTTTATCAAGGCGAACGACACCGCCGCCGAGACTCCGTGCGCGAGCAGGTATCCAAAAACAAAAATGACGTGCAGGAAGACAACGAGTTGGTAAAGCATGTGATTCTCCTTTGGCAGGAAATGGGATGGGTGGCTCGGATTAGCCCGCCACTTTCTTTTGTCGGAGCTGGGACATCAGCGCCACGCCAGCCAGCAGGCCGAAAATTAGATTCAGCGCGTTTGCCGTGTTGATGGCGGAACTGGAACACCAGCCAGGGCAGTAGAACAATGGCGTGGCGACGGCAATTCCCAGCCAGAAGAGCGCGTTTAGCCCGAAAGCGGCCATCAACCCGCCGCGGCTGCCGCGTGAGGCGACATGTATGGCATACGCCCAGCCCGCGAGAACGGCCGTGTAGACCAACGTGAATGTCATCAGCAAACCGCCTTCAGTTGCGTTTGAATGGAATCCTTGGGTAGCGTCAATCAGAGTCCGCCATAATTGGCTGAACCAAGCCAGGGCGGTGAGCGCCAGGGCGCCGTTGAGGGAAGTGAACCAGGTTTTCATTTTGTTTCTCCTTTTCGTGAAAAAAATAGATACAGTCTGGCAAGCGATTGACTGCCAGTGATCAACGCGCAATCCGCGTCCGCCGCCACCAGAGGAAGAGGGCGGGAATCAGGAAGACGATTGCCATCCCCAGCGACCCACCCACGAAGGGAAGAATTCGGGGGTCAGTTGCGAGCCGCCCCGAGATGAGCATTTGGATCGGTTGGTAGAGGAAAAAATACTTCGCGGCGTCGCCGTTCAGAGCCAGCCCGATGCCAGTCACCAGGATGACGATCAGCATCCCCTCTGTCGGCTTGGGAAGAAGCGTGCCGACGAGCAGACCAAAGCCCGCGGCGATGAGTCCCGCCATGAAGTTCGCCAGCCAGACCACTTCGGGATGATTGGAGGTTGTCACCAGCGTGTAGGGAATCATCCCCGCCACAGCCAGCGGAATGGACGCGCCGACGAGAATCCCCAAACGCGCCAGCAAAATTTCCCACGAACGGTAGCCGCTCAAAATCAGGCGGCGGTCGCGTTGCAGGTTGCCCATCACCGAGAAAAAGGCGATGGTCGAAACGCCCCACGCAACGCCGAGAATGCCGATGCCCATTGACCAGTTCTCACGCGGCTCGATCATTACTTCGACCGTCTCGTTGAGTTCTGGCACTTGAATCGGCATGAGGTTTCCGCCCGTGGGGGAGGAATAGAAACTTGCAGAGAAGAAGATCGCGGGCAAGGCAAGCACGATGAATAACAGAAGACCTCTGTCGCGATACTCGCGGGCTTGCATTTGCAGTGACGTGAGCAGGCGCGAGGCTGGGCGCGCGATGGATTGAGTTTGGCTAGTCATGGACGGTTCTCCCTTCCTGCATTTTGTAGATTCGTGAAAGTTGATGGTGGTCGTGAACCATGTGGCTGACCACCAGCGCCGAGCGCCCCGCCTCTGCCATTTCCTTGACCAGGTCGAGGAAGATGAGATAGGACTCATAGTCGAAGCCCTGATACGGCTCGTCAAGGAAAAGGAGATCGGGATCACGAAGAAGGGAGATGATGAGATTCAACTTCTGACGCGTTCCGCCGCTTAATTGACCTGCGGGCTGACTCTCGAACTTTCGGCAGTTCAGCCGCTCAAGCAGGGCTTCGCCGCGCGCCAGTCCGTCCTGCGCAGAGAGTCCGTACGCCGCGCTGAAGTAGACGATGTTCTCCTTCATGGTCAGCCCGTCGAAGACCAGCGCGTCCTGTGGACAATAGGCGTATTGACAGTTAACTTGCACACTGCCGCCATCCTGCCGCAATAAACCAACAAGGATGTTCATGAACGTGGACTTGCCCGAACCGTTCTCGCCGACCAGCCCCACGATCTCGCCCGGGTTGATGGTGAGAGATGCGCCGCGTAGGACAGGTATGCGTCCATAATGTTTTTGAACATCCTGAGCTTGAAGTAATGTGGCTGTCATTCGAATTCTCCTTTGGTGAAAATGAACCGTCCCGCAGGTTTGTGGAAGGGGTTGAATGCGGTATTCAACCTGCGGGACGTTATCACTCGTTACTCAGCCTGCGCCTGGCGGACGAACATCACACCTGTGACAATGATGATGAGATGGATCACGATAAAAATCGCATAACTGGAGGCGGAATATCCGCGCGTAATCCAAATCACGTCTCCCACAATGCCGCGAAAGACCTCCGCCCAGATGAGGGTCCATGCCATGATGCGATTTTGGACAGGCGCTTGAGAAGCAACCAGCGCCATTGCGCCCAGTACGCCCAACTCAAAGACGAATACCAACCACGCGTCTATAAATGCCCGAACCGCAAGCGCGTCTGTATTCATTGGCGCAGGCAGGATGTCAGCGAACATCTGATCGCTACCGCTGAGAAATATCCCCCACAGGTTCATTGCTGTCAGCAGCAAATAGAACGCCCCAACGATACGAAACCACCATTTCAGTTTATTCATTTTGTCATCTCCTTTTTATTTGAATATATATTTACTCCGCCTTCGTCTGCCGCAGGAACGCGATGCCTGTGATGCCGAAGATCAGATGCAAAATGAGGAACGGAATCTCGACGCTCGAAAACAAAGTTCGGTGCAGAAGCGCAACCACATTGTAGGGAACCCACTGGAAGAGTTCCAGCATGGCAATAGCCAGACCGAAAAATATGGCGCGTCCAGGCTCGCGGGCGGCGATGAACATCATCACGCCAAGCACTGCCATGCCAAGCCCAACAATGAGATTTGTATCTGCAATCACCCTTATCGCCAATTCATCCGTAATAGTCCCGTACGTTGCGCTGAGAGCCTGAGGATTGAATAGCGAAAAGTAAACGTTTGGTACACCCAGGAGCAGATAGAACCCTCCAACGATACGAAACCACCATTTGAGTTTATTCATTTTGTCTTCTCCTTTTTGTTTATGTAGGTCATGCTTGAAGGGTTCGTAAAACCATTTCATTTTAATTTTTCATCCAAAAATCATCATTGATATTGGGATAAGTTCGGTCGCTCACACCGAACCAATCCCAATCCATTAGTCTGCCTGCTAACCTGACGCCTTGCCCTTTAAGAAATGCATGCCCAGCCACACTGACCAGATGATAAAGGGCACGGTCAAAATAAGATTGAGTAGCCCGAAGACATCGGCGCTGGCGCCTGCCATCAGCGCAATGCCAGCGATCACTGCCACGACCCCAGTCACGATAGCCAAAACGCCGAGGCCCTTGGGATAGCGCGAACTGCTGCGTTGTAACCAGCCAAAAATAACGAACCCGATGCCATAGACCACCGTAAAGGGACCAAAAATCGGGGTGATATTCGTCGGGTCGAGGAACAGGCTCCAAATGGTCAGAGCGCCCAACAGGATGAGGGCGAGGAGCGCCAACATCGCTGACTCGGCGCGCAGATCTACGTAAAGGGCGACGAGGGTTACCAGGAGCAAGAGCGAGCTAATGGCATACACAACTGTCCCCAGAATGCCGGTAATACCAGCGAAACCCATGCCGATCGACAAAACATACAGAACGGCGCTGACGATGGCGGCGATGCCGCCGTAACGAAACAGATTATTGCTTGACATTTTATTTCTCCTTTGGTGAAAATTTGTTTGGGTGATCTTCGGATGAAGTTTTCATCCATCGTTCGAGAAAAGCAATGGGATAATTTTCACGCCGCCGCAGTTGCTTCCACTTCGATCATCATCTCTGGAAACGCCAGCCGTGAGACCCCGATCAAACAGCCGGTGTGACGGCAACCCGCCTCGGCGAGGCGCGTAATGAACGCGTCATAGTTCTCCAGAAATTTATCCACATCGGTCGTGAAGATGTTCAAGCGCACAATATCCTTGAACTCGAACTTCGATTCCTTGAGCAGGGTTTCCAGGTTGTCGAGCGCCAGCGTGATTTGGGCGCGCATATCGCCCGGGTGCATCGGCGCGCCCTGATCGTCATTGGCGGCTTGCCCGGAGCAGTAGAGCGTGCGTTGCGCGCCGCTTACTTCGTTGGCTTGAACATATCCAAATTCTTCCTGCCATTTCCACGGGTTGATAATTTGTCTTTCCATTTTTGTCTCCTTTGGCGAAAATTTTATTTATGGTTTTTCGGATGATTCCTTCATCCATTTTTCAAGAAACGCGGTGAGTTCATCGAGATTTTTGAATCCAATACGTTCCTCCTTTTGCGAGTCCTGCAAGCTAAACCGCCAGGTTACGTGCTGTCCGTCCGCGCCGCGTTCCTCCCACACGAGCAAGATGAAGTGGTGATAACGGGGCGGGCGCATTTCCGACGATTCTGGCATCAGGCCTTCCATTTCCTATTAGACTTTATCGGTAATTAGCAAAAACGTCCCGAAGGCGTTGTCCTGAGCCTGTCGAAGGGTTGCCGTCAGGCAATTCAATTGCTCGAAAAAAACCTCACCGCACTAGTACCCGAACAACTTAAAATTGATGGGTAAAAGCGGCTGAATTTCGCCGCTTTTACCCATCAATTTTAAGTTGTTCGGGTACTAGTGCGCGGCGCAAGTGTCGGGACGTGTTTATTTTTATTTCCGGTAATATCTATTGTTTTATTCTTGTCCCCATTGTACAAAGCCATCGTTTAGGAATCATTTATTGGCGAGGGCAGGATTTAAAAAATGCCTCCCCCTTAACTTTGAACCCTTCGATCAAACTCAGGGCAAGCCTGCTTCTGTTATTCTGACAAAATCTCCCGCTCTTTGGCGCGCCTTTCAGGCTGATTCAGCGCAGGCGATGCCGTTCGTGGTGAATCAGCCCCGGGTGAGAAAGAGGCGCAAAACGTCCCGAAGGTTTGTCAAGAAAATTCGATCCTTCTTGGCAGTCTTCGGGACGTTTTCATTACGATGTTCCCTGGCAGACTAAAGTCTGCAATCCGTTATTATTAGACTTTATCCGAAATTAGCAAAAACGTCCCGAAGGCGTTGTCCTAAGCCTGTCGAAGGGTTGCGTCAGGCAATTCAATTGCTCGAAAAAAAAATTCGGGACGGCGCTTAAATCCGTTATTATTTTACAGGGAAGGTTTGGAGGTAGGCAATCACGTCGGCAATATCCTGCAACGACCAGCCGAAATTCAAACCTGCCGGCATGGTCTTGCCAGGCTGGCCCACAGACCCCTTGTGGAGCGCCTCCCATGGATTGTCATTCGCAACCGTACCGAGAAACTCGGGTTCCGTTTCGTCGCCGAAGTTAATATCCTTGCCTTCCGTTCCATGACAGCGGATACACACGGCGATGTAAAGGGTTTCGCCATGTTCGGCATCGCCCTTAACGGACTTATCCGCGTTGATGTAGGGGTCCCTGTCCACCAGGCCTTTCTGAATGAAAGTCACCAGCATGTTAATCTGGGCTTCTTCCATGTAAGCAGAGAAATCATGGTCTGGGTTCTTTCCGCCGTTAAGCCAGGCTGTCAATTCTGCGGCAGACATGCCTGCTGAATCCATCACGCCGGGGAAGCCAGTCAAGTGTGACCCAGAGCCATAGACGCCATCCTTGCCTTTGTAATCCCAACCATGGCATTCTTTGCAGCGCCAGGTATCGCCGCCGGTGCGGGTGTTTGTGGTTTGAGTTGCCCATAATGGGTGGTTTCCAGCGGGGGGTTCTTCCATTCCCATCGCCGCCCACCATTTGTCATACAGGCGCCCGCCCTCGGTTAATGGTGAATCAGTCGGCAAGGTTTGCACATAAGCTAACAGGTCGATGTACTCCTGGGTTTGCCTGCTCATACTGACGCCAGCCGGCATAATTCCGATTCCAGGCTGACCGAAACGCGCCTTATGCACAAATTCCCACGGATTATCTACTGCGATCGTGCCCTGATATTCCGGTGCGCTGTCATTATCAAAGTTGATGGCAGTCCCGTTAGGTCCATGACAGGTGGCACAAAGCGCAAAGATTGTTTTCCCTGCTTCTGCGTTGCCGCTGGCCTGTGGACTCTTGTCGTCCTTGACGATGGCGGCATCATCGATCAAGCCCTGGTTTAGGAACAACGCCAGGTCTGTGAGCGCCTGCTCGTCCATCACCGCTGAAAAATCGTGATCGGGATTGCTGGATCCCTTCAGGATACCGAGAATTTCATTGGGATCCTTCCCGTCCATCTTCATCACCCCGATGAACCCAGTGAGGTGTGAGCCGGAACCGTATACGCCGTCTGCACCTTTGTAGTCCCAGCCGTGACATTCTTTACAGCGCCAGGTATCACTGCCGGAGCGGGTGTTGGTAGTCTGGGTTGCCCATAACGGCTGATCTCCAACGGGGGCATCTGTACCCAGGACGGCCCACCACTGGTCATATAACTGGCCACCGCGGGCAGAGTTGCCTGTCAGAGCTGGTTGTTTTGGCGCGCAGGCAGCCACGATGAGCGCCAGTACACCGAGCGTAAACAAAACGATCGAAAAAATCTTTCTCTTATGCATTTTCATTCTCCTCTTTAGCTATTATTTTGAAATGCGAGTATTTTCCCTTTGGCAAGAAGGGAACAAAACAACTTCAAGATACTCCCAATCATTATGACTTTGGAGAATCGAATTGACAACGGCCGGGAAGGCCTATTTTTCGAGACTACCGTCGCGCAAAAAAGAGCCGATGGTCTATTTCCCCACAGGACAATAGGGACTACAATGGTTTTACAGGAGGCGCCGATGACTGCTTTTACACGACTGAGCCTTACCCGTCAGTTCATGCTGGCGAGCTTTATCATTCTATTCAGCGGGATGTTGATCATCGGCACATGGGTTGGGAAGCAAATCGAAATTGGTGTAATACATCGTACCGCCGCGGTAACAGCGTTATATGTGGACAGTTTGATTTCCCACCATTTGCAGTATCTGATGAACCCGGATGCTCCGAATGATTCTCATGAAGCTGAGGTGGATGCCGTCCTGACAACAACGCCGCTCGGTCAACGTATTGTGGCTTTCAAAGTCTGGGGGGCCGATGGACGTATTCTCTACAGCGCCAATCCAGCTCTTGTTGGGCTTCAATTTCCAATAAATAAAGGGCTGAAAATAGCCTTTGATGGTGAAGTGTATACAGAAATCAGCGATTTAAACAGGGAAGAAAATTTCTACGAACAACAAAGGTGGTCGCGGCTAATTGAGACCTATACTCCAGTGAGGGTCAACGGCGAAAGCAAAGTAATTGCAGTCATCGAGTTCTATCAAACGATGGATGAGCTGGAAGGTGAAATCCAAGCCGCCCAGCAGAGGAGTTGGGTGGTAGTAGGCATATCGACCATTGTCATATATCTATTGCAGGCCGGGTTGGTCAACCGGGCCAGCAACACGATCCTGTCCCAACAGAATGAACTGCAGGAAAAAGTGGCTCAACTCACAAACCTGCTGACTCAGAACGAACACCTGCACAACCGCGTAACGCGCGCCGCATCCCGCACCACTGCGCTAAACGAACGATTTTTACTCCGCATTGCATCGGACATGCACGACGGCCCCGGCCAAAATTTGAGTTTCGCACTTCTGCGAATCGAGGAACTCGCCGAGGCTTGCTCAGCCTGCAAAACTGTCGGAATTCGCAAAGGCTCTGCCAACAACGACTTTAATACCATTCAAGCCTCCCTTCGCTCCGCCATGGCCGAAATGCGCACCATCCTCTCCGGTTTACGCCTCCCGGATATCACGTCTCTTTCTCTCAAAGAAACAGTAGAACGCGCGGTGCGTAATTACGAGCAGAAAACCGGGTGTACGGTCAGCCTGACCATCCTCAACAATTCTGTGGAGGCTCCCCTGTCTGTCAAAATCACGCTCTTTCGAATCTTGCAAGAATCGCTTGCAAACGGATTCAAACACGCCCCTCAAGCGAGCCAACAGGTAAAAATCAGCAGCATGGACGATTATTTACTTGCCGAAATATCAGACAATGGCCGCGGCTTTAATCAAAGCGCAAGCCTCGCCGAGGGGCGCTTCGGCCTGGTCGGTATGCGCGAACGTGTAGAAATTCTCGGCGGAACATTCGAACTCAAAAGCGCGCCAAACAATGGAACATTTATCCGCGCCCGGCTGCCGCTGAACTTATTGGAGGTGGACGATGTCTGAACCCATCCGTGTTTTAATCGCCGACGATCATCCTCTCTTTCGCGAGGGAGTCGCCCACTCGCTTTCAGGAAAAGCAAACATCACCGTCATCGGACAGGCCGAAACTGCCGAGCAAGCCTTGCGCCTCACTCGTGAGCTTTTACCTGATCTTGTCTTACTGGATATTACCCTTCCTGAAAAAGGAGGTCTGGCAATCGCCAGCGAGATCGCCCTAGCCTGCCCGGTAACAAAAATCGTGATGCTCACAGTATCCGAACACGAGGATGATCTCCTGGCGGCATTCAAAGCTGGGGCAAAAGGGTATGTGCTAAAGGGAGTTTCGGCGCGGGAACTGGCAGACATCATCCACGCCGTGGCGGATGGCGAGGTGTACGTAACCCCTGCTTTGGCGGCCGGAGTTTTGGTTGAAATGACTCGCGGCAAACCTCATGATCCATTGATGGAACTCACCGAGCGCGAACAGGAAATCCTGCAATTTGTGGCGCAAGGTCTCACCAACCGCCAAATTGGCGACCGCCTGCACCTCTCTGAAAAAACCATCAAACATTACATCACCAATATATTAGACAAACTGCATGTCCGCAGCAGGCTGGATGCAGCCGTGCTCATCGCGCGGCGCGGTTGACAGACTCAGCCCGCCATTTGAAAACTCTGGTAATCCATTCTTGGTTGTGATATTCTTGCCCAATTGTTGCGGTACAGGTCACTAACGGGAGAGTGGTGGCAGAACTAAAAATTCATCTCCTTGGCGGTCTGCAAATCACGCGCGCCGACCAAGCCATCACCGACTTCATCTCCAACAAGGTTCCCGCCCTGCTGGCGTATCTTGCTGTCACGCGCCGCCCCCACACACGCGACAAACTGGCAACATTGCTTTGGGGCGAGATGACCGATGCCGATGCGAAAAATAATCTGCGGCAGGCGCTCACCAACCTGCGCAAAATTGCGGATGACTGCCTGACTATCACACGCGACTCGATTGAATGTACCGGGGACTGTTTTCTCGACTCAACAAAATTCGAGGCGGACGTAAAGTCCGCTTCTACATCTAACCTTGAGCCTGCTTCTGTTATCCTGACGGATTCGCTCAGCCTCTACCGCGGCGACTTCCTCGAAGGATTCTTCATCCGCGATGCGCCCGACTTTGAAGATTGGGCGCTCGCCGAACGCGCCCGCCTGCGGGAACTCGCGCTTCAATCCCTGCACACATTGACTCAATTCCACACCTCGCGCGGTAATTTCGCCCAAGCGATGACAACCGCCTCCCGCCTGCTGGCATTCGACCCCTGGCGCGAAGAAGCGCACCGCCAGCTTATGCTGTTGCAGGCCCGCACAGGCCAATTCAGCGCGGCGCTTTCGCAGTATGAGGCTTGCAAAAAAATATTGGAAAAAGAACTCGGTGTGCAACCCTCGCTCGAAACGACTGCGCTGTACGAAAAAATCCGCGCCGCGCGGCAAACCGCAAGACACAACATCCCCGCTTCATCCACTGAATTCATTGGGCGCGCAAAGGAACTTGAAAATCTGCGCCAGCTTTTGGCCGACCCCAAATGCCGCCTCGTCACATTGACGGGGCTGGGCGGTATCGGCAAAACGCGCCTTGCACAGGAAACATCGCAACTGTGCGCGGATATGTTCATCAATGGCGCGTGGCACATTCCGCTCGCGGCGGTTGATGCGGCGGGAATTGTCCCTGCGGTTGGGAATGTGTTCAACTTCCCCTTCACAACGGGCGATCACAGAAAGCAACTGCTCAATTTCCTGCGTCAAAAAGAACTTTTGCTTGTGCTGGATAATTTCGAGCATTTGCTTGATTCGTCCGCTTTTTTGTCTGAAATTTTGAAGATTGCGCCCGAAGTGAAAATACTCGTCACCTCACGCGAACGGCTGGATATTGACGGCGAGTGGGTCGTGGAACTCTCAGGGTTGGAAACAGGCTCATCGAGCGCCGACCAGCTTTTCGTCCAGAGTGCGAGGCGCGCGCGGGCGGAGATTCAGCTCAACGAGCAGGATCAAATCGCAGTCGCAGAAATCTGCTCTTTGGTCGGAGGTCTCCCACTGGGCATTGAAATTGCCGCAGCGTGGACGCACTCGATGGACTGCGAAACCATCAGGAATGAAATCCGCAAAGGTTTGGATTTTCTCGCTTCGACAAGAAGGGATATACCAGAACGCCAGCGAAGTTTGCGCGCGGTCTTTGAATCGTCGTGGGAAAAATTGACCGAAGCCGAACAAAAAACGTTCGCGGCCTTATCCGTTTTTCGCGGTGGATTCTCGCGCGAGGCGGCGGAACAGGTGGCGGGAGCGATTGCGCCGCTGGTGGATAAATCGCTGGCGCTGAGAACTGGCGAACGATTTGAACTGCACGAGGTGACGCGGCAATTCGCGGGTGAAAAATTAAGCGCGAAGAAAAAATTCGCCCAGCAGGCGCGCAGCGCGCATACATCCTACTTTGCAGAATGGGCAGAGAAATATGGCAACGCGGATGAGCGCGAGTCTTTCCCGTTGATGGCGCGCGAACTCGAAAACGTGCGCGCCGCGTGGGTGTGGGCGGTCGAGCAGGCGAACGTCGCCGCGCTTGCAACTATTGCGCCGTTCACAAAACGCTACATGGATTTGCAGGGACGCTATCGCGAAGGCATTGCGCTATATCAACTTGCGCTGGATGGTTTCGACTCTCCCGCGAACGCAGATGATCTGCCGCTCGATGAGCGCGGACATTTGACCGCGCGCCTGCTGATGTACAAAGCCATTTTCGTCGCGGACGCGGGCGACCCCGATGCCTCAGCAAAAACCCTTGATTCGTGCCTGATGTATTTCCGCCGAACTGGGGACAAAGCGCAAATTGCTGTTTGCCTGAACGGGCTTGGCGCCGCACATCGTTATCGCGGACAAGAAGAAGAAGCCGCCGCATATTATCGGGAGGAATTAGAGATTGCCCGTTCGATTAAAAACAGAAAAGAAGAAGCCACGGCGCTGAACAACCTCGCGCTTTCCATTAGTTCGATGGGAAAATTCGAGGAAGCCGAGCGCCTGCACAGGGAATGTCTGTCTCTGCGCCGCGGGATGAATGATTTCCCAGGCATCTCCTCCAGCCTGATCAATTTGGGCGTGGTTTTGTTTGACCAGAACCGATACGACGAAGCAAAGCCCCTTTATTATGAAGCCATTGAAATTTCGCGCCAGTTGAATCAAACCCGCCAGCAGGCCGCCTCGCTTGGCAACCTGGGAGGAATTCTATTGAAGGAGGGACAATACGAGGAGGCGCTCAAGTTGTTCCAACAGGGATTGGAAATCCATCGCAATTCAGGCTATCGCTTTGGCACGGCCATCGCGCTGGATAATGTGGGCACGGCGCATTATCATCTTGGCAATGAACGGGATGCACTGTATTATTTGAAGCAATCCATCCGTGAGGCGCGTGACATTCGCTCGGATTTGATCGCGCTGGATGCGCTGGTCTGGGTGGCAAGTTTGCGCGGGAAGAACGGGGACAGGGAAAGCGCACTGGAATTGTTCGGTCTCATTCGCAATCACCCCAAGGCAGATATCGAAAGCGTGCAAGCTGTGGAGAAATTGCTTCCGCAAACTGTGGATGGGCTGGGCGCGGAGGCTGTCCGCGCGGCGGCGGAGAGGGGGAAGCTGCGCGAGCTAAACCAGGTAATTGATGAGATTTTGAATCAGGCGGAATAAATAAACTCCCGAAGCTTTTTCAACTTCGGGAGGTTTCTTTTCCAGGACTTTCGCTTGTCATTCTCCCGAAGGACATCGGGACGATGTGAGCGAAGCGACACTGCGCCGCGCGCCAGTGCGGTGAGAAGGGTAGGGAACCTTCGCTAACGCTCAGGGTGACATGAAAAAGCGAGATTGAGCGAAAGTCCTATTTTCATTTCTTACACGGGCTGGGCATTCGCTTTCGCCACAATATCTTCGAGCATCTTCGTGGTCAAAGATTTGGGGCGTTCGATGGGCTGGCCGAGGGCGCGCGCCCAAACAAAGTTGGCGGTCACGCCGAGGGCGCGGCCTACGCCGAAAAGCACGGTGTAGAAATCAAACTCGCGCACGCCATAATAATGCTGCAACGTGCCGGAGATGGCATCCACATTGGGCGCGGGATTCTTGGCCTTGCCCTGCTCCTTGAGAACAGACGGCACAACATCGAAGACCATATCCGCAAGACGCACCAAATCATCCTCAGGGAAGTTCTTCTTTGCAAACTCCATCTGCGCGGTGAAGCGCGGGTCGGGCACGCGCAGGACGGCATGTCCATATCCGGGGATGACCTTGCCGCTGTTGAGCGTGTCCCATGCGAATTTATACAGGTCATCGCGTGAGGGCACGCCGTTGAAACGCTGGTGTACTTCCAACAGCCAGCCCAGGCACTCCTGGTTTGCCAGTCCGTGCAGGGGGCCGGCAAGGCCGCTCAGGCCGGCTGAATAGGCGAAGTAAATGTCAGAGAGCGAGGAACCAACCAAATGCGTGGCGTGAGCGCTAACGTTGCCAGATTCATGATCGGAATGCAGGATAAAGTACAGGCGGGATAATTCCGCATATCCTTTTTTATCGGGCGCTTTCATCATGCGCGCAAAATTTGCGCCGTAATCCAGTTTGGGGTTGTATTTGGGGTTCTTCTTTTCGCCGAAATATTTGTAGCGGTAGATGAATGCGGCGATCACCGGTATTTTCGCGGTCAGATTGAGGCTGTCTTCGAGGGCAGGCTCCCAATACTCATCCTTCTTCATGCCTTCCTTGTATTTGCTCGCAAATGCGGAGGTGCGCTCCAAAGACATCACCGCCAGCGTGAGGAGGATCATCGGATGAGTGTCCTTCGGCATGGTCTTCAACAACTTGTAGACATAGTCTGGGATATCGGCACGTTTGGCCCATTCGGCTTCCACTTCCATGGCCTGTTCCCTAGTTGGGACTTCGCCAACCATCAACAGGTAGTACAGGCCGCCCACCAGGGGCATTTTGCCGCCGCGGGCTTTGGGCAGGGCATTCAACAATTCAGGGATGGACAAACCGCGGAAACGAATGCCCTCAGCGGGGTCAACGAACGAGACATCGGAAAGCAGGGATTTAATATCGCGCATCCCGCCGACGATCTGGCCGACATTGACATGGTCAACGACTACGTCGGCATGTTCCTTTGCAAGAGACTTGATGCGTTCGCGCCACGCGGGCAACTGAGCAGAGATTTTTTCATGCAAGATCATGGCTTATTCCTCTTTTGAGAATTTATTTTTAGGTTGAAGGTTGGAAGGTTGAAGGTTGAAGGTTGAAGGTTGAAGGTTGAAAAACATTAAACCTGTAACCTTCAACCTTCAACCATTTCTACAATGTCACCAAACTCTTCAACGCTTCGTGAGTTTCCTTCACGGAAGCGGCGGATTTCTCGAACATGGCCTTCTCTTCGGCATCGAATTTGTATTCGACGATTCTTTCCATGCCGCCCGCGCCGAGCATGACGGGCACGCCGAAGTACATATCGTTCAGACCGTACTCGCCGTTCATGTAGGCCGCGCATGGGACGATCAATTTCTTGTCCTTCAAGATCGCATCCGCCATTTGCACGCAAGCCATGGACGGCGCGTAATACGCAGAACCCGTTTTCAGCAAATTGACAATCTCGCCGCCGCCCTTGCGGGTGCGGTTGACAATGGCTTCGAGTTTCTCGGCGGGCAGATATTCCTTCAACGGAATGCCAGCCACGTTGGAATGACGGGTCAACGGAACCATCTCATCGCCGTGTCCACCCAATACGTAACACTGGATATTTTCCACGCTCACGCCAGTTTCCATGGCAACGAAAGCGCGCATACGGGCTGAGTCTAAAATGCCAGCCTGCCCAATCACACGTTCACGCGGCAAACCCGTCTTCTTCATCGTCAGATACGCCATCGTATCGAGCGGGTTGGTCAATACAATGTAAATTGCATCGGGGGAATATTTCAGAGTCTCAGTGGCGGCCTTGCCGACGATCTCGGCATTGGTTTTGAGCAGGTCATCGCGACTCATGCCTGGCTTGCGAGCCAGCCCCGCGGTGATGATGATAATGTCTGAGCCTTTGGTGGCGGCATAATCATTCGTACCGATAATTTCCGAATCCTTGCCGATGATCGGCATGGCTTGCGTGAGGTCGAGGCTTTTGCCCTGCGGCATCCCTTCCACAACATCCAATAAAACAACGTCGGCCAGTTCACGTTCGGCGATCCAGTGCGCGGCTGTGGAGCCCGTCATACCAGCGCCGATGATAGAGATTTTCTTCATGGTTCCTCCAATGGTTTATTCGGCGCAAGAACGCCGTTATTTTTTACCAATTCTATCCGAAAGTAGTACAGCCCAAAAGTACAAAATGTCATATTTTTGAACACACAAAAAGGACTCGGATTGTTACGAGTCCTTTTTGGAAAAAACTGATTCGGTTGGATTCTGACTCTTGAACAGGATTCAGCCGTCCCTTAAGTGCGAAGCGCGATCTTTGTCGCTTCATCCTTAACTGTGAATTGATCCTCCTTCGGGGACATTGTCTTTTTCTTCGAGATACCTCGTCGCCTGAATCGCTGCGGCTGCGCCCATGCCCGCGGATGTGACCACCTGCCTGAAGTGCGGGTCGGCGATCTCACCTGCCGCATAGACGCCTTCGACGCTGGTTTCCATTTTATCGTTGACGATGACGTAGCCGAGGTCGCTCATTTCAACCTGGCCTTTGAAAATCTGCGAGTTCGGCGAGTGACCGATAAAGATGAACAAGCCATCGGTCTCAAAGGTGGACTCTTCGCCAGTTTGAAGGTTCTTTAATTTCAAGGCGGTGAGCTTGTCTGTGCCCACAACCTCGGTGACGACGGTGTTCAAAATGAATTTCATCTTGGGATGTTCTTTGGCGCGGTTCTGCAAAATTGCGCCCGCGCGAAATTCTTCGCGGCGATGAATGAGCGTAACGGAGGAGGCGTAGCGGGTGATGAAGAGCGCCTCTTCAAATGCGCTGTCGCCGCCGCCCACAACGACGACTTTTTTATCCTTGAAGAACCAGCCATCACAAGTGGCGCAATAGGAAACGCCGCGGCCTGTGAGTTCCACTTCGCCAGGGACTTCCAAATGCAGCGGGTTCGCGCCCGTGGTGAGGATGAGGGTTTCGGCTTTGTATTCGCCGCTGTCGGTCTTCACCGTGTACGGACGTTGGGAAAGATCGATTTCGTTCGCCATGTCAAATTCAACTTTTGCGCCGAAGTGTTCCGCCTGCTTTTGAAATAACTCGCCCAATTGCGCCCCGCCCACGCCTTCGGGAAAGCCTGGGTAATTTTCGATGAGATGCGTTAAAGCGGCCTGACCGCCCAACTGCATCCCCGTCAATACAACAGGTTCCAGTTCTGCGCGCGCGGCATACAACGCCGCCGCCAGCCCCGCAGGACCCGAACCCAAAATTAACACCTTTACATTTTTCTCGTTGGACATTGCTTCATCTTCCTTAGGCATTCCGCCTGTAATTTATTTTCAATCGTAATCATGACGCTTCTTTAGGGCTTGTTATTACCGTCCCGCATTGTATCAGATGCGTACAGAGGTGAAAAGTTACAGGTTTATAACTCTGGAGTCGGACAGCTTGCTGTCCGTTTTGCAATATATTCCTACACTCCTCATACACAGCCTCCACAATCTCTCACCCACCCATCCACAATTCCTCCACAATGGATTGATACATTTGGGGTGTAAGAACGAACCAAATCAATCATCTATTGGAGATAAAAAATGAAAAAAGGTCCATTTATTTTGTTTCGCGTTTTCGGTCTTTTGCTCGTGCTCGGACTGATCGTCGGCGCAGGGGCGTTCAGCTTCAAGGCTGGGGAAGCCCGCGGAGTCATGCAGGCCCCCGCAGTTGCCGCCGCCATCGAGAAAGCCGCCGAAGATGGACAAGCCGTCCCGCCGATGTATGGCTACGGTCAACCCTACGGGTACGGCTATGGAATGCACGGATATGGTCACCACGCTGGCTTCTTTCCGTTCGGCGCGATCTGCGGCTCCATCTTCTTCCTGTTCTTCTTCTTCGGCTTTATGAAAATGATGTTCTTCCGCAGAATGCATCATGGCGGCCATCACGGCCATCACGGTCCCTGGGGCAAAGGCTGGGAAGGCGGCGCTCCATCCATGTTCAATGAATGGCACAAGCGCGCTCACGGTGAAACCCCTGCCGAAGACGAAAGCGAAAATAAAGAAGAAGGCGACAAAAAGGAATAAATAGTACAGCAACCTTACGGTAATCGTTATTTATCCAACCCTGCATGGCAGGGTTGGATAAATAACGAATGTTACGCACCGTCCCGAAGGTTTAGACTACAAACAGGCGTATTTTACGAGAAC
>CAKKRM010000269.1 GCA_919902735.1 Anaerolineales bacterium | reverse complement strand
GACGAGAACCACGGACGCCGACCGTGGTTCTCTTTGAAAGGAGGAGAAGAGAAATCACCTTACGCCAGTAAATTTATCATGTTTGCCCCAAACTAACTTGACGCTAACCCTACGACTGCCCTACGATTGTCCGACAATTAACAGGTCTGCAAACGATTCCGTCATTGCGAGGAGGGTGTTCTTCCCAACGAAGCAATCTCAAGCTCTATTAATGAAGATTGCTTCGGGCAAAGAGCAAAGGCGCCCTCGCAATGACGCTAATAAGGATGGCAAAAATGACATTCTCCCCCCCTCAAAATTTATCTTGGCGAACTGAATCACACTCCTCTTGGAGATTTGCGCCTCGCCGCCTCAAACTTTGGGCTGGTTGCCCTCGAATGGGCAGACTCTCAGCCCAGGCTGGATTCGTACCTGGTGCGCCTGAAACAACCTGTGGAACGAAACCAGAAAATGATCCAGCCTTATGTGAAGGAAGTCGGCGAATACCTGAAACGAAAACGCCGCGAGTTCACCTTTGCAATTGACTGGTCAACGTTGCGGTCATTCCAACGGAACACGCTGCGCGCCGTTTTCTCCATCCCCTACGGCGAGACTCGCACCTACGCTGAAATCGCCGCTCAGATCGGGCATCCGCTTGCCTTTCGCGCCGTTGGGCGGGCGAATGCCACCAACCCCATGGCGCTTGTCATTCCCTGCCACCGCGTCATCGGCAGGGACGGCAAACTCCACGGCTATGGCGGCGGGGATGGCTTGCCCACAAAAGAATGGTTATTGAAAATGGAAGGAGAGATGACCACATGAAACACTTCCCCATCATTTTTTGTCTGGCGCTTACGGCTTGCCAGCCAGCCCAGCGGCATCCTGTTGAATCTCTACCAACACTTCCCATGCAGGCGACGGTTTCACCAACCCAAACGCCAGCGCCAACAGAATCAATTCCATCTGCTGAAATCCCATTGCCTCCGCCAGGAAGCCTGTACCATGGGGCCTACCCGGGCGGCGTCAGCGGGAGCGAAAGCAAACTGACGATTGACGATCTGCGCTCTTATGAATCAGCTGCCGGGAAAAGCGCGGCGTGGGTATTTTTCTCAGACAACTGGTTTGAAAGCCGCGCATTCCCTCTCGAAACCGTCACATGGATCCGTGAGGCGGGCAGCATTCCTTATATTCGCTTGATGCTGCGTTCCAGCGAAGAGCAGGGAATAGCAGAGCCTGTCTATTTTCTGCAAGCCATCCTGGACGGCGAATTTGACACAGACTTGAAAAACTGGTGCGCCTCGGCACGCAACTTTGGCATACCCATCCTGGCTGAATATGGAACTGAAGTCAACGGTGACTGGTTTTCGTGGAGTGGCGTATGGAACGGCGCAGACGAAACCGCAGGCTACGGCGACCCAAACGAAGCAGACGGCCCCGAGCGCTTCCGCGATGCATATCGTCACATCATCGATGTTTGCCGGGCGGCAGGCGCCGAGAATATTGCATGGGTCTTTCATCTCAACGCAGGAGATTGGCCTCAGGAAGATTGGAATCGTTTTGAAAATTATTACCCCGGCGACGATTGGATTGACTGGGTCGGCATCAGTTTTTACGGCGCGCAGACCCCGCAGGCTGATGATTGGGAGGAATTCCGCGATGGCATGGATGAAGTCTATCCACGTGTGGATGCGCTTACGAGCGGGAAACCCATCATCATTGCAGAGTTTGGCGTGACGAAGAACAATCCGCTTGGCGATCAGGCAGAATGGGCGCGCGCCGCGCTGGAGGATATTACATCCTTCCGCTGGCAGCGCGTCATTGGTTTTTCGTGGTGGAATGATATATGGCAAAACGATGACGATCCCGCGCACGATACCACCATGCGCTTGCAGGATAATCCGCAGCTCAGCGCCGTGTTTCAAGAATTAGCGGGCGCAAATGAAATGGTACTTGGTCGTATTCATCCGTAACATGCGGTAAGAATGATTATCAGTAGATCACGAAAGATTCTGGAGTCAGGCAGCTTGCTGCCTGAAGTGCCGATCAGCAAGCTGATCGACTCCAGAATTGTGAAGTACTGATTATTGAAGTTGGAAGGGACTGTGATAGCGTGATAGACTCGGCCTTGTGGATATCCTATCTCAACTCTTCTGGACTTTCCTAAAAGTCAATTTACTCAGCACCTCCGGCCCCGCCTCGGTGGGGCTGCTCTATCACGAGGCCGTCGGGAGATTCGTCACCGAGGGGCAGTTCGTACAGGCAGTCGGGCTATCCTCCGTCCTGCCCGGCAGTGACGCGCTGCAACTTGCCATGTACATCGGTTACGCCGCGGGCGGAGTCCCCGGTGGGCTGATCGCATTGACCGCATCCATATTACCGCCCACCCTCATCATCCTCGGCGTCACCATGATCCTGCACCGCCTGCGCCGCGAGGCATGGGTGGCTAATTTTGTGGAAGGGCTTGCCCCCGCCATTTCCGTGCTCATGGTGTTTACCGCATGGAAAATATTTGAAAAAGGCGGCGAAACCAGTTGGGTCGGCTGGACGCTTGGCATTGCCAGCCTCGCCGCCATGTGGTTCAAAATACCGGAGCGGCTGGTTATCGTCCTTGCAGGCATCGTTGGGGTTGTTTTTCTTTCATCATGAATCAATCAAAATTCTCCGTCTGGTTTAGTTTGTTATGGATGTTCCTTAAAGTAAATTTGCTTTCACCTTCTGGTCCCGCCTCAGTTGGCTTGCTTTATAAAGAGGCTGTTGGCAGGATCATGAGCGAGGAACGATTCGTCGAAGCCGTCGGTTTCTCGAACGTCCTGCCTGGAAGCGAAGCGTTGAAACTTGCCATGTTCGTCGGCTATGCCGCAGGCGGAGTCCCCGGTGTATTCACGGCATTGCTGGGCGCAGTCCTGCCGCCCACGGTGATGATGTTTATCGTCGCTTCGATCCTTCAACAATTTCAACAGGAGAATTGGCTGCAAGGCTTCGTGAAAGGGATGAGCCCCGCGGTGGCCGCGCTTATCATCATGGTGGCCTGGGAACTCTTCCGCGTCGGGCAGACCAAAAAACTCGGCAGGCGCACGCTTGTCATTGCCGCGTTGAGCGCCATCGCATTATGGTTCGATCTCCCGTCTCCGCTGGTGTTGCTCGGCGCGGGAATTCTGGGCGTACTCTTATTTCGCTAAATGGATGTTTTATGAAACCTGATTTATTGATTGCCACAAACGGATTCAAAGGCACATGGCCCTCCATCGAATATGGCGCCTGGCTCGCGGCAGTCCTCCATGCCAAAATTACGCTTCTCGGCGTGACCGAGAACCTGAGTCCTGCGGCGATAGACGACCACCACCCTTTGGAAGATGTCTTCGCGCGCGCCGTCGAATTGTTCCAGCAAAACAGCGTGGCCTACGAGCTTGAAGTCCAGAACGGGAACGCGGAAGAGATCATCCCGCGTAAGGCGAAACATGGAGAATTCATCACCGTCATCGGCCCGCTGGGGCGTCCGCATATCCGCCGATTGATCACGGGGCGTTCCATTCGCCACTTAATGGAAGAGATCGAACAGCCGATCATCTATGTACCTGTGACGAGGCTTCCCTTGAACAAGGTCTTGATCTGCATCGGCGGGCTGGGGTACGAAGTGAACGCCGAACACATTGCCATGCAAATCGCCATGAAAAGCCGCGCCGAGATCACCCTGCTTCACATCGTCCCACCCATGGACATGAACTACCCCACCGCGAAAACCGTCAGCGAAAACTGGCAGCATCTCGCCGATACAAACACCCCCGTGGGACGCAGCCTGCGCCAGGCAATGGAGATCGCCAAAAGTGACGGCCTGACCGCCAACGTCAAAGCCCGCCAGGGCAATGTGGTGGAGGAAATTTTAGCCGAAGTAAAAGAAGGGAATTACGATCTGCTATGCATGGGCTCCCTTTACAGTTCCAACGCCCTGCGCCAGCTCTACACCCCCAACGTCACCGCTGAGATCGCAGACAATGTTAACTGCCCCGTATTGACGGCGAGGTATAAGAGGGAATGAAATTCTGGTTATCTCTCTCATATTAATGCAAAAACTCACCCGCAATAATTTGGGTGAGTTTTGTTTTGGCGGGTTAATTTAAATTTACGCCCCCGGCGTATATTTTTCTTCCCACTCCGCAATGGCGGCGCGGATAGTGGCTTTGATGGTTGCATCGGGCACTTCATCAATCGAGTCGAATTTTTGCAGGCCAACGTACACTTCCACACCCCCCTGAAGTGATTCTTGCAAACGGATGCCGCTCCTTTCAAGAGGCGTATCCAGCAGGCGTTCTTGCAGGACGGTGTCAATTTGCTGAACGATGCTCAGGGATGAAATCTGTTTATCGAGTTCAGGTTTTTTGAGAGACTGCCCGGGGCGGGGAGAAGCTTCTCTGGGGGAAGCAGGCATGAGCGGAGTTTGAAGCGGGGCGGCGGGGGTCTGTCCACCTTCCACCCACGGGCGCATGACCGTCACTAGTTCGATCAGCCGCCTTTTCTGTTCGGGAGAAATATTTTTTGGGTTCAGCGTCACGCCATCCAGTTCAAGCAATGGAGCGCCGTTTTTATTTTTCAATCGCAGCAGGCCGGGGTCATCCAGTACGGCTGGGATGGATGCCTTCAGCGCCTCTGCCGCCGCCAGTTTTTGTTCCGCTTCGGTGCGAGCCACATTTGCTTTTGTTTCAGCGGTATCTATTTTTTTCACCGAGCGGATATTGGAATCCACATACCCAATGAAAAAGCCGATCAGCAAAACCACGAGACCCAATCCCCATAGGGCGGGCACGGGCCAGGTAACGGTTGCGAATTGGAGTTCCATGGTTATTTCCTTTCAAGAACCTGACATTTCGGACAAATATGTGTGCCGCGCTGGCCGACGGTAAACTTTTGAATCTCAGCGCCGCACACAGAGCAGGGCTTGCCTTCACGGTCGTAGACGCGAAAATAATGTTGATACTCGCCGCCGCGATAGACCCAGTCGATGCTGGCGCCGTTGCGGCGGATGCCTTCCCTGAGCACGGATTGGATCGCTGCGCGCAGCGCCCCAGCCTGCTTGCGCGAAATGGCATTCGACAACCCGAGAGGATGCAGCTTCGCCATGTGCAGGCATTCATCGGTGTAGATGTTGCCAAGCCCGGCGAGAAACGTCTGGTCGAGCAGGAGTGGTTTTAATTGGCGTTTCTTTTTGTGTAAATTTTCAAACAGCCATTGCTCTGTAAATTTTTTCTCCAGCGGTTCGGGGCCTAATTTTCCGAGGATCGTTTCGGGCTGGTCGGTGAGCCAGACGCGGCCAAACTTGCGGGTGTCGTTGAAGGCGAGCTGGCTTTCCTTTCCGTTTTTGGAGCGCAGGGAAAGCACGAGGCGGTCATGTTTTTCTAGCTTAATTTTACCCGTTCTTACGGTTAAATCGCCGCTCATTCGCAAATGTATAAGGAGATTGTAATCTTCAAGCTGGAGGATGAGATATTTGGCGCGGCGTGAGACCCCCGTAATTTTCTGCCCTCGTACCTGTTCCCTGAATTTTTTCACCGAGGGCGTGGCAAGCGTCCGCGCCCAGAGTACATCGGCGGAAACGATGGTTCTTCCGACAACCTCGGGTTTTATGACGCGGGCGATGGTTTCTACTTCAGGGAGTTCGGGCATGGGGCAGCTTTTAGCTATTAGCGGTTGGCTTTTAGCTAAAAGCTAATTGCTAACCGTTGACGGCTATTCGTTGAACATCTCTCCAACCGAGCGGCCTTCGTGGGCGCGTTTGATCACTTCACCCAATAACCCGGAAACAGAAAGCACCGTGATCCGCCCTTCGAGGTGTTTCATTTTTTCAGGGGAGAGCGGCGCGGAATCCGTTGTGATGATCTGCTTGATCGGCAGGGATGCAAGGCGTTCCGCGCCGTCATTTGAAAGGATGGCATGAACGAAGGCAAGATAGATACCCCGCGCGCCGTTCTTTTTTACCACATCCACAGCCTGGGCGATGGAGCCGCCGGTATCCACTTCATCGTCCACGATGATCACGTCGCGGTCTTTCACATCGCCGATCAGGGTCAGCGCTTCGGCTTTGGCATTGTTGCCGTGGCGGCGTTTTTCGATGAAGGCGATGGGCATATCCATATCCGCCGCGTAGTTGCGTCCTTTTTTGGCAAAGCCAAGGTCCACGGAAACGACAACGGGGTCATGCATATTGTCGGCCATATTCTTTTTGATATGGCTGACGAGCAAATGCGAAGCCGTCAGCACATCACCGGGGATCGAGAAGAATCCCTGCACCTGCCCGGCGTGCGGGTCGAGGGTCATGTAACGGTCTGCGCCCGCCACCTCGAGCATGTCTGCCACCAACCGCGCAGTGATCGGCACACGCGGCTGGTCTTTTTTGTCGGAACGGCCATAGCACAAATACGGCACAACCGCAGTGATGCGCGCCGCCGAATCCAAACGCAGGGTTTGGATCATGATCAGCAACTCCATCAAATTCCGATGGACGGGGGATGAGGTGGTCTGGATCACGTACACATCCTGCCCGCGCACACTGCCGTTCAACTTCACGAAAATATTCTCGTTCGGAAACTCGATCACTTCGCGCCCGCTTAATGGCTGGCCGAGATAATCTGAAATTTTTTGAGCCAGTTCCGGCGCGCCGCTGCCTGCATAAAGTTTAATTCCCCCATACACTTTCAAATCGTGATTTACATGGTGCATAAAACTATTTCTCCTTGGTTTGCGACATCCACTCAGAGCGCAGCACACTCATGATCAAGACATCGTCATATTTTCCAAATTTATAGACCGCTTCGCGCAGCCGCCCCTCCAACACAAAGCCTGCTTTTTCATACGAACGCACAGCGCGGATATTCTCAGTATAAACTCTTAAGAACGCGCGGTTCAGGTTCAAGGTTTCAAAACAATGGCGCACGAGCAGGCTCATTACTTCAGAGCCATAGCCCTTGTTCCATTCGGATTTTTCGCCGAGCATAATTCCAAGCTCGGCGTGGCTGTTCACCAGGTCAATGCCAAACACGGCGCAATTGCCGATCAGCTTCCAACCCTTACCCCTGCGTACTTCAATGGAAAGGGGCTTCTCCTTTTGGTCGCGCTTCTCAAGCGAATTGAACCAATTTTCCTCATCCGTCATCGACATGGGCAAATAAAGAGCCAGCCCGCGGGTCACCTCGGGATCGTTGATCCACTCGTGGAATTTCGCCACATCCTCGCGCTCCACGGCACGCAGCCGCAGGCGTTTACCGTAAATAATGCTCATTTCGACTCTCCATTCAATAACTCACCATACGAGGAACGCCCCGAAGGTTTTCTTGAAAAAACCTTGTTTAGCCGATCAAACCTTCGGGACGTTGCTTAACATTAGTTAATAACATCTTCACCGCTTCCCACGGTGAAAGATTTCTTTGCATGACTTTCTCCAGTATATCCTCGTACTGCTTTTGAGGGACATCCTCCCAGAAGCGAGTTAGCAACGCTTCGCGGATCAACGCCTCCAACTCGACCTCGAGCCTGGTGCGCTCTCGAACGGCCCAATCCCCACTCTGGCGGAGATGACTCACATGCCGCCCAATGGACTCTGCCAGTTCCACAATGCCCTTGCTTTCGATGGATACCGTCTTTTGAATTGGTGGAATCCACATCAGCGTGGCGGATGAATCTTGTTTGGGAGCAACCGTCCGCATGGCCGAGCCGTGATGTTGAAAGACTCGCTCGGTCGGGTGCGCCAAATCCAGCATGGACTTTAATGCCTTCTCGGTATTTTCCACGCCGGGTCGATCCGCTTTGTTGATGACAAGGATATCCGCGATTTCCAAAATGCCCGCTTTAATGGCCTGAATGTCATCGCCGAGGCCGGGCGCTTCCACCACCAACGTGGTATGCGCGAGGCGGGCCACATCCACTTCACTTTGGCCTGCGCCAACCGTTTCGATGATGATGATATCGAAGCCAGCCGCGTCAAAGACCTGCACCATATTGGCCGTGGACTGGGCCAGCCCGCCCAATGACCCGCGTGTTGCCATCGAGCGGATAAAGACATTCGGGTCGCCGGAAAGATCGCGCATCCGCACGCGGTCACCGAGTACCGCGCCGCCCGTGAATGGACTGGATGGGTCGACGGCCACGATTGCCAAGCGTTTGTTCTCTACCTTGCGATAATATAAAGCAAGCTGATTAACGAGAGATGATTTGCCCGTGCCCGGCGCGCCGGTCACACCGATGAGGTGCGCCCTGCCCGTATGCGGAAATAATTCGATTAATGCAGCGCGTCCATCGGGCGTGTTGTTTTCCACCTGCGTGAGCAGGCGCGCCAATGCAAGACGATCACCGTTAAGAACTGCTTGGGAGTAGGCCATGGTTGGTTTTTTATTTCGTCACACCTGCACTTGCGTGCGGTGCAAGTGTTGCGAGCCGCCGTTCTTGTTCTTTGGCGGCGAAGCAATCTCCAACATGATCAGGGGGATTGCTTCGGGCAAGAACAAGAGCGCCCTCGCAATGACGGATGGGCTTAACAACAAAACACAGAGCAAAGGCTCTGTGTAGGATAAAGCGGGCTATCCTGCCACCGCCATTTGAACGTCACGAACGATATCATCGGTAGATGCGCCGGGACCGAAGATACCGGCCACGCCCATCTCCTTTAAGCTGTGCATGTCTTCGTCTGGAATGATGCCTCCGATGAAAACTTTTACGTGAGTCTGTCCGTTGGCTTTGAGTAACTCCATCACCCGCGGGGTCAACGCCATGTGCGCCCCGGAGAGAATGGACAAGCCAACCACATCCACATCCTCCTGAAGAGCGGCTTCGGCGATCATTTCGGGAGTCTGGCGCAGGCCGGTGTAAATCACTTCCATGCCGGCATCCCGCAAGGCACGCGCGACAACCTTCGCGCCGCGGTCATGCCCGTCCAAGCCGGGCTTGGCTACCAATACTCGTATCTTCTTTTCGGTCATAATTCCTCCGGGGGAACAACGGCTGAAATTATACTATGTATCATCAACCATCCTGTACATAAATGAAGAGGGTGCATTTCATTTGAATGCGTCCCGAAGGTTCGTAAAAACGGCCAATTTTCATAACAAAATCTTCGGGAAGTTCTTACTTTCAACTCGTTTGAAACACACCCAAATGAAAACGTCGTAAGCCATTGCGTATGTTGCTGTTTCAAGAACTGCAATATTTCCTGCAATACCCGTGCTTGCAAAAAGGACGGCGCGGTTCTATACTGTTTTACACAAAGATGAAGCGCTGCTTTTTTGTTTGGAGGCAAAAGATGGAAAAGAAACCTAAACGCGCAAAAAGCCAACCCAAGCCAAAGGACAAATTTCGGCCTGCCCAATTCCAGGTGGAGAGGATATTGGACAGCGTTTCAGATTCTTTCGTGGCGCTGGATACCGAATGGCGTTATACCTATGTCAACGAAAAAGCCGCGCAAACCTTCGGGCGGACTCGCGAGCAGTTGATCGGAAAACATATCTGGACGGAATTTCCCGAGGGGGTTGACCAGCCCTTTTATAAAGCCTATTACAAAGCAGTCGAAACCCAGCAGCCAGTTTTTCTCGAAGAATATTACCCGCCTTACGACCGCTGGTTCGAGAACCGTATCTATCCCTCGAAAGACGGGCTTTCGATCTTCTTCCACGACATCACTGACCGTAAGAAGGCAGAGCTGGCTTTACAGGAACAGGAGCGCTTAACCTCTGCGATTGTGGATACAACGCCAGCGCTAATCTATGTTTATGATATGGAGTCTCAGAGCAATGTGTATTCCAACGCAGGCATGGAACAGCTTCTTGGATTCTCGACAAAGGATATTCAGGCGATGGGCGCAGAGGTATTCGTTCGCCTGATCCACCCGGATGATCTCCAAAAAGTGATTGACTTCCAATCCAAAATGATGATGGCGAAAGATGCCGAAATTCTGGAACTCGAGTATCGGATGAAGGACTTCGCCGGAGGTTGGCATACCTTGCACAGTTATGAGCGTCCGTTCGTGAGAAACACAAATGGCTCGCTCAAACAAAAACTTGGTGTTGCAATTGACATCACCGAGCGCAAGCGGGCGGAAACTTTGATGGAGGGCGAAAAGAAGATTCTTGAAATGATCGCCAGGGGAGAAACGCTCTCCCAAATTCTGGATGCAATCACGCGCAGTATCGAAGCCCAATCGCACGGCCTGTTTTGCACGATCTTGTTGCTTGATCCAGACGGTATCCATGTGCGGCACGGCGCGGCTCCCAGTATGCCGGAAACATTCGTGCGCGCAATTGACGGCCAACCTATCGGCCCGAATGCCGGTTCCTGCGGAACGGCGGCATACAGGAAAGAGCCGGTATATGTTTCCGATATTGCCTCCGACCCTTTGTGGATTGATTATCGTGAAGTTGCATTGAAACACGGATTGCGCGCCTGCTGGTCCACTCCCATGATAACGTCCGATGGCAAGGTACTCGGGACATTTGCGATGTATTATGACGGGCCGCGTTCCCCAGAGCAATCTGATCTGCAATTGATCGAACTCGCAACACACCTTACAGAAATTGCCATTGTGCGCAAGCGCGCTCAGGACGAACTTCAGCGCAATGAGCAGGTGCTCAGGTTGTTCGTCGAAAATTCGCCTGCTGCCATCGCCATGTTTGACCGCGATATGAAATACATCGTTGCCAGCCGCCGTTACCTCATTGACTACGATTTGGGCGAACAGGATGTGGTTGGACGCTCACATTACGATATCTTCCCGGAGATGCCCGAACGCTGGAAGGAAATCCATCGGCGCTGTTTGGCGGGTGCGACTGAAAGGAACGAGGAAGACTCTTTCCCACGCGCCAGCGGAGACCTGGATTGGGTGCGGTGGGAGATCCGTCCCTGGGTTGAGCGCACAGGAGAGATCGGCGGCATCATCCTGTTTTCCGAGGTTATCACCGAGCGCAAGCGCGCAGAAGAAAAACTGAACGAGTCGGAGGAGTTGTGGCGGGCGGTCTTTGCCGCCGCCAATGATGCCATTGTATTGTTGGATGAAAAATATAATGTCGCCGCGTTTAACGAAGCCGCCGAAAAAATTTACGGGCGCAGTCTGGCGGGCTTGAATCTATATGACCTGCGCGCGCCGGAAACGCGCGGCTCGATCAATTCCCAATTGCAGAAAGCGATTCAAGAAGCGGGCGCGCGCTGGGAGACGTTCCATCAGCGCGTCGATGGGACGGTATTTCCGGTTGACGTCAGTACCCGTACATTCGAAATCGGCGGGCGGCCTAATTTCGTCCACATCGTGCGCGACATCACCGAGCGCAAACGGGCGGAAGATAAAATTCGCCGTTATCTTAACCAGCTCACAGCTTTGAACAAAGCCGCTCTGCAACTGCAAAGACTCTATTCGCCGCAAATATTGGCAGGTGAGATCATCAAATCATTGGAAATGATTTTGAATTACACCTATGGCGCGGTGCTGTTCATTGACGAGTCCGGGGGGCGGCTGATCCCCTTTGCGCTTAGCGCGCAAAAACAAGGTGCATCGTTCGAGGAACAGGATAAAAGGTATATCGAAAGCGCAGACATTCGCGTGGGGAAAGGCATCACCGGCTGGGTAGCCCAATCAGGACAGAGTATCCGCCTGGGAGATGTTCGGCAGGATAAACGCTATTTGGGGATACGTGCTGATATTCGCTCTGAATTATGTGTGCCGCTTATGGCAGGTGAACGGGTTATCGGTGTCATCAACATAGAGTCCATTCAAGCTGATGCCTATTCGGAAAGCGATGAGCGCGTTTTGGAAACGATTGCCGCCCAGGTTTCAGTAGCCATCCAAAACTCCCAATTGTTCGAGCAGGTTCAGCAGCAAACCGCAGAACTGGAGAGACGCGTCCTCGAACGCACCGCGCAACTCTCCGCCGCAAATAAAGAACTTGAATCTTTTTCATACTCGGTCTCGCACGACCTCCGTGCCCCACTGCGCGCTGTCAGCGGATTCGCCGAGATCATCGCCCGCCGCCATCGCGCTTCGCTCAACGAGGAAGGTCAACATTATTTCGACAACATCATCCAAGCCAGCGAGCGCATGGGACATTTAATTGACGACCTGTTGAACTATTCCCGCCTCGGGCGGGCAGGTGTGCGTTTGGAGCCAGTCTCACTCGCCGGCGTGCTTGCAGAACTTACGAAGGATTTGAAAGGTCATATTGACGAATTGCATGGCACAATCAGCATTACTGAAGGTTTGCCAGACGTAACAGGCGATAAAACTTTGCTGAATCAAATCTTCACCAACTTGCTTGAAAACGCCGTCGCATATCGCAAGGTAGATGTTCCGCCGCAGGTCGAAGTAACATATCAAATCGAAGGCGAGCAGGTGATCGTCAAAGTCCGCGACAACGGTATCGGCATCCCCGCCGAGCATCAAGAAAAGATTTTCAACATCTTCCAGCGCCTGCACAGCGATGATGATTACCCAGGCACAGGTATCGGGTTGGCGACAGTCAGGAAATCCGTTGAATTATTGGGCGGTAGCGTGGGAGTAGAATCAAAAGCAGGAGAAGGCAGCACCTTCTTCGTCAAACTATCAAAGGAATGAACATGGACAAACCAGCTAACATCCTGCTCGTCGAAGATAACCGCATGGACGTGGAGTTGACCCTCGATGCTTTCAAGGAAGCGAAATTGCTCAACACCATCTACGTCTCGCCGAATGGACAGGACGCGCTTGATTATCTTTTTGGAAACGGCAAATACGCCGATCGCAATACCTACCCAATGCCGAGTCTTGTTTTACTGGATTTGAAACTGCCCGGTGTGGACGGTTTTGAAGTGTTGCGCCAGGTCAAGACAGCCCCCATTCTCAAGCGCCTGCCGGTTGTGATCCTGACTTCCTCCAAAGAGGAAGGTGACCGCGCCCTCTCTTATGATATTGGCGCAAATAGTTATCTCGTTAAACCCGTTTCATTCGATGGATTCCTGGGCGTCGTTAAAAAGATCGAAGGCTACTGGTTGTCGCTGAACGTTGCGCCGCCGGAGAACAATTTATGAGCAAGCCCATTCGCATCCTCTACATTGACGATAATCCGCTTGACCGCGAACTGGTGCGTGACGTACTGGAAAAAGAACATGGCGGATTTGAGCTTCTCACGGTCGCTTCACGCGCAGACTTTGAAACTGCCCTTGCCAAAGGAGGCTTTTACCTCGTCCTAAGCGACTTCAACATCCTCGGATTCGACGGTTTGCAGGTGATCGAAGCGGTCCATGCCCGGGATGAGCAAATGCCCGTGATCATCGTAACAGGCACAGGCTCCGAAGTGACCGCCATCGAGGCCATGAAACTCGGCGCGGCGGATTACGTCATCAAAACCCCAAAACACATCCAGCGTCTGCCCAAGACCATCCAGGCTGTGCTCGAAAAAAAGCGGACAGAAGAAGCCAAACGCGAGATCGAACAGCAATACCGCGTCCTGTTTGAAACAACACCCATCGGCATCGGCGTCGCGGACATGCGAGGCAACCTGCTGGCCTTTAACGACGCGATCCTTCTGCCCGGCGGTTATACCCGCGAAGAAATCAAAAAAATCGGAGGTGTCGCGGGCTTATATTCCGACCCGAGCCAGCGCAACGAGGCATTGGCGCTTCTAAAAAAGCAAGGCTTTCTGCGGAACCACCCGGTTCAGTTCAAACGCAAGGATGGCACGGCATACGATGCGTTACTCACGCTGACCCCGCTTGTATTTCAAGGGCAAGCGTGCCTCCAGGCTTTGGTGGAGGATGTCACCGAACGCAAACTGGCTGAGGAAAAGATACAGCAAAGCGAAGACCGTTACCGAGATCTTGTGGAAAACAGCCAGGATCTCATCTGTACGCATGATCTGGAGGGCATGATCCTCTCAGCGAATCCTGCATCTGCCCGCTTGCTAGGCTACGAGTTGGACGAACTGATCGGCAAAAATCTGCGCGATTTTATGGCTCCAGAAGTGCGGAGGCATTTCAAATATTATATAAACAGGCTTACACAACGCGGATCTGCTTCTGGTCTTTTATTGATGCAAACCAAACAGGGCGAGCGGCGCATTTGGGAATATCAAAATTCAGTGCGAAACGAAGGAGTCGCAGAACCTATTGTCCGCGGCATGGCGCGCGACATCACCGAACGCAAGCAGGCGGAGCAGGAGTTGATCAGGTTGCGGGAGGCGGTGAATACTTCCGGCGAAGTGATCTTTATGACCGACCGCGACGGCTTGATCACCTTCGTCAATCCGGAATTCACGCGGTTGTATGGCTACACCGCCGAAGAGGTCATCGGCAAAGCCACCCCACGCATCCTGAAAAGTGGACTGCTCGGTCCGCAAGATTACCAGATGTTCTGGCAAACTCTTCTAGCCAAGCAGGTCTTCAAAGCCGAAGTAGTCAACAAGACCAAGGATGGACTACTCATCAATGTTGAGGTTTCCGCGAATCCGGTTCTGGACGAGCACGAAAACATCATGGGTTTTCTGGCAATCGAGAAAGACATCACCGCGCGCAAGCGCGCGGAAGAGGAAATCAAAAAACAACTCGACGAACTACAACGCTGGCATAATGCCATGCTGGGACGGGAGAGTCGTATAATCGAACTTAAGCGCGAGGTGAATCAACTGCTGGGCAAAGCCAGCCAACCGCCGCGTTACCCTAGCGCGGAAGAAGAAGACAAAAAGTGAAATCCCTTTTTTCATTTCGAGCGGAGCGAGAACTCTCTTTCCACTCAGCGCGAGATTTCTTGTCGCAACAACCACTCCTCGAAATGACAAGTGATCAGTAAAACAGGAGAAATGAATATGCCAAAAGCAAGAAGACAACTACCCAAAGCGCCGACCGGCATCCAGGGGCTGGACGAAATCACCGGAGGCGGATTGCCCAAAGGCAGACCGACGCTGGTCTGCGGCAGCGCGGGCTGTGGCAAGACGCTCCTCGCCATGGAATTCATCGTGCGCGGCGCGACGCAGTTCAACGAGCCGGGCGTCTTTATGACTTTCGAAGAGAGTGCGCAAGACCTGACCAAAAACGTCGCCTCGCTCGGCTTCGATTTGAAAGACCTGGTCGCGCGCAAAAAGTTGGCACTCGATTTTGTCTACGTCGAGCGCAGCGAAATCGAAGAGACGGGCGAATACGATCTGGAAGGATTGTTCATTCGCCTTGGGCAAGCGATTGACTCGATCCACGCCAAGCGCGTCGTGCTGGATACCATCGAGTCGCTCTTCGCCGGCTTGCCCAATCCGCTCATCCTGCGCGCGGAATTGCGCCGCCTCTTCCGCTGGCTGAAGGACAAAGGCGTGACCGCCATCATCACTGGCGAACGCGGCGATGAGACGCTGACGCGCCAAGGGTTGGAAGAGTACGTCTCCGACTGCGTCATCGTGCTCGACCATCGCGTGAGCGAACAAGTTTCCTCGCGGCGCTTGCGCGTCGTCAAGTATCGCGGCTCGACACACGGCACGAACGAGTATCCGTTCCTGATTGACGAAAACGGAATTTCGGTTCTGCCGGTCACTTCGCTTGTCTTGCAGCATCCTGCCTCAACCCAACGCGTTCCCACTGGCGTCCCACGCCTCGACACGATGCTGGGCGGCGCGGGCTATCTCCGCGGCAGTACGGTGCTGGCCTCTGGCACCGCCGGCTCCGGCAAGAGCAGTCTCGCCGCGCACTTTGCCGATGCCGCCTGCCGGCGCGGCGAGCACGCCCTGTATTTTGCCTTTGAGGAATCTCCCAACCAGATCATGCGCAATATGCGTTCCATCGGGATTGATCTGCAACCGTGGGTGCAGAAGGGTCTGCTCCAGTTTCAGGCGACCCGTCCCACGTTTGCCGGCTTGGAAATGCACCTGACGATGATACACAAAGCGATCAATACCTTCAAGCCACAGGTCGTGATCGTGGATCCGTTGACCAGTTTCGTCATCGGAGGCAATGAGACCGAAGTCAAATCCATGTTGATGCGGCTGGTAGACTTTTTGAAGATAAATCAAATCACCGGCTTGTTCACCAGTCTGACCTCGGGCGGCGGACCGCTGGAGCAAACCGAAGTTGCCATTTCGTCCCTGATCGACACCTGGCTGTTACTGCGTGACATCGAGATCGGCGGCGAGCGCAATCGCGGCATGTACATCCTGAAATCGCGCGGCATGGCGCACTCGAATCAGATTCGCGAGTTCCTGCTGACCGATCACGGCGTGGAATTGCGTGATGTGTACGTTGGTGCGGGCGGCGTGCTGACCGGCTCCGCGCGGCTGGCACAGGAGGCGCAAGAGCAAGCTGGGAAGTTGACGCGCCAGCAGGAAACGACGCGCCGACAACTGGAACTGGAACGCAGGCGCAAGGCCATGGAAGCGCAGATCGCCGCGATGCACGCCGAGTTCGAGGCGCAGGAAACCGAAACTTTGAAAATCATCGAGCAGGAACAAACGCGGGAAGAATTGCTGGTTCAAGAACGCGTGGACATGGGGCTGAGCCGCAAGTCGGATGCGAGAGCGAACAAACAAAAAGGGAACTCGAAATGAAAACGAAACCCGCAAAAACCGCAACGCCGAAAACCGCGCCTCGCCGACCCAAACGCGCCAAAGCAAATGCGGACGCCTTCGTTCTGCGGCTCTACGTTGCTGGGCAAACGCCCAAATCCATGACCGCATTTGCCAATCTCAAAAAGATCTGCGAAGAACATCTGGCAGGGCGGTACAAAATAGAGGTGCTGGATTTGCTGGAAAACCCGCAGTTGGCGCGCGGCGACCAAATCCTGGCCATCCCGACGCTGGTGCGGAAACTGCCAATGCCGGTGCGCAAGATCATCGGCGATCTCTCCAACACCGAGCGTGTGCTGATCGGGTTGGATCTGTTGCCACGGGAGTAGGTGAATGTCATGCCCAAACAAAAAGCGCGCGACTCGACCAAAGCGTTTGAACGGGCGTTGGTCAGTCCGCCGGAAAAAAATTATGTGTTACGGCTGTATATCACCGGCACGACGCCGCAATCCGTGCGCGCCATCGCCAACGTCAAGAAAATCTGCGAGGAACATCTGAAAGGGCGCTACGAGTTGGAGGTGATTGACATGTACCAACAGCCGCAATTGGCGCAGGGCGAGCAGATCATCGCCGCACCGACTCTGATCAAGAAACTTCCCCTGCCACTGCGCCGCATCATCGGCGATATGTCGAAAGCCGAGCGTGTGCTGGTGGGATTGGATTTGAGGAAAAAGGTTTGATTGCGGATTTTGGAATGCGCATTGTGGATTTTAGACACCTGCACTCCCTGGCACTGCCCGCCACATCGGCTCTTTGCATTGCTTCGCATCGCAAAGAAATGTCGCATTCGCGGAGTGATGCCGATGTGGCAAGTGTGCTGGCGGTGCAAGTGTTGCAGATCGAAAAGCAAGTTCAGAAATCCGCAATCCAAAATAGAGAGTGCCATGCCTAAGAAAACTCTAACACCAAGACAACTCCTCGCTGAAAACAAAGAATTGCGCGCGCGGCTGGACGAAGCCAACGAGACTTTGCGCGCCATCCACAGCGGCGAAGTGGATGCACTCGTCATCTCCGGCGTGGGCGGCGATCAGATATTTACGCTCAAAGGCGCCGATCATTCCTACCGGATTTTGATCGAGGATATGAACGAAGGCGCGCTGACCCTGACGGCGGACGGCGTGATTCTGTATGCCAATCGCCGTTGTGCTGAGTTGCTCAAGACGCCGCTGGAAAAGGTGATCGGTTCCGCCATCTACGCCTGGATTATGCCTGAACACCGGGAAATTCTTAAGACACTGCTACTGCATGACGATCTACAAACCCGCCGCGCGGAAGCGACCCTGCTGGTCGGCGATGGAACTTCCGTGCAGATCATTCTCTCCATTAACGTAGTGCAGATCGATGAGGTTTCGAGATATTTTTGCATGGTGGCAACCGACCTGACCGAGCAGAAACGACTCAGCGCGATTGTCACTTCCGAAAAGTTGTCACAGGAGTTGCTGGCGGCCTCCAACCAATCGCGCCGTGCGTTGCTGAGCGTGATCGAAGACCAGAAGCGGGCGGAAGAGGCAGAGCGCGACCAGCGCACCCTGGCTGAGGCATTGCGCGATACATCCGAGACGCTCAACCGCACCCTTGATTTCGGTGAAGTGCTGGATCATATCCTCACCACCGTTGGACGAGTTGTGCCGCACGATACTGCTTGCGTCAGACTCCTCGAATCGGGCAGAGCCCGCGTTGTCCGTTCGAAAGGTTTTATCGAGCTCGGCATTGACATTGAAAACGCTGGCGGTGAACTGCAATTGAGCGGTGTAAATAACCTGCAAAAGATGACAGCGACCGGCCGCCCAGTGATTGTAGCGGATACACAAGCCGACCCAAGCTGGGTAACCATTCTGGGCACCGAATTGTTGCGTTCCAACATCGGCGCGCCGATCATTATTGAAAACGAGGTAGTCGGTTTCCTATTTTTGGATAGCTTCACACCTGGCTTCTACACCTCCGCACACGCCGAGCGCTTGCAAGCCTTTGCGATCCAAGCCTCGCTCGCCCTCCACAAGGCGAGGCTCTTCCATCAGGCACAGGAGGAACTTACCGAACGCAAACACGGAGAGGAAAAGATTAAACGCCAGCTTGAACGCCTGACCGCCCTGAGAGAAATCGACCAGATTATTACATCCACCTTCGATCTGCGCTTGAGCCTGGATGCCCTGACAGCGCATACGGCCAGCTTGCTGGCTGTGGATGCGGTTACCGTCCTGCTGGTTAACTCCGCAACGAACATGCTGGAGTATGGCGCCGGGCTTGGCTTTTGGACCGATACCATAAAAACTACAAGCGTTAAACTGGGTGAAAGCTATGCCGGACGAGCCGCCGCCGCAAGAAACATTGTGAACATCAACCTGGTGGATGAGCCGCACAGTTTACTTCTGGCAGGCTTGCTGAAAGACGAGAATTTTGTAAGTTATTACGGAGCGCCGCTGATCGCAAAGGGAAAAGTGATTGGCGTGTTGGAGGTTTATAACCGCTCGATTGTCGAGCGGGATGAGGATTGGTTTGACTTTTTCAACACCCTGGCAGGGCAGGCCGCCATCGCCATTGACAACGCCAGATTGTTCGAGGATTTGCAGCGCACGAATATTGAGCTGGAAATGCGGGTGGTGGAACGCACTGCCGATCTCATCCGTGCCAATCGCGCCAAGGATGAATTCCTCGCCACCATGAGCCATGAATTACGCACGCCTTTGAACGCCGTTCTAGGCATGAGCGAATCGCTCCAGGAAGGTACCTATGGCGAATTGACACCCCGCCAGGTCGAGATACTGCGCATCATCGCCGAAAGCGGAAGGCACCTGCTCGAACTGATCAACGACATCCTCGACCTTTCCAAAATCGAAGCGGGCAAACTCGAACTGCAGGCCGAACCCGTGGCAGTGGAAGCCTATTGCCGGGCATGCATACGCATGATTAAAGAAACCGCGTTCTTGAAAAACCTGCAGGTTTCCATGTCGAACACCAGCAACATCGAAGTGATCCATGCCGATGGGCGCCGCTTGAAACAAATGCTGGTCAATTTATTAAGCAACGCCATCAAATTTACGCCCGCAGGCGGGCAGGTTGGCCTGGAAGTTTCAAAGGAGGGCGATGACGCCATCCGCTTTAGCGTGTGGGATACCGGCATCGGCATCCCGGCTGATCAACTTGAAAAACTATTCCAACCGTTCGTACAATTGGATAGTTCGCTCTCGCGCCAATATTCTGGAACAGGCCTGGGGCTGGCGCTCGTGCGCGACCTGGCCGAACTGCACGGCGGCAGGGTCGGCGTGGAAAGCGAAGCAGGCAGGGGCAGTCGTTTCCATTTCATCATCCCGACTCAATCGTTAAACATGCCCCTCGTCGAAAGCGTCAAACTGTCAGCAGGACTAAAGCGGAAGGAAACGATCACCAGCCCCAACGGCGAAAAGCGGCGCATCCTGCTCGCCGAAGATAATGTCACCAACATGCTGGTCACCAGCGATTACTTGAACGACAAAGGCTATCAAATCATCGAAGCAAGGAATGGGTTTGAAGCAGTTGAGCAGGCGCTTGGGCAAAAACCGGATTTGATTCTGATGGACATCCAAATGCCCGGCATGAGCGGACTCGAGGCGATCAAACGCATCCGTGCCGCGCCCGGGTTTGATTCAGTCCCGATCATCGCGCTCACCGCCCTGGCCATGCCCGGCGACCGCGAACTCTGCCTTGAAGCGGGGGCAAATGAATATTTGACCAAGCCGGCCAGCCTGAAGGCCCTAATACAAATGATCGAAAACCTCCTTTAAAAACAACCCACGCTTACTAAAAAATTGATGTCGTTGCGAGCCGCGCTCCTGGTTTTCGCGGCGAAGCAATCTCCGACCCGGCAGGGAGATTGCTTCGGACAAAGAACAAGAGCGTCCTCGCAAAGACATATCTTTACTGCGTAGGGTAAGATATTAAAATCGGGTTATTAAACAGCCACACAGGGTTGTTTTACATCCCATCATCCTTCGGCGGCGCGGTGGGGCCGTAATCCAGCACTTGCCGCATTTGGGTGGCGCTCTCCGGCGGGCCGACGATCTTCTTGTCTTCCATCGTATCCACGATGCGGGAGGCGCGGGTGTAACCGATGCGTAACCTGCGTTGCAGCATGGAGACGGAAGCGCGTCCCTCTTTGCGGACGATTGCCACTGCTTCGTCGAACAGTGGGTCACCCTCCACTTTTTGCGCCTGTTCCCATAACGGAGCCTGCTTGAGCGGCACATTTTCGGGGATGGAATCTGCGGGGGCGCCGGCAATGGCGTAGGAACTCCCGCCGCCCGCCTGCGTGCGCCAGTATTCCGTCAGGTTTTGAATCTCATGGTCTGAAACAAAAACACCCTGCAAACGCGCAGCCGCGGGAGCGTCCGGCGACTGGTACAACATGTCGCCGCGCCCGAGTAATCTCTCCGCGCCGGGTTGGTCGAGGATGACGCGGCTGTCGGTATTGGATGCGACGGCGAAGGCAATCCGCGCCGGGAAGTTGGCTTTGATGAGACCGGTGACCACGTCCACGGAAGGGCGCTGGGTGGCGAGGATCATGTGAATGCCGGTGGCGCGCGCCAGTTGCGCAAGGCGGGTGATCGTCTTTTCGGTTTCATCCGGGGCGATCATCATTAAGTCTGCCAGCTCGTCGATGATGATGACGAGATAGGGCAATTTCTTTTGCCCTTGCAATTTCATCTTGGCGTTGTAATCGGTGATGTTACGGGAACCGACCTGTGCGAACATGTGATAGCGCTTGTCCATTTCGCGGGTCATCCATTGCAGCGCGCCGATGACTCTGTCCATTTCCACGACCACAGGCCCAAGCAAATGCGGGATGCCGTTATAGCCGGTCAACTCCACGCGTTTCGGGTCAACGAGCACGAGGCGCAGGTCATCGGGGGTGTTGTAGAGCAGCATACAAGTGAGAATGGAATTGACGCAAACCGATTTACCAGAACCCGTTGTGCCGGCAATCAGCAAATGCGGCATTCCTTCCAAACTGGCAATGATGGGCAGGCCGGCTACATCCCGCCCCAGGCCGAAGTTGAGCGGCTTTTTATTATTTTTATAAATTTCACTTTCCAAAATATCGCGCAAGGCCACCATGGCCATTTCTTCATTTGGCACTTCGATGCCGACGTAGCTGTGACCGGGCACCGGCGCCTGAATGCGGATACGGGGCGCGGCCAACGCGAGCGCGAGATCATCAGACAGGGATGCGATTTTACTGACGCGGACTTTTGTGCGAATCCCGCCTCGGGACTCAAGAAAGAGCGGCTCCACTCCAAATTGCGTGATCGATGGTCCGCGGCTGATGGCAACTACCTGCGCTGGCGCGCCGAAGGAAGCGAGGGTCTCTTCAATTAATCGCGCGCGCTGTTGGATGAAATCTTCGTTGATGGAGGGGGCGTTGCCTGAGTCGAGAATGTCGCTGACGTTGGGCAAGGTCCAGTGGATGACGGTTGCGCCGCTGGTTGTACGGATGGGTTGAACGGGAACTTCGGTTGTGGTCACTTGCGGCATTGCGGCGGGGTCTATCGGGGTGAACCCGTTTGTCGAAACAGAATCAGGATTGAGCGGGGAAAGAGGCGCGATGGGTTTGTTCAGCAACTGTCGCAGTTTTAAAGTCAACGGCGCGAGCCAGAAGAATAAATCCGAGACGGGTTTATCCAGCAGAACGGCAATGCCGAGGATGAGCCAGGCGAGCAGTGAGATAAACGCACCTCCGCCGCCAAGTGTGGCCCAAAGGATGCGTTGGAAAAGCCCGCCGAAGTACCCGCCGCCCGCGCCGGTGAGGGCGACGGCTTCGGCGGTTTCAGCGGTGGCGACGAGGGAATGCAAAACGGTGAGCAGCCAGAAAAAGAGGATCACGCTGCCGATTGCGCGTTCGATGGATAATGGGGGGATGCGTTCGATCTTGCGGAAGACGAGCCAGAGGCCGAAGACCAGCAGGCCGAGCGGGAGGATGAATACGCCCCAGCCGAATATTTGCGAGAGGAAAAAAATTGCGCCGCCCACGATGGCGGAACGGGTGGCGGAGATCAACCCCAAAATAATGACGATGCCGAGGAATGCGAGGCCAATGCCGACCACATCCAGTTTGCGTTCGTTGGAGAGTTTTTCCCACCAGGAAGGTTCACGTGAAGGCGGCGGGGCGTGCTGCGGCGCGTGTTTCGTGCGCGGCGCTTCTCCTTTTTTGGGGGGAAGGGTTTTGCCCGCAGGTTTTGTGTTTTTCTTTGGGGGGGTGGAGGGTTTGAGGAGGGGCATTGCGATTGGAGATTGACGATTTGCGA
>CAKKRM010000268.1 GCA_919902735.1 Anaerolineales bacterium | reverse complement strand
CGGCAAGTCCCTTTACCAGCGACATGATCCTCCGAAACTTTAGACCACACCCTGAATGCATTCAGCACTTGTTGAGATCGCAAGATTCGGTTATTTTTAAGCGCAAGCTTGGACATGGCGGTTTGGTCTCCTTGGTAAGAGCCAAGTAAACCATGTTCAAGCCTTTTCGTGAACTACTGATAATATAAGTTAGACTGCCAACCCAGACCCTAAGAGACTGTTTAATAACTCACTCTCCGCAATGTCATTCTGAGCGCCAGCGAAGAATCTCTGAGAGCATCGTAGAGACCCTTCGCTAGCGCTCAGGGAATCACGGTAGGGTGCGTAAGGAGAGTTGGTAAAATCGAGTTATTAAACAGCTTCTTAGGGTTTACCGACGAGATAGAAAATGCAGCCTTGCGCTGTTGTAATACTACTCTTCACGAATTTCCGCTACTCTTTTTGAAATTCGTATGAATTGGCGAATTCCCCTGGAATTTTGCGCAATCCTAAAATAAAGACAGGAGCAGAGAATGAAAACACAAAAGCGATTCTTAATGCTGGCGATTGCAACCATCCTGATAACCGCGTCATGCAACCTGCCACGCGCAGCGCCCACCCAAACACCCGGGTTTGACCCTTTGGCCGCCGCCCAACTCACGGTCACTGCCGCAGCGAGCCTGGGGGCAAACCCAATTGCGCCCACCTTTACGCCCCTGCCAACCCTTTCTGCAACGCCTGCCTTTACACCCACAAGCGCATTCACGCCAACGCCTGGCTTCGCGTACGTCACGCTTTCGGTAGGCACAAACTGCCGCAGCGGCCCGGCCAAAGCCTACGATCTCATAGACACCTTTGTGCCCGGCCAAACCATCGAAGTGGTGGGCAAAAATCCCTTTGGCGATTATTGGTACGTCCGCAGCCCGAATAACCAAACTGTCTTTTGTTGGCTGTGGGGCTTTTATGCCACCGGCGGCAACCTCGGCAATGTAGCCGTCATGACCCCGCCTCCATCCCCCACCCCCGTGCCTAGTTTCGACGCAAGCTACGCAGGGTTGGATTCCTGCGTCGGCTGGTGGGTTGAGGTCAACCTCAAGAACACCGGCTCGGTCGCCTTCAAATCCATGTCCATCTCCGTCAAGGATACGATTACGGATGTTACGCTCACCGATTTTGGCGATGGGTTTGTGGATTTGAGCGGATGCCTATCTTCAGGAACCATCGCTACGCTGGACCCCGGCCAAACCTACACCATCAGCTCGCCGGCCTTTGCAGCGGACCCGAGCGGCCACAATGTCAGAGCCACCATCACGCTTTGCACAAACACCGGCCAGGGCGGGGCATGTACCACAAAGACAATCGAATTCACTCCATAAACACAAAAGAAGCGGCTTTGCAGCCGCTTCTTTTGTATAATCAGCATGGATGAAAACAACAAAACCATTGGGACTGCCCACCCGCGGAAAAACGGCCTCGAACAGACTGCGGCGTGTGGATAACTTCATCCTGCGCTACGAACCCTCGCTTCTCACGCGGACCGACGGCCTGTTTGCCGATTCATTTTTCATTGATCTTGGCTATGGCTTTGATCCTCGCACCACCCTCGAAAGCGCCGCGCGGTTTCGTCGCGTGAATCCAAACCTCCCCATCCTCGGCGTGGAAATTGACAAGGAGCGCGTGGATGCGGCCCTGCCCTACGCAGACAGACTGACACACTTTCGGCTGGGCGGATTTAACTTGCCTTTGCAACCCCGCATCTTCGATAAAATTGAAACGAAAGGTGCGGGGCAGGCAGGCGAAAGCGTACGGTTGATCCGCGCCTTTAATGTCTTGCGTCAATATGAAGAGATGGATTTTGCGCCCGCGTATGAACGTCTCGCAGAACATGTTCTGCCCGGCGGATTAATGATCGAAGGCACATCCACCCCGTTTGGGCAGTTGTGGGTTGCAAACCTGGCGAGGATGACGGTGGAAAGAAAATGGAAAATGGAGGCGCTGGTATTCAGCACCAACTTCCGCATGGGTTTTGAGATCACCGATTTTCAAGCCGTGCTGCCAAAAAATCACATCCATCATGTTGTGGCGGGCGAGCCTATTTTTGAATTCATGCAAGCGTGGAAGCGCTCCGCCGCGGAAACATCCCCTGCAAAGGCCTTCGGCCTGAAACAATGGTTTTCCGCTTCGGTGGAAAGCCTGGCGGCAAAGGGGTATAAAATTGACTTGAGGAAAAAATGGTTGGGCAAAGGCTGGCTGATCTGGAACCAGTGAAAGGGATTTATCGTCTCAAAAGGGGCTGTCCCCTCATCCAGAAAAAGGAGCAAACATGCAACACCCACGCCGAAGGTATTTTTCATTGGTCATGGTGGCGGCCGCCAGCCTGGCCTGCGCCATCCCCGGCATTGCCGCGCCGGAATCAAGCCTCCTCAGCACTGCCGTCGCACAGACGGTATCCGTCAGGCTCACACAAAACCTGCCGGAACCCTCCACGCCTACGCTGGGGTCGATCCCAACTTCGATTTACACGTTTACGTTAACCATCGAACCATCCATTACCTTAAGTCCCACCCTTACAAGTACGCCCACATTCACCTTCACACCTACATCTTCCGTTCCATTGATAAGCGTTTCCCTCGCGACCAATTGCCGCAATGGCCCCGGCAAAGTATATGACCTGGAAGGCGCATTGCTGGTTGGAGAGTTCGCCGAAGTGTACGGGCGCGACCCCACAAGCAGGTATTGGTACATCCGCAACCCGGACCCGGGCGTTGAATTTTGCTGGGTATGGGGAGAGTATGCCACCATCACAGGTTCCCCCCTGCTTTTACCCGTCTTCACCCCGCCGCCCACTCCCACGCCGACGATGACGCCAACTCCAGTTCCATCTTTTAGTATGAAATTCAATAATTCTGATTCCTGTACAGGCTGGTGGGTGGACATTCTGGTAAAAAATACGGGGTCGCTTTCCTTCAAATCTGCGACATTCAAAGTTAAGGATACGGTGACCGAAGTGGAATTGATTGCCCACACAGACGGCTTCACCAATTTGGATGGATGCTTGAAAACAACCACAAAAGATACGCTCAGCCCCGGCGATGCATTCATCATTAGTTCACCGGCGTTCGACTACAACCCAAATGGACACAATATCCGCGTCGTTCTCAAGCTTTGTACCGAAAATGGGCAAAATGGCAGTTGCATTACCAGGAAGATCAATGTCAAACCCTGATTGGGACGCCGCCGCGGTATCTGGTTTTTCCTGGATGATCGCTGAATTGTGAAGCAAGCCCCCGCCTGCCTCCTTCAAATCAACACTTGATTTGGGGGAGGCAGGCGAGGGGTTAAACGCGCTCCCCTCGAAACTGTGTTTCATACAACTGAGCGTACAACCCGCCCACCGCGATCAATTCATCGTGCGTGCCGCGCTCGACAATTCTTCCCCGATCCATCACCAAAATTAGATCTGCCGCCAAAATCGTGGACAAACGATGAGCGATGACAATATTCGTCCTGCCCGCCATGACTCGTTTCAGCGCATCCTGAATCAGGGATTCGGATTCGCTGTCGAGTGAACTCGTGGCTTCATCGAGAACCAAAATTCTCGGGTTCTTCAAAATGACGCGCGCCAGGGCGATGCGTTGTTTTTCTCCGCCGCTCAGGCGATAGCCGCGTTCACCCACGATGGTGTCGTAGCCTTCGGGCAGGTCCATGATGAAGTTGTGGATGTTGGCCGCGCGCGCCGCAGACTCGATCTCCGCCTGCGTCGCGTCCATCTTTGCATACGTCAGGTTCGTGCGAATGGTATCGTGGAACAGGTAGGTCTCCTGCGTCACCATGCCGATCACAGACGAAAGCGAATCGAGGGTTACATCGTGCAGGTCGTGCCCGTCAAGGCGGATGACTCCCGAAGTGGGATCATACAAACGCGGGATGAGATAGGTGATGGTGGTCTTGCCCGCGCCCGATGGCCCGACCAGCGCAACCAGACTCCCAGCGGATGCTTGAAAGGAGATTCCTTCCAAAGCGACTTCACGTGCCTGGGATGTTGGATCAGCTTCCCCGTTGGATGAAGCGGCTCTTTCGTCCCGACGATTGATACTGGACGACTGACCATTCTTCCCCTGAGAATTTTTACTGTCCACTGACGACTGTCCACTGATCACTGTTTTTACATTATCCATACTCCCATAGCGTTTGACTTCGCTGAGCAGAGTCGAATCATCGACCTTGTAATTGAAAGTGACGTTATCGAATTCGAGTTCGCCTTTCAGTTCATCCGCCCTGAGCGTAGTCGAAGAGTCTTTTTCAGCGATCTCCTGCGGCAGGTCGATCAGTTCAAAGACGCGCTCGAACGAAACCATGCTGGTGCTGAATTCAACGGGCGCGCCTGCGAGGCCTTGCAATGCGCCGTACAGCGAGCCGAGATACGAACCGAAGGCGACGATGGTGCCGATGGTGAAGCTGCCTTGAATGACGTAGTAGCCGCCGAGGCCGTAGACCAGCGCCGTGCCCACCGCGCTGACGAGGCCGAGGATGACAAAGAAGGTTGAGCCGATAACAGCGCGGCGGATGCCGATATCGCGCACGCCCGCCGCCCGTTGACGGAAGCGGGCTTCCTCCTCTTTGGAACGCCCGAATAATTTAACCAGCAGCGCGCCGCCGATGTTGAGAGTCTCGTTCATGTGCGCGTTCATCTGCGCGTTGAGGTCCATGCCTTCGCGGGCAATGTCACGCAGGACGACGCCGAGACGCTGGGCCACAAAGATAAAGAAGGGCAGGACGAGCACGCTCAGCACGGTTAATTTCCATTGCAGCGTGAGCATCACGGCGAGGATGGCAATTGCTTCCACCAGGTTGGTGACGATGTTGACGATGGTGTTGCTGATGGCGTTTTGCGCGCCGACCACGTCATTGTTGAGGCGGGACATCAATTCGCCAGTTTTGGTGTTGGTGAAAAACCGCAGCGACATGCGCTGTAACTGCCCGAAGAGCGCGGAACGCAGGTCGTAGATCACGCCTTCGCCAACGGTTGAGTTCAAGCGGCGCTGGACGACCCCGATACCGCCGTTGAGAATGGGGACGAGCAGCAGCGCAATCGCGAGGATCGTCAGCTGGTTAAGATTCTTAGACGGCAGGACAGTGTCGATCATCTGCCTGAAGATCAGCGGCGAGACGAGGGTCAACGCCGCGCTGAGCAGGATGGTGATGAGCATTCCGCTGATATGCCACCAATACGGCTTGGCATAGTTGAGGACACGCAGTAAAAGTTCTTTGGTCACTTTGGGCTTTTGGTCGCCCGAACGCATATATTGAAACCAGGCTCCGTGCATGGGAAAGTCTCCAGTCGATTAGTCTTTAGTCGGTTATTGAGCGACTATGAGACTGGAGACTATAAGACCAGATGACTAATCATGCAACTGGACGAGCGGGTAGGTTAATGAAAGTCTGATGAGGAGGGAAAGGATAATTTTCTTATCTATTTATACTGGGCGCGGTCATGAATTGCAGTTTTCATTTTTAACGCAAAGCCGCCAAGCCGCAAAGATTCAAGGGTTTTCCTTCGCGCCTTTGCGACTTGGCGTTAAGAATTCCATTCGGCAAAAGCACATTTTATTCCCGCGGTCAGTATACTCTCTCACATGGAAGCCCATTCGGGCTGAGCCGCCAAAGGCGGCTTTCACTTATTGAGGCAGAACTTCAGTCCGCACGGGAATGGACTTCGTAGCAATAGTCCGTGGATTAATCCACAGGCGGGCGGCGGCGGAGTATCCATATTTGCCTATGGTGAATTTCGTGCTAAAAAAGAGACAGCCGCCTCTCGGTGACTGTCTCTTTCATTTCATTTTATATTTCGTACTCGCCAGGGTCTTCGTCCACGGCCATCATGGGTTCTTCGGCGGGGCGTTTATCGAGAAATTCCAGAGATTGCGCCACAACCTTCGTGAAGTACTTTGTTTCGCCTTTATCCTCATATTTGTCCGTCTTCAAGCGCCCTTCAAGAAAGATGAGACTGCCTTTCTTCAGATATTCCTGGCAAACTTCGCCGAGCCGTCCCCAGGCTTCGATGTTGACCCACTCGGTGGCTTCCTTCGTCTCGCCGTTCTTGTCTTTCCAGCGATTGCTGACGGCAAGGCTGAAATGGGTCACTTTCCTGCCTGTGGGCGTAAACTTGCTTTCGGGGTCCTTACCCAAACGGCCGATCAATTGAACGCGGTTTAGTGTTGGCATGGCTGTTCCCCTTTCATTTCATAACTTTTAGATGCTGTGTAACGTGTCATAATAATCTCCTTTTTTATCTAAAAGAACAATATTTGGTTGTATCGAACAGGTTATACTTTACGAAGTTACTTCTGTGTTCTCCACGGGTTTTGCTTCGCCTTCGGCAACGATCTTCTTCAAGACCAGCAGGCCGGTTTTCATCTCAGCCACCTGGTAGCCCGCAGGAACGGCATCCAGGGCGCCTTCCTTAACCTCTTTCGAGAAGAAGAACATTCTGCCCTTCGAGTGCAGATAATAGGTGTTTCCTTTTGAGTTGGTATGTCCGTAAGCCATTATTTTCTCCTTTTGTCTAAGTTGTAACAAGAGTGTAGAACAAAGTTTCTAGACTGTCAAGCCCCTAAAACATGGATTTGTATAGACGTATTTACTCGGAGCAGACATGAAAACCGTAACCACCCTCTCTGACCTAAGAGCCGCCCGCCTCTCTCTTAAGGGGACGGTTGGTCTTGTCCCGACGATGGGATATTTACACGAAGGGCATCTCTCACTAATTCAACGCGCAAAGGAGGAGTGCAAACATGTGATCGTGACCATCTTCGTCAACCCCACGCAGTTCGGGCCGAACGAAGACCTCTCGAAATACCCCCGCGATCTCGAGCGTGACTTGAATCTCATCCGCCCCCTCGGCGTGGATTTGGTTTGGAATCCGTCAGCGGAGGGTATGTATCCGTCTGGCTACCAGACCTGGGTGGAGGTGGAGGCGATGACCCGTCCATTGGAAGGCGCGATGAGGCCAGGTCATTTCAAGGGTGTGACCACCGTCGTGGCGAAGCTGTTCAACGCAACCCAGCCAGACAGGGCGTATTTCGGCCAGAAGGATGCCCAGCAGGCGGCGGTCATCCGCAAAATGACCCAGGATCTGAATTTCCCGCTGGAGATTGTGGTCTGCGCCACCGTGCGCGAGGCAGACGGGCTGGCGATGTCGAGCCGCAACAAGTATTTGAACGAGGATGAGCGCAAGGCCGCCACCGTGCTGTTCCGTGCGCTGAGTGCGGCGAAGGAACTTTATGAGGCGGGCGAGATGGATGCGGAAAAAGTAAGAGGAAAGATGAAAGAAGTGGTTACGAGCGAGCCGCTGGCGCAGATGCAATACGTTTCGTGCGCCGATTACGACACCCTCGAAGAACTGGATGTGGTGAAGGGGAAAGCCCTGCTTTCGATGGCCGTCTTCCTCGGCAAAACGAGGTTGATCGATAATTTTGCGCTGGGGTAGATCATTCAGAAGGAATAGACCTTAGACTTTATTGGAAATAACACACAGGCACCGTCCCGACACTTGCGCCGCGCGCTACATCGTCCCGATGTTCTTGCGGGAGTGCGGTGAGGTTTTTTCGAGGAATTTAAACGCCTGACGGCAACCCTTCGACAGGCTCAGGGCAATGCCTTCGGGACGTTTTTTCTAATTACCGATAAAATCTATTATCGAAAATTAATTGGGGACGCTGATTCACGCTGAAAACGCAGGTTTCTTCTTTTTCTGACCTTGGAAAAGCCATCAACTTGCCGCTAAAAATGCTATTGCGAAATCAATAATTGAAATATAATTCCTGAACTAATAATTCACCTTACGCGATTTACTCGAAGACCCCGAAGGGGTGTCATAGCTCGTAAAATCAATATCATCCCTTCGGGATTTGGAATTCTTTCACGCAATTTTCTATCCTCCTGCCATCCCTTCGGGGTTGATCTGCGTAAGGTGAGGTAAAAAATCCTTTACTATGGGCTTCTTTTATATATGACACATTATTCGGTAGAAACAATTAAATCCCTCGAAAATAGATTTACAGGCTGTCACATCGAGAGGCCGCTGCGCGCGGAAAGATACGATGCCGGTGACCTCGTCACCTATGATGTGGCGCTGGTCACGCCGTCAAACGGTCAGAACATTGAGCGGGTTTCGCTGCTTATCGAGCGCTTTGTTGGCGGCGGGTTTGCGGGGCAGGTATATAAAATTCGAGCGCTTTCCGTGGGGAGTGAAAACAGCCCTTTTCAGGTTGGGCAAACCTATGCTTTGAAAATATTCATCCCGCCTTCGCGAGGCGCACTTTTTTTCAGAAACTTGCTGTATGGGGTTGGGTTCCAGGGTCCCTTCCAAATTCAATGCAATCCCCCGGCGGCCCGCGCAGGAGCGCTTTGGCAAAAATTCATCCGCCGCGCCGCCGCCCTGCGCTTCAACGATGAAAACGCGGTAAACGATGTTCACTGCACGTTGGTCGACCATACGCTTGGCAGTTGCGGCGAGATCAGCAATTGGGTGGAAGGGCGCACCTGGCGGCTCGAAGTGGACGATTATATAGACCTGCTTGCCCGCTGGGAAAAAAACGAAACGATCGAAGACGATTCGTTGGGTTCGCCGGAATACCGCGCCAAGAAAAAATTTCAGCAGGATTTTGTTTCATTACTGCATGAGATGGGCGCACATGAATTTGCAAGACAATACGAATGGTCCACCTGGAAGAGCCAGCCAAACGTTCTCAAACGCCTCGAATCGGACCTGGAGCCTGATCGCGGTTTAACGGCAGTGGATTTCAGGGCAGGCCTGACCCTGCTCCCCTTCCTGCCGATGAGTCCGGGCGATCTAAAATTGATCCTGCAAGGGGTTAAACGCGGGAGCCTCGTCCAGTTCGACCGTGGGGACGTGAACAAACTGGAATCCTTTGTAAAAAAACACCCATCAGATTTCGCGGACATCCTGCCCCTGCTCGAGGAATTGAAAACCTGCGAAACCGTCTATCGCAACTCCATCCCGGATATTACTCACAACCATGTCCGTCTTCTGTATGACAAAAACCTGCTCTCGACCATCGTCCACAGCGCCATCAGCGGCTGGAAGGTTAGGAATTTAACCGACCAGGCTGCCGCGGAAAAAATGAGCGGCAACAAACTGTTTTTTATATTTTATCTTTTGATTGGATTCGTCCCATTCATCGGTTCCATCCTCCGAAAGATGCTTGGGCGTCAGGAGTACCGCTCCCATTATTCCCGTCTGGTTTACGATTTCCCATACTTGAAACGCGCGCTGCTTGCCAGCCGCATCGAAAACATCATCCACTGGCATCGAGGGGAAAGGATCACGGAGGAAAAGGCCGAAAAGATATACGGATCGTTTTTGCAGTATATCTATCACCTGTTCCTCTCCTTTTTCCCCGACCAGGCCCATCGCTTTCTTTCAGACCGGCAATATTTCATCGAGTCGATATACAATGTGATGATTAAACCTTTGAGGCTGTATTTCAACGTCTCGATGCGCGAAGAATGGCTCAAAGAGATGGTCGCAGAAGGGGAACACATGCAGATCATTTCAAGGGATGATGCGGAAAAGATTCTTACCCAAATTCACGAGCCATTCATCCATAAATATTTGCAAAGCCTGGCGGTGCATGTGGTCATGTCTCCCGTGACTCGCGTCTTTTCTGTTGGGATTGCAATCCTGTACCTGTTGAGCCACCCTGAAATGCCGCTCTGGGAGGCGTTTACCATCGCCGCCGGCATCATTGCGTTCTTCCAGATCATCCCAATTTCGCCCGGTTCCCTCGCGCGTGGAATTTATGTCTTGTTCGTTGTCATCAAGGAGAGGAATTTTACAGATTACAACATTGCCCTGCCGCTCTCCTTTTTTAAATATGTCGGTTATTTTTCGTTTCCCATTCAAATGACCTATCGTTACCCCACCTTGGCGAGGTGCATGGTGGGCTTTTGGACAACAAAAATGGTCGGAATGGTGCCGGTGTTTGGGGAGGCGGGCGCATTGCTGGAGCATAAAATATTCACCCTGTCATATAACTGGCCCCTGACCATTCGCCGAAAAATCTGGGATCGCAGAGATGTGCGGGAAATGCAAAAAGTGCGCGCCTGGCATATCGCGCCGATTGCCTTTTTGTTTGGCATCGTGGGCGGGTATGCAGAGTATCTTTATATGACCCGCACAGGCGCCGCGCCTTCCCTTCTATATAGTATTCCCATCCTTGTGGTCTTTGGGTTTTCGAGCGGAATTCTAATCAACATCGGCAGTGGAGGGGCATCCGCGCTAAAGCGAGTGTCGTTTGCGGCGATTGGCAGCATTGGGATTGGTATTTTAATCAGCGTTGTTTCGACATTTATGGGAGGCCTGATGACCATTCCAGTGACAGCGTTGGTATCGAACATTGCATGGCAGTCATTTATCCTTGCGACATTTGCCGCCATGGGCGCTGCTTTGACTGAATTCAAGGTGTAAATCCATTCGCTGTGGTTTGAGCCTCTGTATGCGGCTGATTTGAAAACTGCCTGGCAGCCTGATTCATTCACTCACCTTACGCAAATTTTGTGTTTTTTAGGGTATGTCGCCCTGAGCGGAGCGAAGGGTCTCTACGACTATCTCAGAGACCCTTCGCT
>CAKKRM010000267.1 GCA_919902735.1 Anaerolineales bacterium | reverse complement strand
TTTTTGCCAGATTCTACTCCTTTCTGCTACTACCCCACCAAATCCCAGAGAGCCAGCAAATATAACCTGCTGCATATATTGCAATAGCCAGTCCGTTGTAGAACTCTTGACTGTTATAACTTCCGTCAATTGAATAGAAGCGTCTATCTGAATTATCTATTTGATCAAAAGGGTGAATCTCAAAATATTGCGGGGTTTCTACATTTTCAGGTATCCCCACAATTGGAATTTGATATGGTTTATTGCTTCTTGTATTAATGTGTTTGGCGACAATTTCAATGGCACTATCTGGAATTTCTTTATTTGACATAATGTGAGATTTCCAATTTAGTTATAGTGATGTTGTCCTAACAAGCGCAAGTATAGCATACCTGTTTTTGACCAATGTTGCTCAGCACATGGAAGCCCTTCAGGCTGATGGTCGAGTCCACTGAAGTGGACTTCCACGAACTGAGGCAGGGATTTATCCCGCACCGAACCCAATTAATCAACAGTCAAAGTTTTACTCAAATTCCTCGGGAAATCAGGATCAAACAACCCCTCTCCCGTCTCCCCCAAGGGGGAGAAGCCTTTGCTCTTGAAACGAAACATTGCTTTGGAAAGTCAATAAATTTATCGACCGACAAGCCCCCTTCCCATTTGGGAAGGGCGGGGGGATAGGTCAAACGGACATGCCGATTATATAACCAATGAATCGAAATCCGTTTTGATCCGTGAATCCGTTACAAAATCCGTTGACGACTAATCCACCGTCAATGTCTTACTCAAATTCCTCGGGAAATCAGGATCAAACCCGCGCAACACACTCATGTGATACGACAGCAACTGCAAGGGCAGCACTCCCAGCAACGCGCTGATCTGTGCATCCGATTTCGGAATCACCACCAAATCATCACCGTTGGCGCGCAGGCGAGCATCCTCTTCGGCGATGGTGATCGTGCGTGCGCCGCGCACTTTCACTTCGTTGATCCCGCTGATGATGAGCGGCACATCGTTCGGTCCCGCGACAAAGACGATCGGGAATCCCTTGCTCACCGCGGAGAGCGGTCCGTGTTTGAACTCGGTCGAGAGCATGCCTT
>CAKKRM010000266.1 GCA_919902735.1 Anaerolineales bacterium | reverse complement strand
TCCAGTTGGACGGCGTTCCGCCGCCCGCCCCAGCGCGGGTAACGCAAACCGTTAGCCTGCTTCTTTGAATGGTGAATTAATGCTTCCCACTAAGCCTGAAGGTTATATTTCAATAGTTGCATCAAACTTTGTTTTTCCAATCGTGAGCCTTTTCGAGTCCTTGAATACTGTCGGATCACATCCTCCCAACGAAGTGCAAGCCTCTCCCCTAGAAAATGGATACTCACTAGCAATAATAACCCTTACAGTCTTAATGGTTGAATCAGCAGTGAGTAGAACTCAATATATGATGAAAGTATCACCACCACAAAAGGCACTTGAGTTTATCAAGCAGGAATTTCAAAATGACCTGTTCCAAAAAGTTGAAGAGATTTTCGTAATACGCGACACAATAGCTCACAATCATGTTTGGGAAGCAAATATCTACTGGGATGAAAATGGAAATTTAAGGCTGGTTGACGCACAACGAGTAAAGGGTTACGGTGATAAAAAATTTGAGAAAGCAGTAGATGGCAACAGTCGTAAAACCAAAATACTTGGCTTGAATGTTTTTCCAAATAGAATTTGTCGTGCCGATGCATTAATAGTCTTGCAAACTGCTTTTGAATTTCTTTCTGAAACAGAAAGGAAAGACCACAATTATTTCAGCGTCCGCGCGTTGATTGTCAAATACAAGGGAAATGTGATAGATTTCAAGAAATTTATGTCTGAGATAAGCGCGTGAGTCTTCGATACAATAACGCAGGCTAACAAAGCGTGCACCCGACGCTAGGGATTCTGCGCAAATCCCAAGCAGTTTTCTACGCCTCAGCATTTTCCCAGTCGGACGGCGTTCCGCCGCCCGCCCCAGCGCGGGTAACGCAAACCGTTAGCCTGCTTGTTCAAAGTTCAAATAGTGTAGAAAGAAAGGGAGTACCAAATGCCAAAAAAAGATACGTCGCAAATTGAAATGCTCCAAAAGAAAATTGAAATTGCACAAGAAGCCGTAAGCAAGATTACGGACGATTCGCTTAAGACAGTTGCATTTCAAACCATTCTTCAAAAATTGCTGAATACTAGTGAGGCAATCGGAACTGAACTTGAACAAATTCCTGAAGTCCCAAAGCCAATCAAAGAAAAAGAAGTGGCAACTCCAAAAGCCAAACAGCCGAAAGGACCTAAAGGACGTATTGACGAACTGATTACAGAAGGGTTCTTTAGCCAGAAAAGAACAATAGGCGATGTAAAGAAAGAAATGGAAGCGCATGGATGGTTTCATCGTGTCGAAGAACTCAATCCTTCTTTGCTTCGCCTCATGCAAGATAAAAGACTCCGCCGCATTAAAGAGCCAGAAAATGAAGGTGGAAAATTAATCTGGCGATACTCAAAATGGTAAGGTTGTGTTATGGCTTCAAAGAAAAAGCAAGTGAATCCATCTGAATTGCCATTGGTTGACCAAATGGACTATTTCCTTTTGGAAGCCGAGAATACCGCAAACCAAGCAAAGCAAAATAAAAAGTCATTAACAGGGAATACACCTAACGCCGAAAGATTTCATACTGCTCGCACTCAGACCATGCGTGCCTTCAAGGAAATTCAATCAACAATAAGCCCTGTTGCGAATGATGGTCTTGAACGAACGCTAAATGATGTTGAAAAAGAATTGTCTTACTTTTTTGACCCAAGAACATCAATTGCAGATAGAAGGGACTTAAGACGGCATATAGAAATGTTGGCGAAGTCAGAAATTGAGCCAACCATAAAATCTGTCAATCGAATCGAAACAGAATTTATCCCTATTGAGATTGTGGATGGCAGTAGAGGGTATGTGGTCAATGTCACTCGACAAGCCAACCGATGTTTTCAAAATGACTCTTTTGACGCTTGTGGAGTTATGGTTCGTAGACTTCTTGAAACGCTGATTATTGAAGTTTTTGAAAAGAAAGGAATTGCAGAAAAAATAAAAGATTCTGGCGGTAACTTCTTCATGTTTACAGATTTAGTAAGCAAACTTATTAACACACCCGAAACTCCTGTTGGTAGGGCTACAAAAAAAGAATTGCCTACGATTGCCACAGTCTTGAATAATTGTGCCCACAGCAGAACATTCAATATCAGTAAGACGCAATTGGTACAATACCAAGCATTTATTGTCATTGCTGTTCAAGAATTGATGGGGCTTTGGGATGTTCAAAAGTCGTCATCTTAATAGGGCGCAGGCTAACAAAGCGTGCATCTGACGTGTGGGAGTCTGCGCGGTTTAGGAGCATTTTTCTGGCTTCGGTTTTTTCCTGCTCCCAAACAGAATCCACGCCCGCCCACACGCAGGTAACGCAAACCGTTGGGCGTTTCGTTGCAAAACATAAAAGGTACGGGAAAAATGAAAATCTCTAGCAAAGCAATACTCTCATTACTTCTGACTGTAGTAATGTTGACCTCTTGTAATAATTTTCTGCCAACGCTCAAGACACAACCAACGCAGGCAATGGAAACAGCCATAGCAATTGCAAGAACTTCAATTGCTGAAACGCAAACAGCAATTCCAACAGAAACTTCTACTGCCACACTGTTACCTTTGGCTACTCCATTGCCTCCTACAGAAACTCCTATACCAACTTCTGCGCTTTCTTTTTCAGGTACTCCCACAGTGATTCCCATAAATAACGGACTTACATGGTCAGAATGTGTAGTACCAAATAACGATTATGCTAGGACTGATACTGATATGAAATTTCTAGCAAGTTGCGGTGAAATTCCAACTAGCAATGAAAATGATAAAAAGATGAGTGGCGAATTTATAGATCGTCAACATGCTACAAATGACTGGCGAATAACAATCGGCAATGACTATTTTGAAACAAGGATTAACGACCTTTCCAACGGTTGTTGCAGTTACAAGTTAGTAAAGAATGGAGATGTAATATTGGAGATGTTTCCTGGCTCCGTAACATCGAACCCAAACAGGGGGTTTTGGAACATAGAAGGAAAATTGGTGTGGGAACTGGCTGGCTACAAACAGATTATTGTGGTTGATGGCATAGACTATAATGAAAAATACCAACTGGAAGGGTCGTATTTTCCGTATGAAATCAAAGGAAAATTAATATACATCGCCAAGAAAAACGGTAAGTTTCATATTGTGTATGATGAAAAAATCATTGGGACTGAATTTGACTCAATCTCTATGGCATATTGTTGCGGGATGATTTCGGTATACTACGGAAATGGGCAGTATTGGTTTGTAGGTAGACGCGGAGGCACAGAGTATGTTGTTTCAATTCGGTAGTACATTTGCAGTCACACGCCCAACAAAGCGTGCACCTGACGCTGGGGATTCTGCGCACATCCCAAGCAGTTTCACACGCCTTATCATTTTTCTGGCTGGACGGCTTCGCCGTCCCCGCCCCAGCGCAGGTAACGCAAACCGTTGGGCAGTTCGTCCGCAAATCAATTACAAGGGTATGATTATTTTATGACTAAAAGCACAACAAAGCGAAAAAGTAAAACCGTTAAGCCCAAAGTAGATTATAGAATAATTGTGGCGATTATCGGTTTGTTAGGCACTGTTGCAACCGCCTTGTTTATGAGTCCAACAATTTCCTTATGGGTTGGAAATCAAAGTCAAATCCCCCCAACTCCAATTGTTGTTGAAAAAGATTACACCATTTCTTCGACTAAAGGTTGGCAGTTTGCAGGGAGTTTGCAACAAGGGGATTTAGTCACAATCAAGCAAATTGATGGGACATGGACAAACAACATAAATAATTCTGCACCTGGCGCGGCGTCTGAATACATAAGTGGCAATGGTTATCCAAACAGGAAGTATGATGAATTTATCCTTGGCGCACCTTTAGCGGCATTATTAGGAAAAATCGGAACAGGAACTCCATTTCTTGTTGGAGAAAATTATCAATTTCATGCTCCAACATCTGGGAATTTATATCTCATCATTAACGATAATACAGATTCTTTAGATGATAACGATGGCGAATTAACCATTCATGTGACAGTACAAAGATGAACATGCGTGATAACAGTTGTATTTCTTCTTTAATTAAAAACTGCCCAACAAAGCGTGCAGCGGATTTGTGGGACTCTGCGCGATTTACAAGCATTTTTCTGGCTTCGGGTTTTTTCTACATCTCAAGCCTTTTTCTCACCCACCCACAAACCGCTAACGCAAACCGTTGGCACGCCTCTTGCACAATAAGATAAGAAAGCGCGTATTTACCAATTCGCCAATTTCAAAAATACTATTATGATATCTTCGAGAAGAAATATTATGACACATAAAATAGATTCGATCCGATCTGAAGAAAAGATCAAACCTGCGGGTTGGGCTGGTATTATTTCTATTGTGATTGGAGCAATTCTTTTTATAAGTTCAGCCTTGCTTATGTACGTGCCTGAAGGCTTTTCAAGGTTAAATAATATTTCGTTGCTTGAACCAGAGGCTCAAACAATAGGGATGTTAATCCTTTATTACTTTTGCTTTGTGGGTTTGGTTGCACTCGTCGGCGTTTTCATAGGCATATATAGCGTTATGAAGAAAAATGTATGGGCATGGCTCGGCATTATTATCAATATGATTGTTTTCATGTTAATTCCTCTATGCTGGCTACTCATGCTAACCATACTGGCAACAGGATGAACAAAACAAATTCTAAATTTTACTTGGCAATTCCTGCGTACACCTCGACAAAATGATTACCTGCTATCTATAATTTTATTGAAAAGAAAAACCGTGACAACACAAAAAGCGTGCCAACAAAGCGTGCAGCGGATTTGTGGGATTCTGCGCGGTTTTCAAGTAGTTTTCTAGCCTCGATATTTTTCTGCTCTCGAATAGAATCTACCCTCGCCCACAATCCGCTAACGCAAACCGTTAGCCCGTCCTTTCCAACGAGAGTAAATGAGCAAAAATCAAA
>CAKKRM010000265.1 GCA_919902735.1 Anaerolineales bacterium | reverse complement strand
AAGTGACACTGTTTTCAAAAGAAAAACTTGCGGTCTAACGGTTTGCGTTACCCGCGCTGGGGCGGGCGGCGGAACGCCGTCCGACTGGGAAAATGCTGAGGCGTAGAAAAAGGCTTGGAATCGCGCCAGAATCCCACACGTCAGGTGCACGCTTTGTTGGCACGCTTTTGACCTTAAGGCTTGTTTAATTGTAAAAAGGCGATGATGTTTTGGAGAAATGGGAGCAATTGTATAAAAAGCAAAACCGCCAAAATGATTGTGTTATATATTAGTAACCTTGCCATACGGAATTGAGAAGTTGCTTCAATTGAGGTTTTTTGCGCAAGTGGTGCAACAATAATAATTTGTGTTGGCTCATCAAATTGTGCTTGTCCACCAACTTCATTAACCCATCGCCTTACAACTCGATCAACTGTTATTTCCGCCAATTTCTTTGTGATTTCTGCAAAACCAACAAAGTCAACCACCAGTCCCATTGCTTGAATTAATAGTATTACGCCACTCCATGTGACACTACCATCTTCAAAGCGAATTTGCGCTTGGGCGTTGATAGAAGGCGGAAGAACACGCTTAAGTTCTCTTTGGATTTCTCGTGCGATTTCGATGGAGCTTCTATTAAGTCGTTCTACTGCTTGCCTCTGTTGTCTCGTATCTTTGTTTTCTCGCCCAAAATCTATTTCACCATCTTCATCTTCCACAAAATATGCAGACCCATGAAACTCTATCATCAACATTTGCAGTTCGTTTGCCATTGTAGACCTTCCTTTATGGTACACAGCCAATAATCTATATGTTATTTATAACATCCTAATTCTTTCATTCTATCGTCTGATGCCATCATATATCCTAATGTCGCTTTAAAATTTGTCGTACCAGCCGTTTCTCGTTTATTGTTTTCTGATGCTATATCGAATTTTTCCTGAAGTTGCGTACAATCAGAAAGGGAGATAATTTCTGCATATACATCATACATGCCTCCATATTCTTCCAAATATTTATCAACAGGATTTGGAGTTGCTGTGGGGGCTAATTCTATTTGCTGTGTTGGAGTATCAACAACCGCAGGAATATTTGCTTGGGGCGTTGATGTTGAAGGATTCATAATTGCAATCGGAATGCTACACAAACAGCAAAGAACGAAAAGTGTAACGCTTGCAAGAATTATTTTCCCAACAATTCCCTGCTTACGGAATGTGTCGGAAAATGATGTGAAGAACCGCTGAACTGTTTTCATTGCTAATCTCCCATTTGCTTTGATTTTTTAGCCTCTGTTGTGCAAGGGGCGTGCCAACGGTTTGCGTTACCCGCGTGTGGGTGGGTGTGGACAATGCTTGGGAGCAGGAAAAACTCAAAGCCAGAAAAATGCTTGTAAAACGCGTAGACTCCCACACGTCGGGTGCACGCTTTGTTGGCTGGCTTTTTGCCAAGCGACGCATTCATTTGACCAAAGACCAATTTGCTAGTGTTTTGATTGGTCGAAACTCAACTACACCTATTTCTTGAAATTGACCGATTAAAGGCTTGAACGCTTTTTTGCAGAGTTCAATTGCTTTTAATAATTGTTCTTCGGGGATGTTCAATTCCACTGAACAATGAGGTATCCAATTTTCAGGAATGTAATAAGACGATGGCTTAAGTTTGGAATTAGCAAGCTGATAATGAAAATTTTGATGGCAATTCAAAAGTTGATTCGTGGGCACGGGCGATAAAAATAAACCATTTTCATCTGTTGGAAATGTACCAATTGCGCTCAACTGAAAACTGAATGGTTCAATTTTACCTGCATACTCTTTCGTAAGCGAAATGAGGTTATCGCAATCAACGTTTGGAAACACAGCTAAACTAATATGAGGTCTGTCTCCTAACTCGCTAATCGCGGAGGAAATACCCTGCCCAATCAAGATATGGCGTAAATCCCAAACGCTCTTTTCAGTTTGACTGTCGAAGTAAAGTTCAACTGCATATCCCATTGCGCTGTCCTATTGCATTTAGGTTTTTACATTGTTGTGCCAAGTGCCAGCCAACGGTTTGCGTTACCCGCGCTGGGGCGGGCGGCGGAACGCCGTCCGATTGGGAAAAGGCTCAGGCGTAGGAAAATGCTTGAAAATGCCGCCGAATCCCCAGCGTCGGGTGCATGCTTTGTTAGGTGGCGTTATTTTTCTGTTTTGGCTTTGTTCTTTATTAAAGCAGGAAATTCATAAATAACTTTTAGAAGCATTTCAGAGAAACTTAATAACTCCTTTGCATCTTCTATTCCCATAATTGTAATTTCATGATTTGCTTCATTCCCTTTCTTACGAATGTGGTCAACCCACTCTTTAGCGTCTGGGGGAACAAAATGATTGTTAGCCAAGTATTCAACATACGAAATGAAACTTTCACCTGATTTTGCCCCTTTTGATACTGCAATGTGCATTAAAAGTTTTCTACAACATAATACTGCCGCTGTGTAACTGCCGATACCAGTTGCTTGGCGGGCTTCATCATACAATTCTTTTACTGATTCATCTGGAATGTGTTGAACAGGATTTCCAAATGTTACTCCTGGATGCTGTCTTCCATAGATGTCAATATAAGTAGGCTGTAAGCAACGATGGCAAACGCAAATATAACCAGCAACCTGACTTTGTTGGTCTAATGCAATCCAACCCTTATCCGATGCCAATGGATTGTTACAATAACTACAAATATAGTTTTGAGACGGAATGTTCTGTATCTGATGCCACTGTTTTATTGACATGCTATCACCTTTTGTAATGCTTACATTTTTCTTTTAACAAAAATTGCTTAGCAAGAAGCCACCTAACGGTTTGCGTTACCAGCAAGTGGGTGGGCTGGGTGGTGGCTTGAGATG
>CAKKRM010000264.1 GCA_919902735.1 Anaerolineales bacterium | reverse complement strand
TGGGTTGCAAATCAACCCAAACCGTTTTGTCTTTAATGCGCTCTGTGGCCGCTTATTTTGATATCCGCATGGCGGAACATCCCAACCCGAAAATTCGTTTATTCCTTAAAATCGAATTAAAGCCACTTGACATTACACTCCTCAAAAGGCATACTGACTTTGGAAGGCAGGCAAAATGAACAACAAAAAACTTCTGCGCGCGCTGGGAATTCTCGTGTCCCTGGCATTGGTGTTCGCCCTTTCAAAAAGCATTTTTCCAGGCAACGCCCGTCTTTCCGTCGAAGTGCAGCCAACGGGACCGCGCGTGATCGCGCAAAATCCAATCGAGGGACAGCGGCTGGATTTATCTTCCTCCATTGAATTTACATTTGACCGCGATATGGATGCGGCAAAAACGGGCGACTCCTTCTCGCTTCTTTCCAACGGGGAGGCTGTCTCTGGCAAAGGGACATGGCTCGACGCCCGGACATTTTCCTTCACCCCCGCTTCGCGCCTGAACCCTGGCGTCGACTATCTCGCCACATTCTCCACCCAAGCCATTGCAAAAGACGGCGCATCTCCCCAGGAAACTATTGAAATCGAATTCAAAACAGTCGAGGCGCTGGCTGTGGCGCAGGTATTCCCCGCGCCAGATACGCAGGAAGTGGATTTGACTTCAAGCATCACGGTCATTTTCAATCACCCCGTTGTGCCTGTGACCATCGTGGAAGAGCAGGGCAAACTGCCCCAGCCGTTGAAATTTACGCCCGCCGTACAAGGCCGGGGCGAATGGGTGAATTCGTCAGTGTATGTGTTTCAGCCGGAGGAAATCTTATTAAGCGGAACCAGTTATCAGGTCAGGGTGGAGGCGGGGGTGAACGATACGCTCGGCAACGCATTGGACGAGTCATTCAATTGGCAATTCAACACACGCGCCCCGATCCTATCCAGTTTTGCGCTGAAAAATGACGGGCAAAACGAAGGGAAAGGCGGCGGTCAGAATCCATCTGAAGAGATGAAAGACATCCCGCTCGATCAAGCGTTCCTTGTGACCTTTCAACAGCCGATGGATCAGGAAAGCACGGAAGATGCGGTGAGCATTATCAACCGCGAAACATCGGCGGCTTTTCCCGTGAACTTTACATGGGATGAAGCCTTCACCACCTTGACCATCGAGCCAAAAGAAAAATTCGGGGTAGGCAGTTTTTACAGGTTGACGGTTTCCGACAGCGCGCAGGCGGATGACGGCGGCACGCTCGCTGAAGGGTTGACCGTGCAGTTTGCCACTGTGCCTTTGCCTTCCATCGTCAGCGTACTCCCGCTCGTTGGGTCGAGCGACTCATTTAATTCAAATATTACGATTACCTTCGCATCGCCGATGGATTTTGACAGCATGAAGGGCAGGATAAAAATCTCACCTTCGCTACCAGGTGAACCGAATTGGTATTACAACGCCTACGACAAGAGTTTGTATATTTACGGGCTTGAGCCAGCCACCAATTATGTGGTGCGGATATTGCCCGGCATGAAAGACCCGTATGGCAATACGATCAAGGATGAAATTTCATACACATTCAAAAACGGGGATTATGCCGCGTACGCGCGGCTCGCCCTGCCGTGGACCCCGCTGATCTATCGCGCCGAGGGGGCGCAGGAATTTTATTTTGAACACCTAAATGTGGACGAAGCGACGATTTCCGTTTACCCCATTACATTGGACGAGTTTGGAAAATTAACCAGCGGTACCATCGAAATGCCGAATTTCAATCCGCAGGTGAAAGCGGTGCGTGAATGGAAAATAGAGACGGGTGAAACGAGGAACGCGCTCGAACGCGAGTTGTTCAAATTTGCGGATGGAAATGGAAGACCCCTGGAAACAGGCTATTACTTCGTGGGTGTGAAAGGCAAGCCGCTGCAATACGAGAGCGCTTTTTATCAGGCAAATGTATTCATCGTTGCCACGGACAACGTCACCTTCAAGACAACCTCCACGGAAGGACTCGCGTGGGTGACAGATTTGGAAAGCGGCGCGCCTCAAAAGAATGTGGAGGTCACTTTCTACAATGACAAATTTACGCAGATCGGCAAGACAACGACTGATAAAGATGGGCTTGCTTATCTCAAGAATATTAAGGCGGCGAATTATGTCCGCGCGGAAGGGCATGGCAGGTTCGGTTTCACCGCGTTGTATTGGGGCAGCGGAGTCTCGGCGGGAGACTTCGGTCTCTATCAAAATTATTACGGCGGGGCAGAGAGTCTCTTCGGCTATCTGTACACGGATAGACCCGTGTACAGCCCCGATCAGGAGGTCTTCTTCAAAGGCATCCTGCGGCTAAACGACGACCTGCATTACAGCCTGCCAAAACAAAAGCAGGTGTATGTAGTGGTGGAGCAATTTGGCGAAAAGATATTTTCGGAATACGTGCCTGTCAACGAGCAGGGTAGTTTCAGCGGGACGGTTAAACTCGCGCAGGATGTGTCGCTGGGTTCGTACAATATTTACGTTTACAAATCGGCGTCTCAATCCGAGGGACCGGTCAGTTCGGTGGGATTCAGCGTGGCGGAATATAAAAAGCCCGAATTTGAAGTAAGCATGACCGCGGACAAAACAAATATCCTCGCGGGGGATTCTGTCAACTTTGGGCTGGATGCGGAGTATTACTCTGGCGGTATTTTGAAAGACGCGCCAGCAAATTGGTTTATCGAATCTGAAACTTTTTATTTCACGCCCGCAGCCAAATACAGCCAGTATAGTTTCATGGATTGGGATCGCGATGTGTATTGGTCTCCCGATAGAGGCATTGCCATAGACGTAGTAGATGAAGGCGAAGGCGTGACGGATAAAAATGGTCGCCTCGGGATTTCGCAAACCTTTGAATCTGGCGAGGATAAGATCAGCCAGCAAATGTCTTTGTACGCCAACGTGACCGATGTGGCGGGCAACACCGTCAGCGGCGGCGCGAGTGTGGTTGTGCATCAAAGCGAATTTTATGCGGGCATTCGCTCGGAGAGCTACGTTGGCAGGCAGGGCGAGGAACAGCCTTTCAGCGTGGTCGTTCTCGATTGGGATTCACAGCCGATTGCAGGGCAGGAAGTCACGGTCAATTTTGTGGAGCGGCAATGGTTCAGCGTGCAGGAAAAAGACAAGCAAGGTCAACTGCGCTGGGTGACGTCGGTGAAGGAAATCCCCGTCAGTAAAGAGGATGCAGTTACGGGCGCGGATGGAATCGCGCTTGTGAATTTCATCCCGCCCAAAGGTGGAGTCTACAAAGCGCTGGTGACCATCGTCGACTCAAAAGGAAACACGCATCAAGCCTCGACCTATATCTGGGTTGCCAGCGAGGGAGAGATTGCGTGGCGGCAGACCAATGACCGCGCTTTCAGCCTGATCGCGGACAAGGATATGTACGCGCCCGGCGACACCGCTGAAATTTTGATCGCTCAGCCGTTTGCAGGCAAAGTGTACGCGCTGGTCACGTATGAACGCGGTCACATCTATAAAAAGGAAGTGGTGCTTCTCGAAGGCAGCAGTACCATTTACAAATTACCGATCACCGATGAATTCGCGCCCATTGCGTATGTCTCTGTGACTGTCATCAGCAGCGCGGAAAATTCTGGCGCGCCTGATTTCAAGATCGGCATGGCGCAGATCAATATCGATATGAAAGAAAAGACGATCCATGTCTCTGTCACTGCGGATAAAGAATCTGCGGGACCTGGCGACGAGATCACCTACACGATTGAAACAAAGGATATCAATGGCAAACCCGTCTCGGCGGATGTTTCGCTCGCGGTGGTGGATAAAGCCGCGCTGGCATTGGCGCCATCCAATTCCGCGCCCATGCTGGATAGCTTCTATTCCAAACAGGGATTAAGCGTAGTCACTTCGCTTGGGCTCGTTTCCAGCGCGGACGATTTCAATGCCAACTATCGCAAATCCATCCCCGATGGACAGGGCGGCGGTGGTGGCGGCGGCGATCTCGGCATCATCACCGTGCGCGAAAATTTCAAAGATACGGCTGTGTTCAAAGCGGAAGTTACAACCGATGAGAATGGCATGGCGCAAGTCAACGTGGAACTGCCAGAGAATCTCACCACCTGGTCTGCGGATGTGCGCGCCGTCACCGCAGACAGCCGCGTGGGGCAAGCCACCAGTGAACTCGTCAGTAGCAAGCCGCTTTTTGTGCAATTGCAAACACCGCGCTTCTTTGTTGTTGGAGATCAGGTCACAGTCGGCGCGACGATTTTCAACAACACAGAAAAATCTTTGAAGGTGAATATCTCGCTTGACGCGCAAGGCGTTGACCTGCAATCAGACGCCCTGCAAACCATCGAGATCGAAGGCAAACAGCAAGCCTATGTCACCTGGGATGCGATTGTCAAAAATAATATCGAGCGCGTGGACATGACCGCAACCGCAGTCAGCGGGCAATTCACCGATGCAAGCAAACCCGCGCTTGGCACGTTATCGGGTCAGGGCATTCCCGTTTTCAATTTCACCGCGATAGAAACCGTCGGCACATCGGGCATGATCACTTCTGCGAATTCGGTAACTGAAAGTATTCAACTGCCGGCCACGTTGAACTTTGACGACGCGAATCTGTCCATTGAAGTTTCGCCCTCGCTCGCCGCATCCATGACATCGGGTCTCACCTATCTCGAAGAGTATCCGTACCTGTGCATGGAACAAACCGTCTCGAGCTTTCTATCGAACGTAATTACAACGCGCGCATTGCAAGCGGCTGGTCTTCCTTCGCCATTGCAAAATAATCTCGATGCGCAAGTGAATACCGCCCTGCAAAAAATTTACGCAAAGCAGTTATATGATGGCGGTTGGAACTGGTGGGACGGTGAGTTGAGCGACCCGCAAACTTCAGCGTACATCGTTTATGGTTTGCTCGAAGCGCAAGACTCTGGGTATGTCATTTCGGAAACGGTGCTGACCAACGGCATCAATTATTTGAAGGGCAATCTCCCCGACCTCAGGCGCAACGACGCTTCGTGGCAATACAACCGTCACGCCTTCATGCTTTACGTTTTGGCGCGCGCGGACGAACTCGGCGCGGGGCAGACTAACTTCATCTTCGAGCATCGCGCTTCGTTGGATTTGTACGGGGAAGCCTATTTAGCGCAGGCGATGTATTTGCTGAACGCCGAAGACTCGCGCATCTCCACGCTTCTTTCGGACCTGACAACTGCCACCGTCCAATCGGCATCTGGCTCCCATTGGGAGGAATCCACCAATGACTATTGGAATTGGAACTCCGACACGCGCACGACAGCCATCGTATTAAATACCTTCGTGCAAATTGACCCGCAGAATCCCATCAACGCAAACGCCGTCCGCTGGCTGATGGCGCACCGTAATAACGGACATTGGTATTCGACTCAGGAAACCACCTGGTCGCTGATCGCGTTGACCAATTGGCTGGTCGCATCCAAAGAATATGAAACCGATTACAAGTTTGCGATTGGATTAAATGGCGAATTGCTCCAGGAAGGTCAGGCAGATAAAGATAACTTAACCGATACGGTCAACTTGCAAGTACAGCTTGAAGACCTGTTGAAAAATCAAGCCAATTCCCTCGTCATCACCCGTGGACGCGGCACAGGCAATCTATATTACACGGCTTACCTCAGCGCGAGCCTGCCCGTTGACGAAGTCCAACCGCTGGACCAAGGCATGAGCCTCACGCGTGAATATTTCGCATTGGATGATCCCAAGACCCCCATCACAGAGATTGAGCGCGGTGCGTTGGTCAAAGTGCGCCTGACGGTGGTCGTCCCAGCGGCGGTGCATTACATCGTGATCGATGACCCGCTTCCGGCGGGGATGGAAGCGATTGACGAATCCCTTGCCACAGATACAGCAGTCCCTTCATCTTACACCGTGCAGGATTACAAAGACCGCGGCTGGGGCTGGTGGTATTTTAGTCACATCGAATTGCGTGACGAGAAAATCGTCCTCTCCGCAGATTATCTACCCGCTGGCACGTACGTGTACACCTACATCGCGCGCGCCAGCACAGCGGGCACGTTCAAAGTGATCCCACCCACCGCCTCCGAATTCTACTTCCCCGATGTTGGCGGGCGCGGCGCGGGCAGTGTGTTTGTGGTGAAATAGTTTGCCCAGACCTGAATCTCGCCATCCCTTCGGGATTGAATTGCATAAGGTGAGTTCATTAATCAAAATTTATCATTCAAAAGCAATTATCCCCAATCCCTATCGCAGTTATACTTTACTCAATGAACGCGACCCAGCTTTTCGATAAAATTTCTCTATTACGCCTGGCATTTAGCGGCCTGGCAGATGATGAGTTGCAAGAGATGGCATCGCTGACTCAAATCTGCACGTATCCGCCTGGACACATTTTGTGCCATGAAGGCGCCTACGAAGACACCTTCTATATTATCGCCGAAGGCAATGCGGCCATAAGCAAAAAAATCAGCGCGGAAGACGGCGAGCGGATTTTGCGAATCGCAGGCAAAGGCGACTTGATCGGCGAGATGGCGTTGATCCAAAATGTGCCGCGCTCGGCCACCGTCCGCACCACCACAGACTGCACCCTGCTGGAGATGGACAAAGAAGATTTCGAGACCATGCTCAGCCGCAGCCCCAGCATGGCGATCAACATCATCCGCATTACCCTGGACCGTATGCGCGAGAACGATCAAACGGCGATCAAGGATTTGCAAAATACAAACAAGATACTGCGTCAATTGGATCGTAACAAACTGGAGTTCATTCAGGTTGCCGCGCACGAACTTCGCACCCCGTTGACCGTTCTTAAAGGGTACGCCAATGTCCTGCGATCCTTCCCCGAGATCAAAGAAAACGCCGCGCTCGGCGAAGTGATGGATGGAATCAACAAGGGCGCCGACCGGATGCACGAAGTGGTCAACACTATGCTGGATGTGACGCGCATCGACAGCGAGGCATTAAAGCTTCGCGCCGCGCCAGTGCCGATAAAGAGGGTGATTATCGATATTGCGCATGATTTTTCCAAAGCCGCCGCAGAACGCAATATTGAAATAGCCATCGAGCAGGATGCAGACACACCCAATGTCAACGGCGACCCTACTTTGATCCAAAAAGCGTTGTATCACCTGATTGTCAACGCCATCAAATATACGCCCGACGGCGGCAGGGTGATTTTGCGTTCACGTGCGATTACGATGGATAATAATATGCCTGGGGTTGAAATTAGCGTCAAAGATACGGGCATAGGGCTGGACGCCGAGCACCATGAGCTGGTCTTTGAAAAATTCTATCAAGTAGGCGGCGTGGCAATCCACTCATCGGGGAAAACAACATTCAAAGGCGGCGGACCTGGGTTAGGGCTGGCGATTGTGCGCGGTGTGGCGCGGACGCATGGCGGCAAAGCCTGGGTGGAAAGTTCGGGGCATGATGAAGGCAATTTCCCTGGCAGTATTTTTTATTTGCAATTGCCCGTTGACCCGCCGGCCTCCCAATCATCCAATCCTTCAACTTAACTCCGAACGCGGCGGAAAAGACTCAACCGATAAGAACGGAGTCCAACGTCTCCCGACGTTGGACTCCGTTCTTATGTAGGTTAAGCTACAACCACAGCTTACGGCACGAGTGGAAAAACCTCCAGCGCAGGCGATATTAATTGACAAGCTGACAGGCTCGGGCGGGGCAGGAAGCGGCGCGCGCCTGTCGCTTAATTTGACAAAAAATCCCTACCGAATATAATCAATTTGTTGCTTCAACATACTAATTAACCATGACCAAATATATAACAGACCAGGCTCTCGTTCGCGAGTTTAATCTCTCATCCGTGCTGAGGCTGATTCATGCCCAGCCGCCCATATCGCGCGCGCAAATGGCGGGCATCACCGGTTTGAACAAATCCACGATATCGAGTCTCGTGGATGATTTGCTCACCCAAAATTTGATCCTTGAAACCGGCAGCAATACCGGCGGCGGCGGACGCCCAGCCACCCTGCTTGAAATGAATCCACAGGTGGGTTTGATCATTGGGGTGGAACTCGGAGTGGATTTTGTTTCTGTGGCCGTTACCGATTTTCTTGGCAACATCATCTGGCGCAGGCGCGAGGATGCCGACCCCACCGAAGACCAGGATAAGATGATCAACCAGACCCTGGGCATTGTAAAAGAAGCGATGGCGGCCGGGAAAAAGAAGAACACCCGTTTCCTCGGCCTGGGTCTTGCAACGCCAGGAACCGTCGACATAAAAGAAGGGGTTTTGATCTTTGCCCCAAACCTGCACTGGCGCAATGTTCCGTTTGGGAAAATTTTTTCCGAGCAAACCAGGCTCAGGGTGTTTGTAGAAAACGATGCAAACGCCGCCGCGATTGCCGAACATTTATTTGGCACGGCGCGGCAGTGTCAGGATTTTATTTTTGTGTTTGCCGGGGTGGGCATCGGCGGCGGGCTGTTCCTCAATGGAAAGCTGTACCGCGGAAAGAATGGATACGCCGGCGAGATCGGCCACTCCCCCATCATGGCCGAGCCTTCGCAAACCGTTTGCCATTGCGGCAACCGCGGCTGTTGGGAGACCTACGCGAATCAATATTCCATCATCCAACGCATTCAAGCGCGGCTGGAAGTGAAGCGCACCAGCATCATTCCAAAACTGATCGCAGAACATAATTCCCCGCTCAGCATTCCCATCATCAAACAAGCCGCAGACGCAGGCGACAGGGAAGCCATCGATTCATTCGCCGAAGCAGGCCACGCCATGGGGCAGGGTCTGGCGGGGCTTATTAACATTTTCAATCCTGAAAAGATCGTGATTGGGGGACCGCTCAGCATCGCCGGCGAGTATCTTTTACCTGCCATCAAGGAGACCGTTGCGCGTCATGCCTTGCCGGAAATTGATCAGCAAGTCGAGGTGCTTTTATCTCCCTTTGGGCCCGATGCGAGCCTGCTCGGCGCCATCGCCATTGTCGCTGACGATATTCTTTCCCACCCATCAAGCATCGAAGGAATATAGACTCTTCACTACCCAAGCGCGTCTTCGATCACCTGCCGCATGGACGCCGTGTCCAAATCCTTTTTATCCAAAAAAGCAATTACCCCGGCAGACAAAGCCACCTTCCTGAATTCACGGTCTGGATAGGCGCTGATTACCAAGATGCGCGTCAACGGCGAAATGGTTCGCAGTTTACGCGCACATTGGATACCATCCTCATCGTCCAAAACAACATCGATAAACGCCAACTGCGGCTGGACTTGTTTTCCCAGGGCAAGCGCCTCGGCTGCATTTTCAGCCTCATAAAGGATGGAGGAGGGATATATCTTTCCTATCAGCCTTCCAAGCTGCTGGCGATAACGGGCATTGTCATCCACGATCAGGACGCTCAATTCCTGTTCCATCGGCTTGGGTATTATCTCTCCCATCTCATGGCCGCTGGATGCCAGCAGTTCCGGGTGGCGCAGAACGTAATTTAATGCCTTGAGTCTGCTATCCACACCGAGCACGCGATACAGGGCTGTCAAATGGTTCTCGACCGTTTTGACGCTTAACCCCAATGCCAGCGCGCTGTTTCGGTTATCCGCTCCCTGGGAAATCAGCCGAAGCAATTCACGCTGGCGGCGTGTAAGCCAGGGCGCATTTGAAAGCGGCGCGGTTGTCCGCCTGTTGATGAGACGATTTATCAAACTACCGGATATCCAGCGGTCTCCATTTAGAATCCGCTGCGTGGCTAGTTGCAAATCTGCCAGGGGCTGGTCTTTCATGTGGTATCCATTTGCGCCGGCCTTTAATAACCCTACAACATAAGATTCATCGTCATACGCGCTGACGATCAATATTTTTATATTGGGATATTTGGCTTTAATCTGCTGGACTGCTGAAATGGGTTCGAAGTCGGGCATGCTCGCATCCATAATCAGCAAATCGATGGTGAGACGGGCGAGCGCATCTATTAACTCATGGCCGTTCCCGACTTCGCCGGCAATTTCAAGGTTTGGCAGAACTTCCAAAGCATTGCGCAAGCCAGCCCGCACAACCGTATGATCGTCGGCCAACAAAACTCGAATATGAGGCATGGGCCTATTATGCCGTAAGTATCACAAACTGGCTAGCAGCCGCCTTTTGTCAGTAGGCTTTATCGTTAATAAACCAGAACATTTTTTGGACGCAGATAAACGCTGATTCCGTTGATTTTAAAGAATGTGGATTAAACAGGAGAGCCCAAATTCCGTATGTATTCGCTGGAAATCAGGTTAAAATAACTTTATGACCGCTTCGCTTCTGCGCGTGGAAAATCTGTCTAAAAATTTTGACCGCCTGCCTGTTTTAAAGGATGTCACCTTTTCCCTTGCGAAGGGCGAGGTGATCGGCCTCGTTGGGCGGCAGGGCGCGGGAAAGTCAACCCTGCTCCATGTTCTCAGCGGAGCAATCCCTCCCTCGTCTGGAACCATTCAATTCAGAGGAACGAACCGCCGCTTCTCCAATCGTATTGAAGCGCAAAAAATCGGAATTGAAACCGTCTACCAGACCTCCGGCCTGATTAATCGGTTTGACTTCTCCACCCAGATTTTTTTGAATAGAGACTCGGGGGTCGAAATCACACGCCGCACCTCGGGGCTTGTGGAGCAATTCAACGTTACGCAAAACATTCTGCTGGGCCGCGAACAAAAAAAATTCCCACTCCTCGGGGTCATTGACTGGGATCGGATGGTCAATGTTACCCAAAGCTTGCTCGCAGAATTTGATATCCCCCCCAACCTTGCCCTTGAACAAGTGAGCAACCTGACTGACGAACAACGCCAGGTTATTTTATTGCTGCGAACCCTCTATCGTCCCTGCCAGCTTTTACTACTGGACGATATCATCCCGATCTTGAGTTTCAAACGCCAGGAAATCCTGTTGGATAAAATCAAAAAACTCGCCGCACAGGGAACCTCCGTCATCATTAGCAGTGACGATCTTAAGCACCTGTTCACAGTAACAGACAGGATCGTGGTTTTGTATGAAGGAAAACTGGTTGCCGACCGCCGCACGGCGGAATCTACACCGCGTGAAATTGTCGAGCTTATTGTTGGCTCGGCAGGGCATGAGCAGGTCTCCCCCCTTATCTGGGCGCTGGAAAGCTACCACACCGCCCAACAACAAACGGAGGAACTGCGCCGCGCACAGGCATCGCTGCAACAAAGCCTTAACGCCCGCGACTCATTAAATCGACAACTGGTGGAAAAGTTAAGCAATCAGCTTGTGGCGCTGGATCAATTGAATGCCGCCTTGCAAGCCACCCAGCGAAGGTTGATCACGGAACGCGAGGATGAGCGCAAGGCATTGGCCCGTGAGCTGCACGATCAAATCATTCAGGATATGCTCGGCTTGATTTACCGCCTCGAAGAAGTGGAAGGTCTCGCAAATTCATCTGCGCTGCAACAGAATGTTGGCTCGATCCGACACGGAATTCGAAATTTAGTGGGCGAATTGCGGCAAATGTGCAGCGACTTGCGCCCACCCACCATTGACCATCACGGCCTTTCGGCTGCAATCAACTCACTGGCAAGCGAATGGGCAGAGCGCAGCGATATTCAACTGCAATTGGAGATCGACCCCCTCCTGGGACGTTTACCCGAAATGATCGAACTATCCGTATTTCGAATTGTGCAGGAAGGTCTGAACAACATCCGCAAACACGCAGCCGCCAGGCATGTTCGTCTCTCCCTTCAACGGACATCTTCAACGAACTTGCTTGTGCGCCTGGAAGACGATGGCAAGGGCCTGTCAAACCCCACCGATCTTGCCTCCCTGTCTATAAATAAACATTTTGGCCTGGTTGGCATTAGCGAAAGAGTGGCATTGCTGGGCGGATCCATCAATATCGAATCTTCGCAGGGAAACGGCACAATCCTTCAGGTTGAAATTCCAAGTCCATACCCGCTTATTTCGGCGTAGGCGGCAATATTCTCCCGCCTCGAAAGCAGGCAACTCACAAATTTCTGGGGGATTCCCCCCAATAAAAAAAGGGGGGTTCTCATTTACATACGGGGGGTTTGACAATTCACAACCACCTTGAAACAATATACACTTTTTAAATTAGGACTTTCGCTCGCTCCTCTTGTTTTGCATGTCACCCTCCCGATGTCCTTCGGGAGAATGACAAGCGAAAGTCCTGTAAATAAAAAAACCAATCGAATCAGGTCACACGAAAAACTTCTTCTTTCCAACAATTTCAAAAAGATTTTGGTGTGTTTCATTTCAGTTGAAACAACCGTCCCGAAGGTTTGAAAAACGGTAAAAGCATTCGGGAAAACCTTCGGGACGTTCCAACCTTCAACTCATTTGAAATGCACCCGAAAGATTTACGTGAAAAAAACATCCATAGCGCAAGATGGTATTTGGCCGACGCAATCGCAATAAGATTTTAACTTTATTTTTTGTACCTATCGAAAGTGAGTTGTCTTGTTTGTTCTTCATGGATCTACTCATGGGATTTCTGCGTAACAGGCATGTTTCCAGCGAAGCATCTCCATTCAAGTTGAATGGTCTGCTTCGTTTTTTAAATTCTTCCTCGTGAAAGGAGGTGGTAAGAAAATTTACAGGTTCAGTTCCATGTACGTTCATAATTGATTTGAAACTAACAAGGAGAAAAGAAAAACATGTCTAAAAAGATTTTGTATAGCCTGATGGCCGTTTTGGTTGCAGCCATGATGGTCTTATCAGCTTGCGGCCCTTCCGCAACTGAAGAAGCATCCGCCAAACTTGCAGTTGGTATCGTGCTCCCCACCAAAGATGAACCGCGCTGGGTGCAGGATGAAACCCGCTTCAAGGAAGCCCTGACAGCTGCCGGCTACGATGTTGAGATTCTCTTCAGCCAGGGCGACTCTGCCAAGGAAAAAGCCAACGTTGAAGCCCTCATCGCCAATGGCGTTAAGGTCATCATCCTCACCCCGCAGGATGGCGCTGCCGCCGGCGCCGCCGCTGAAGCCGCCCGCGCTGCCGGTGTGAAGATCATTTCCTACGACCGCCTCATCCGCGACACCGATGCCGTCGACTTCTACGTCACCTTCGACAGCATCTCCGTGGGCGCTGCCCAGGCTCAGTATCTGGTTGACAATGCCTCCGGCACAGGCAACGCACTCTATCTCTATGCCGGCGCAGCCTCCGATAACAACGCCTTCCTCTTCTTTGAAGGCGCATGGAATGTCCTCCAGCCCAAGATCGCCGATGGCACCTTCGTCATCGCCAACTCCTCCGAAGCCGTTGCTCTCCAGGACAAGGCCACTCTGACCCGCGACGAACAAGCCGCCATCATCGGTCAGGTTACCACCAACTGGGACTTCAACACCGCCAAGACTCTCGCCGAATCCAACCTCACCGCCAATGGCGCGGATGCCAAGGGCAACGTCTTCATCCTCGCCCCGAATGACGGCACCGCCCGCGCGATTGCCGATGCCTTCGCTGCCGATGCGGCTGTCACCAGCTACGCCGTCACCGGCCAGGATGCTGAAAAGGCTTCCGTCCAGTACATCATCGATGGCAAGCAGTCCATGACCGTCTTCAAGGATGTCCGCACTCTCGTGGACGATGCCATCAAAGCCGCCACCACCTTCCTCAAAGGCGGCACCCCCGAAGCCACCATCAGCTACAACAACGGCGCAATCGATGTTCCGGCCAACCCAACCGTTGTCGTGACCGTGGATCAGGCAAATGTCCAATCTGCATTGATCGACTCCGGTTATTATGCAGCGGAAGACTTCACCTTCGAGAAGCTCTCCGTTGGTATCATTCTCCCCACCAAAGATGAACCGCGCTGGGTGCAGGATGAAACCCGCTTCAAGGAAGCCCTGACAGCTGCCGGCTACGATGTTGAGATTCTCTTCAGCCAGGGCGACTCTGCCAAGGAAAAAGCCAACGTTGAAGCCCTCATCGCCAATGGCGTTAAGGTCATCATCCTCACCCCGCAGGATGGCGCTGCCGCCGGCGCCGCCGCTGAAGCCGCCCGCGCTGCCGGTGTGAAGATCATTTCCTACGACCGCCTCATCCGCGACACCGATGCCGTCGACTTCTACGTCACCTTCGACAGCATCTCCGTGGGCGCTGCCCAGGCTCAGTATCTGGTTGACAATGCCTCCGGCACAGGCAACGCACTCTATCTCTATGCCGGCGCAGCCTCCGATAACAACGCCTTCCTCTTCTTTGAAGGCGCATGGAATGTCCTCCAGCCCAAGATCGCCGATGGCACCTTCGTCATCGCCAACTCCTCCGAAGCCGTTGCTCTCCAGGACAAGGCCACTCTGACCCGCGACGAACAAGCCGCCATCATCGGTCAGGTTACCACCAACTGGGACTTCAACACCGCCAAGACTCTCGCCGAATCCAACCTCACCGCCAATGGCGCGGATGCCAAGGGCAACGTCTTCATCCTCGCCCCGAATGACGGCACCGCCCGCGCGATTGCCGATGCCTTCGCTGCCGATGCGGCTGTCACCAGCTACGCCGTCACCGGCCAGGATGCTGAAAAGGCTTCCGTCCAGTACATCATCGATGGCAAGCAGTCCATGACCGTCTTCAAGGATGTCCGCACCCT
>CAKKRM010000263.1 GCA_919902735.1 Anaerolineales bacterium | reverse complement strand
ATTTATTAGCTCACCCTACGTAGACCGTCCCGAAGGCTCTCGTAATTCAGACTTGTTTTCCAGTCAAACCTTCGGGACGGTCAGTGATCTGATATGAAAATAAACACAACCCTTTCATAGGTCACGCTTGTAGCGAGACTGTCACGTGGTAGACGCGCCCTGCGTTTTTGTTCCATCGGGGTGAACTTCGTTCATGGATATTCTGTGGCAAAAGGCCTTAAGAGACAGTCTGTTTGTGTGTGCGGAAGTGGAATTTTATAAAGCCTGCGGAGTGAAATCAGATGATCTGGTGATATTCGTCATGTGTTAATTAGGCTGTTTTTGGTAAAATATTTCACAATCGAGTAGATTTAAAAAATTATTTAATCCAATCCTTGTAGGAGGCATAAATGACCAAGTGGGTTTATCTCTTTAGTGAAGTGAAAGAGGCCGAGAAAGTTGCCGGCGGCTCATGGGATGCGGTAAAAGCGCTCGTGGGCGGAAAGGGTTCGGGCTTGCTGGATATGACGCGCGCAGGCGTGCCCGTGCCGCCATTTTTTACAGTGACCACCGAGGCATGTAACGCATATCAAAAGATGGGGAAATTTCCCGCAGGGTTGTGGGATCAAGAATTAAAAGCATTGAAGGCAATCGAAAAACAAACAGGCAAAAAGTTTGGAGACCCGCAGAATCCCTTGCTGGTTTCGTGCCGTTCAGGCGCGAAGTTTTCGATGCCAGGCATGATGGATACGGTATTGAATATTGGCCTCACAGATAAAACCGCCGAAGGCATGGCGGCGTTGACTGGCAACCCGCGCTTTGTATATGACTCGTACCGCCGTTTGGTGGAGATGTTCGGCTCTGTGGTGCTGGGGATTCCAGACGAGGCTTTTGAACACCCACTGGAGGAGTACAAGCACAGGAAAGGCTACAAGCTGGATACCGACATGACAGCCGACGATTGGATGCAAATGGTCGAGGCGTTCAAGGCTGTGGTGAAAAAAGAAAAAGGCTTTGATTTTCCGCAGGATCCAAATAAACAGCTTGAGTTGGCGACGGAGGCGGTGTTCAAATCCTGGAACGGCAAACGCGCCATCGACTATCGCAACGCAACGGGCATCTCCCACACGCTGGGCACGGCGGTCAACATTCAGACCATGGCGTTCGGCAACATGGGCGAGGACTCGGCAACGGGCGTAGCCTTCACCAGAAACCCATCCACTGGCGATAAAAAGATGTTGGGCGATTTTCTTTTCAACGCCCAGGGTGAGGATGTGGTGGCGGGCATCCGCAACACGAACCCGATCGAGACGTTGAAAGAGCGTATGCCCAAAGCCTATGATGAGTTCATGAAGATCACCGCAAGGTTGGAAAAGCATTACAAGGATATTCAGGATGTCGAGTTTACCATCGAGCGCGGCAAACTGTGGATGCTGCAAACCCGCAACGGAAAACGCACTGCAAAAGCCGCAGTGAAGATCGTGGTTGACCTGGCAACGGAAGGTTTGATCACGAAGGAAGAAGCGCTGGAACGCATCACCCCTGAAAACGTGGATACGCTCCTGCATCCGCAATTTGATGAAGAAGCCAAGCAGGCCGCAGAGAAATCGGGCGCATTCATTGCGAAGGGCGTAAACGCTTCCCCTGGCGCGGCGGTTGGACAAATCTATTTTGACGCGGATACCGCTGAACGGTTCGCAAAGGAACACAAGCAGGATACGATCATGGTGCGTCCCTTCACCAAGCCGGACGATGTGCATGGCATGATCGCCTCCAAAGGCGTCTTGACCAGCGAAGGCGGCGCAACGTCACACGCGGCGGTGGTTGCCCGTCAGTTTGGCATCCCTTGCGTGGTGGGCGCGTCTGCGATCAAGATCGATCTTGAGAAGCGCCTTATGAACGTTGGAGAAATAATTGTCAAAGAAGGGGAGTGGATTTCTGTGGATGGCACAACCGGGCAGGTCTTCGTCGGTAAAATTCCAATGTCCACGCCTTCGCTTGAAGAACAGACTGACCTGATGACATTGCTCAAATGGGCGGACGAGATTTGCGCGCGCAAGAATCTGCGCGTTGCTCCCAAAGGCTGGCCCACCCGCGGCCTGCAAGTTTGGGCAAATGCAGATTATCCCAAGGATGCGCGGCGCGCCCGCTCGTATGGCGCGGTGGGTATCGGCCTGTGCCGCACCGAGCACATGTTTTTCGAGCCTGAACGCCTGCCGATTGTTCAGCAGATGATTCTCTCCGAAACAAGCGATGGACGCACCGAAGCGCTCGATAAACTCCTGCCGTATCAGCGCAAGGACTTCGACGGTCTCTTTGATGCGATGGATGGGTATCCCGTCATCATTCGCTTGATTGACCCGCCCCTTCACGAGTTTATGCCTGATGAGGAAAAACTATTTGAAGAAGTCATCACGATGCGCGTCAAAGGCGAAACCGAAGGTTTAAAAGCCAAAGAAGAACTGCTGACCGCAATCAAAGGCATGCACGAATCCAACCCGATGATGGGCTTGCGCGGCGTGCGTCTCTCGATTGCCATGCCGGAGATCGTCGAGATGCAGGTGCGCGCCATCCTCGAAGCCGCCGCAGATTGCACCAAGCGCGGCATCGTAGTGAAGCCAGAGATCATGATTCCGCTGACGGGCACAGTGAAGGAATTGGAATGGATCCAGCCGCGCCTCGAACGGATCGGCTCGACGGTCATGCATGAAAAAGGCGTCCATTTCGAATATAAATTTGGCACAATGATCGAAATCCCGCGCGCCGCCGTAACTGCCGCCGCAGTTGCCAAAGAAGCCCAGTTCTTCTCCTTTGGCACAAACGATCTCACGCAGATGACCTATGGTTACTCGCGTGACGATGCCGAACGCAACTTCCTTGTCACCTACGTGCAGCAAGGAATTTTGGAAAAGAATCCATTCCAAACCATTGACCGCGATGGCGTGGGCAAGCTCATGCAATGGGCAATCACCGAAGGCCGCGCCACCCGTCCCAACCTGGAAGTGGGCATCTGCGGCGAACACGGCGGCGACCCAGACTCCATCGAATGGTGTCACATAATCGGCAACAACTACGTTTCCTGCTCCCCCTTCCGCGTGCCGATTGCGCGTTTGGCCGCGGCTCATGCGGCGCTCAAACATCGCCCGAAGGCTGTGAAGAAAACGATTAAGTAAACTGCGAAGAAAAAGTAAGCGGCCGATACAACACCGTCCCGAAGGTTTGATTGACTGAGCATGGTCTTTCAAGGAAACCTTCGGGACGTTCCGTTTAAATTAAGACGAATACGTTACACAAACCGCATGAAGACTTGATTTCCCAATAGTCTTCCGCGTTTGGTAAGCCGATAGACTTCCGAATTCTCAAAGAATTCGGAAGTCTTTTTTTCCAGCAGGCCATTATGGATTAATTCCTCTATTTCTTTTGGATAGACATCCAAAAGCCCGCTTCCGAATCTTAATCTGAAATCTGATTCCGAAGCCCCGGCATTCGTTAGCCTGAGATTATTCAGCATGTACTCAGACATGTCATCTTTCAACGATTGTTTGTGCTGATTCACCGCCGCAGGTGACAAAGGAAACTCACAACCTGGAACTTGGAACCTGGAACTTGAAACCCGCTCGATGTAGGTTTTGATTCGCAGGGCATTTGAATAGCGGTAGCCGTTGGCGTATCCGTGCGCGCCGGCGCCGAAGGCCAGGTAGGGGAGGGAGCGCCAGTATTGCAGGTTGTGGAGGCAGGCGAAAAAAGGATAAGGGATGAAGGATGAAAGATGAATGTTTTTTTCATCCTTCATCGTTTCTCCTTCATCCTTGTTCTTCGCCCAATTGGATATTTCATAATGCACATACCCATTCGCTTCCAGGAACTCTTCCGCGTATTCGTACATTTCGGCGGCGAGATCGGGGTCGGGGAGGGGCAGCAGGCCTTTCGATGACCAGCGTCCAAAGGGAGTGCCGTGCTCGAGAGTCAGCGCGTAGGCGGAGATGTGCTCAGGGTGCAGGGCAACGATACGTTGAAGGGTGGTCTGCCATGAGGCAAGTGTCTGTTCGGGGAGGCCGTAGATTAGATCAAGATTGAGATTATCGAAGCCTGCTTTTCGGGCAGTGGATACGGCTTCGATGACGGTGAAAAAATCGTGGATGCGTTCGAGCATACGCAGTTCTTCGGTGTTGGCAGATTGCACGCCGAAGCTGATGCGGTTGATTCCAGACTTGCGGATGGCTGTCAGTTTTTCGGGTGAGATCGTGCCAGGGTTGGCTTCGATGCTGATCTCTGCGTCTGCGGTGAATGTGAAGGCGGAGCGTAATGCCCGTAGTATGGAATCAAATTGCGGCGCGGAAAGAAGCGAAGGAGTCCCGCCTCCGAAGAAGACGGTGTGGATAGTCGAGTAGTCGGATAGTTGGCTAGTCGAATAGCCGGGTAGTTGAATCGCTGATTCTTTGATTCGCTGATTCGCTACAAAATCGATTTCTCGAATCAAGGCATCTACGTATGCGGGAATCGAATCTTCCTGGCCTGCGTAGGTGTTGAAGTCGCAGTAGGCGCAGCGGTGTTTGCAGAAGGGGATGTGGATGTAGATGGATGTGTTCATGAGTTGGAGGTTGAAAGTTGAAGGTTGAAGGTTGAAGGTGAAGGCAACTTTCAACTTTCAGCCTGCAACCTTTTTGGTATTCCGATAAAAAGTGCAATTGGGCCGGCGAGCAGAAGCCACATGGCGGGGCCGATGCCGAAGGCCTGAGCGGTGAGGCCGATGCCGAAGGGGATGAGTTTACCAAATAAACCTGAAACGTTGTCGAGAGTTAAGACCGCGCCGCTTTGACCATGCATGGCTTCGTATAAATTTGCCTTGAGGATGGCGTACCAGCCTGAGTTGAAGAAGCCCATGAATGCGATGATGACAAGTTTGAGCCACGCTTGTGATGAAAGCAGAAAGAGGGGAAAGAGGATGAGTTCGATGATAACGCTGATGCGAAGATAGTCGAGGCCTTTCATACGTTCGACGAGGGGAATGAGCAGAAAATCGCCGAGCAGACCGACGCCCGTCCACACGGCCACGGAGAGGGCGGCTTGCGCGGGTGTGAAGCCAGCCACGTCCACGAAGTAGAGCGGGAGGAAGCCGTAGAGCACGTCGAGCATGAGGTCTGAGAATTCGAGCAGAATGAGCCAGCGGACGATGCTCCAGTTTTTGAGGGCGGCGAAGGTGGATTTGAATTGGTTGAGAATTTCTGTAAAGTTGGGTAATTGGTGATTGGTAATTGAGTCGTTTGGGATGCGCTTCCATGCGTAGACGAGGATGAGCGTGGAAAGCAGCGCCAGCCCGATGAACATGCCGCGCCAGCCAAAACCGATGTACGCCGCGATGCTCAATAGAATGGGACCGATGAAAACGCCAAACGAGCCTGCGAAGGTCCAGCGCGCCATGTTGTGTTCACGGCGTTCGGGGTGCAAGTCCATGAGGGAAGCCTGTGAAAGGCTGACGAATGCGCCCGAGGCCGGATGGAACAAAATGTACGATGAAAGAAAAAAGAGGAAGGAATAACTAATGCCTGTGAGGGCAAGCGAGATGGTGAAGAAGATTCCGCCTGCGAGGATGACGGCGCGGCGCTTCCATGTGTCTGCAATGGCATAGAGGAAGGGTTCGATGAAGCTGGCGAGAAACCCAGGCAGAGACAGGGCGAGGCCGATCTGCGCGTAATTGAGGTGCAGGTCATCGCGGATGAGCGGCCAGGCGGCTTCGCCGATTCCGTAAATTAATTCGTCGAGAAATTCGATAAGGAGGTAGATGAAGCTCATGGCTCAGGTCTGTTGAATTTAACCATAGTTCCAGATTTTCAAGGTTGTTTTAGGGTTGTTGGGTATAGCGCAAAACCAGGGGAGATTTTAACGCCAAGCCGCCAAGCCGCTAAGATTTAACGCTTTTTCCTTGCGTCTCTGCACCTTTGCGTTAAGATGGAACGGGGTCGCAGGGCGGTAGCCGAAAATTTACCGATACTTTTGCGCCATACCCCCTGCTTCTTATGGTTGTTGCAAAGTCGCTTGACGTGGTTCTGAATTCATGGCGTTGTTTTA